>JBEIQZ010000443.1:0-5359 GCA_040376255.1 Alphaproteobacteria bacterium
CCTCCCCGCCTCGCTCACCACCCTCGTCACCGGCTGCAGCGCCCTCCGCGACCCCGCCGATCAGCTCGCCTCCCTCCCCGCCCCCCTCCAGCAGCGCGCCCTCCGCGCCGCCGCCGCCCCCGACAAGATCGCGCTCGTCGGCCTCCGTGGCGCAGGCAAGAGCACCGTGGGCGCCCTGCTCGCAAACCGCCTCGGCTGCCCGTTCATCGAGGTCGACGCCGAGATCGAGAAGGCCGCCGGACTCCCCCTCGGCTCCCTGTTCGAGATCCACGGCGCCGCCCGCTACCGCCAGTGGGAACACCTCTGCGTCACCCGGCTCCTCGCGCAGCCCGGCCCCCTCGTCCTCGCGACCGGCGGCTCCATCGTCACGGCCACAGAGACATGGGCGCTCCTCAGAGGGGCGGCCCGGACAGTCTGGCTCAGGGCGACGCCGGAGACCCACCTCGCGCGGGTGCTGTCACAGGGAGATCAGCGGCCGGTGGAGGGGCGGGCGGACGCGCTCAGTGAATTGCGGGCGATCCTGGCGCACCGGGAGCCGTTCTATGGGCAGGCGGAGGTGTGGGTGGAGACGGAGGGGGGGGTGGAGGAGGCGGTGAGGGAGATCACGGCGGCACGGTGACACGGCGAAAGGCGAAAGGCGAAAGGCGAAAGGCGAAAGGCGAAACGCAACCACGGAAACACGGAAACACGGAAAAGGGGTCAGAGGCGGGCGAGGAAGAGATCGAGGGGGTAGGGAACGTCGGAGTGGGTCCAGGGGATGGATTCGGGGGTGAATCCGGCTTCGGTGAGGAGATCGAGCCAGAGGGCGCGGGGGAACAGACCCTCCTCGTGGCGGTCGTGGTGGATGACGGGGAGGTCGGTGCCGGTGCGGGTGACGATGGTGTAGTCGACGACGTAGCCATCGCGCTGGCCGGGGCGCTGCCAGGTCCATTCCAGGTAGCGGAGGGAGCGGCTATCGCTGTCGCTGCCGCCGGTGTCCTCGCCCGGAGCGAAGGTCTCAGCGACGCAGTCCGGCGCCACCAGCAGCAGCCCGCCCGGTCGGAGGTGGGCGCGGGCCGTGGCAAACAGGGCGCGCAGATCCTCCACCGTCCGCATGTAGCAGACCGCGTCATGCACAAAGACCACATCGAACATCTGCCCCAGCCGCACCGTCCGCATATCCCCGACCACCCGCTCCGCCCCCGGACAGCTCACCGCCGCCAGCTCCAGCATCTTCGGAGAGACATCCACCAGACAAAGATCGAAAACCTCCGCCAGATAGTGCGCATTATGCCCCGCCCCTGCCCCCAGCTCCAGCAGCCGGTGCCGCCCCGCCCCCACCAGCGGCCTCAGCACCCCCAGGTACATCGCCGCCTCCTCCTCATACTCTTTTAGCGGTGTCAGCAGTGTGTACCAGTCAGCCAACTCGTCATAAAGCTTCATCTTCCATCATTAACACGCACTTCCCGCCCTGTCACCCGATAACTCAAGCCACACCCATGTCTCCCTGCACAACCTGATATTCCGAGGAAAGTATGCAGAAAAAATCAACACAATCACAAATTATTGACATAATCGGATATTCAACACTTATTATTATAGCAATGATATCAATAGTCAATTTATTTACAGAATATTATTTTTACATAGATACTCAAAATAAAATTAAAGTCGAACATACAAAAATCATCCTCCACCGCATTCAGGACGCCCTGGCCATCTACTCCACTCGCCACCCCCCCCCCGACACCGCCACCGGCCTCGAACCCATCCGCTTCCTCCTCGTCAACAAAGAACTCCCCACCGACGGCTGGGATCACCCCCTCATCTATCAATCCCCCGCCGACAACCTCCCCTATAAACTCATCTCCCTCGGCAGAGACGGCCAACCTGGCGGCACATCCTTCGACGCCGACCTCTGCTCCTGCTCCCTCCCCTGACCCATCCCCATCCCCATCCCCCCTTTTGCCTTTTCCGTGTTCCTCCGTGTTTCCGTGTTTCCGTGGTTGCGTTTCGCCTTTCGCCTTTCGCCTTTTGCCTTTCGCCTTTCGCCGTGTCACCGTGCCGCCGTGATCCCCCTCATCCTCCCCACCTCCCCATACACCACCCCCCCTCCCCCGCACACGATCCTCCCCATCGCCACCCCCGCCGCGCAGAGCCCCCTCGCCTCCTCCTGGCTCCCGACCACGAACCGCTGGATCAGCCGCGTCCACCCCGGCAGCGGCGCCGTCCCGCACCACTTCGCCATCTGCCCCCGATCCGCCCTCACATCGATCCCGGTGACCGTGACGACCCACCCGGCCAGCGGCGCCCGCAGGATCTGTCCCCGCGCCCACGACAGCCGCCCGACCGCATGCGCGATCCCGCCCCACCCGACCGGCACCCGCTCCACGATCGTCACCATCGCAAGCGATCGCGCCGCCTGGACTACCGGATGCCGGAGATCCTCAGCGAGCAGCAGCGTCGGGGGGTATCCATGATCCATCATACATCCTGAGCAGGGAGGACGGGAAACCGCTTTCCCTCCGGCGCAGAGGATGATAACGCCCCTGCCCCGCTCACGGTACGACCCCTGTCCCCGGTGTTGCATGACCCCTCCCCTTAAGCCCACTCAGACTGTAGACAGCGTCGTCATCCGGTTCGCCGGTGACTCAGGTGACGGCATGCAGCTCGTCGGCAGCCAGTTCACCAACACCACCGCGCTGTTCGGCAACGATCTCGCGACCTTCCCGGACTTCCCGGCGGAGATCCGCGCCCCGGCGGGGACGCTGGCGGGCGTGTCGGGCTTCCAGCTCCATTTTGCCTCGCACGATATCTATACATCGGGCGATCAGCCAGAGGTGCTGATCGCGATGAACCCGGCGGCGCTGAAGGCGAACCTGCGGGATCTGAAGAAGGGCGGGCTGGTGATCATCAACCAGGAGAAGTTCATCCAGCGCGAGTTCGAGAAGGCGGGGATCACTGCAGATCCGCTGCTCGACGGGACGCTGGAGGGCTACAACGTCGTGAAGATCGACCTGATGCGGCTGACGCGCGAAGCGGTGGCCGATCTGGGGCTGAGCCTGAAGGACGTGGATCGCTGCAAGAACTTCTACGCGCTGGGGATGACCTACTGGCTCTACAACCGCCCGCTGGAGGCGACTGAGCGGTGGATGCGGGAGAAGTTCAAGCCGCCCTACGTCGACGCGAACCTCCGCGCGCTGCATGCGGGCTACAACGTCGCCGAGACGATGGAGGTGTTCCACGAGCGCTACACGGTGCCTCCGGCGCGGCTCCCGGCGGGGACGTACCGGAACATCCTGGGGAACCAGGCGATGGCAATCGGGCTGGTCGCGGCCTCGCACCGGACGGGGCTCCCGCTGTTCCTCGGCAGCTACCCGATCACCCCGGCCTCGGACATCCTGCACTACCTGTCGGGGATGAAGGCGCACGGCGTGTTCACCTTCCAGGCGGAGGACGAGATCGCGGCCATCGGATCGGCCATCGGGGCGGCCTACGGCGGGCTGCTCGGCGTGACGACGACCTCGGGGCCGGGCATGGCGCTGAAGGGCGAGGCGCTCGGGCTGGCGATCATGACGGAATTGCCGCTGATCATCATCGACGTGCAGCGCGGCGGGCCTTCGACGGGCCTGCCGACGAAGACGGAGCAGGCGGATCTGTTCCAGGCGGTGTTCGGGCGCAACGGCGAGTCCCCGCTGGCGGTGATCGCGGCGGCGACGCCGGGGGACTGCTTCAACATGGCGCTGGAGGCGGCGCGGATCGCGACCCAGCACATGTGTCCGGTGATCGTGCTGACCGACGGCTACCTGGCGAACGGCTCTGAGCCGTGGCTGGTGCCGGACGCCGACACGCTCCCCGACCTGACCGTCCGCTTCCGCACCGATCCGGCGGACTTCCTGCCCTACGACCGCGATCCGGTGACGATGGCGCGCCCGTGGGTGCGGCCCGGCACGCCGGGGCTGGAGCACCGGATCGGCGGCATCGAGAAGGAGGATCGGACGGGGAACGTCTCCTACGACCCGGAGAACCACGAGAAGATGGTGAAGATCCGCGCGGCGAAGATCGCGGGAATCCCGGTCCCGGATCTGGAGGTGATCGGCGATCCGGACGAACTGCTCGTTGTCGGCTGGGGTTCCACCTACGGTGCGATCCGGGCGGCCTGCGAGCGGGCGCGCCTGCAGGGGATCAAGGTGGCCTACACCCACCTGCGCTACCTGAACCCGATGCCGAAGAACACCATTGGGGTGCTCCGCAGCTTCAAGAAGGTGATCGTGCCGGAGATGAACCTCGGGCAGCTCTGCATGATGCTGCGGGCGATGTCGCTGGTCGACTGCCAGCCGGTGACCAAGGTGAAGGGCAAGTCCTTCACCATCTCTGAGATCCACAGCGCGATCAAGGCGGCCACCGACGAGATCGCCGCCCGCGAGACTTCCAACCAGAATTCCAGCCAGCCTTCCAACCAGCAGGAGATCTCCCGATGAGCGGGCGCACCTACACGAAGAAGGACTATATGTCCGACCAGATCATCCGGTGGTGTCCCGGCTGCGGGGACTACGCGATCCTGGCCCAGGCGCAGACGGTGTTCGCCGAGCTGCAGATCCCGCCCGAGAACCTCGCGGTGATCAGCGGGATCGGCTGCTCCAGCCGGTTCCCCTACTATGTGAAGTCCTACGGCTTCCACACCATCCACGGGCGCGCCCCGACCATCGCCACCGGCCTGAAGATCAGCCGCCCGGAGCTGTCGGTGTGGGTGATCACCGGGGACGGCGACGGCCTCTCCATCGGCGGGAACCACACCGCCCACATGCTGCGCCGGAACGTCGATCTGCAGATCCTGCTGTTCAACAACCGGATCTACGGGCTCACCAAGGGCCAGTACAGCCCGACCTCTGAGATCGGCAAGAAGACCAAGAGCACGCCCTTCGGGAGCATCGACCACCCGTTCCAGCCGCTCGCCTTCGCGCTCGGCGCGGACGCCAGCTTCGTCGCCCGCACGGTGGACATCTTCACCAAGGATCAGCGCGACGTCCTGCGCGCCGCCTACGAGCACCGGGGCAGCTCCTTCGTCGAGATCTACCAGAACTGCAACATCTTCAACGACGGCGCCTGGGACAGCCTGACGGAGAAGGTCACCCGCGAGGAGCGGGTGCTGTTCCTGCAGCACGGGCAGCCGATGGTGTTCGCGGGCGGGCGCAAGGGCATCCGGCTGCGCGGGCTCCGGCCCGAGGTCGTGGAATTGGGCGAGGGCGTGAGCGCGGCGGACTGCCTGCACCACGACGAGACCGATCCGTTCCTCGCGGCGATCCTCGCGCGCATGGACTACCCGGAGTACCCGGTGCCGATGGGCGTGATCCACCGGCTGCCGCGCCCGACCTACGAC
>JBEIQZ010000969.1:0-1039 GCA_040376255.1 Alphaproteobacteria bacterium
CGTTCCTTCGTTCCTTCGTGCTTGCATTTCCCGCCCCCCGCCCTCACTCACACCCCGACCGGTACAACCCCACATCCGGCGCCACCTGCCGCACCAGCCCCCAGCACCCGATCTGCCCCGGCATGACCCCCTCAGCCGTCTGAAAACTCCCCGCCAGCTTCCCCGACAGCTGCTCCCTCGCCCAGAGCAGCGCCACATCCGGCCCCTTATGCGCCGCCATCGCCGCTTTACACCCGTCCGGCGTCCGGTTGCACCTCAGATACTTCGCATACACCCCGAACAGCGGCCACGGCCTCGACTCGCTGAAGTCGAACACCATCACCCCTGCCCCCTCCCCTTCTCCCCCCAGATTCTCCTCCGCCCACCTCAAGTTCTCCACCCACATCGACGGCTCGACCCCCACCCAGGCGTCGGTCTGCTGCGACCAGTGATCGAGGTAGTCCTCTCTCAGCGGGTACGGCCCCGCGATCAGCGCCGCCAGCACCCCGCCCGCCGCCCCGGCCCCCGGCACTGCCGCGATCAGCACCGGCAGCAGCGCGATCTGGGGCATCGCGTAGCGGTGCTGGTAGTGGAGGTGCAGCGTCGGCCCGCCGAGCGCCAGCAGCCACGCGACGCACAGGATCTCCCCGGCCCCGCGCGCCAGCCGCCGCCACGGCTCCACGCTCCACGACGACCGCCACGACCGCCAGAGCAGCCTCGCCGGGAGCAGCGCCGCGACGAGCAGCCACCACGGCGAGGTCTGCGGGAAGATCAGCGGCAGCGCCGCCGAGGCGCGCGGGTGGAGCCACGGCTGGCCCTCCGGCGCCCGCACCCCGGCGGCGAGCGTCCGGAGCGTCGGGATCAATTCGCCGAGATCCTTCCCCGGCGTGTACCCGCCCCGCACCCGATCCAGCACCGCCCGATCCACCTGGAAGCCGAGGTTCACGCGCGTCGTGATCTCCTCCACCGTCATGAGCTGCACCGGCACCCGCCCTGCAGCCGCATGCATCAGCGGCGCCGACAGCAGGAGCGGCAGCAGCGCCGCCGCCGTCCACCGCCA
>JBEIQZ010000181.1:0-10165 GCA_040376255.1 Alphaproteobacteria bacterium
ACCGCCGGGCGCTTCTCCTTCAACGTCGCGGGCGGGCGCTGCGAGGGCTGCGAGGGGAACGGCGTCCGCACGGTCGAGATGCAGTTCCTGAGCGACGTCGACGTCCCCTGCGAGTCCTGCGGCGGCCGCCGCTACAACGCCGAGACGCTGGAGATCCGCTGGCGCGACAACACGATCGCCGACATCCTCGATATGACCGTCGCCGAGGCGATCCCCTTCTTCTCCGCCCAGCCGCGCGTCCTCCGCAGCCTGCAGGCGATGGCGAAGGTCGGGCTCGACTACGTGCAGCTCGGCCAGGCCGCCACCACCCTCTCCGGCGGCGAGGCCCAGCGGCTGAAGCTCGCCGCCGAATTGCAGCGCCCCGCCACCGGCCACACCCTCTACCTGCTCGATGAGCCGACCACCGGCCTCCACTTCCTCGACATCGGGAAGCTCATCCTCGCCATGCAGGCGCTCGTCGACGCCGGGAACACCCTCGTCATCATCGAGCACAACACCGACGTCATAAAGATCGCCGACCACCTCATCGAGCTCGGCCCCGAAGGCGGCAGCGGCGGCGGGCGCCTCCTCGCCGCCGGGACGCCAGAGGAGATCGCCCGGCTCGACACCGCCACTGGGCGCGTGCTGGCCGCGCTCCCCGAGTTCGGCGCTGTGCCTGCCGTGCTCTCCGAGGGACGCGCCGCCTACACGGTCCCCGCCCTCACCGGCGGCGGCGGGATGCTCACCGTCGAGGGCGCGCGCTGCCACAACCTGAAGGGCGTGCGCGCAGAGATCCCGCACGGGAAGCTCACCGTGATCACCGGCCCCAGCGGCTCCGGCAAGACCTCGCTCGCCTTCGACACGATCTTCGCCGAGGGACAGCGCCGCTACGTCGAGGCGCTCAACACCTACGCCCGCCGCTTCCTCGGGCGGCTGGAGCGCCCGCTGGTCGACCGCATCCAGGGCCTCGCCCCCGCCATCGCCATCGACCAGAAGAACAGCGCCCACAACCCGCGCTCCACCGTCGCCACCGTCACCGAGATCCACGACTACCTCCGCATCCTCTACGCCAACCTCGGCACGCCCCACTGCCCGCGCTGCGACCGCCCCGCCCGCGCCCTGCCGCCCGGCCCCGCCGCCGGGTTCCTCGCCGCCCTCCGTCCCGGACGCGGCCACCTGATCGCCCGCCTGCCCGATCCCGCGCCCGCCGCAGAATTGCTCCGGCAGGGCTTCCAGCGCGCATGGGTCGTCAAGGCCGGAGCCAGGGCTGGAGCCAGCGTAAAGCCTGAAACATCGGTTGTACAAATAGAAGACCTCGGTGACGCGCCCGTTCAGGAGGTGGTGATCGACCGCTTCGACCCCGCCGTCACCGAGCGCAGCCGGGTCGCTGAGGCCGTCGCCTCCGCCTACCGCGCCGGTCGCGCCCGCTTCCAGCCCGCCGCCGGGGAGGCCGTCCCGCTCTCCCCCTGGCCGGAGTGCCCGCAGCACGGGCGCGTCCACCGCGAGCCGCTGACCCCGCGCCACTTCTCCTTCAACCACCACCTCGGCGCCTGCACCGCCTGCAACGGCCTCGGGCGCACCCCCTGGACGACCTCCACCTGCCCGCGCTGCCTCGGCGCGCGCCTCCGCCCCGAGATCCTCGCCGTCCGCCTCTGCGGCGTCACCCTCGGCGCCCTCGCCGCAAAGACCGTCGCGCAGGCCGCCGCCTTCTTCCGCGACATCGCGCTCTCTCCGACCGAGGCCGCCATCGCCGATCAGGCGCTCATCGAGCTCCGCAGCCGCCTGCGCTTCCTGCAGGACGTCGGTCTCGAATACCTGACGCTGGATCGCGGCGCGGACACCCTCTCCGGCGGCGAGTCCCAGCGCATCCGGCTCGCCAGCCAGCTCGGCAGCGGCCTCACCGGCTGCGTCTACGTCCTCGACGAGCCCACCGTCGGCCTCCACCCCCGCGACACCGCCCGCCTGCTCGGGAGCCTGGAGGGGCTGCGCGCCCTCGGGAACACGCTGATCGTCGTCGAGCACGACCTCGACACCATGCGCCGCGCCGACCACCTGATCGATCTCGGCCCCGAAGCCGGAGATCGCGGCGGGGAATTGCTCTACTCCGGGCCGCCGATGCTCGCAGGCCCGGACAGCGTCACCGGCCCCTGGCTCTCCGGCGCCCGCCGCATCCCCGCCCCCGCGACCCGCCGCGCCCCCGGCCCGCCGATCCGCGTCCGGGGCGCCCGCCGCCACAACCTGCAGGATCTCAGCGTCGATATCCCGACCGGCGTCATGGTCGGGGTCACCGGGGGTCAGCGGCTCGGGAAAGTCGACGCTGATCATGGATCTCGTGGTGGAGCGGCTGAAGCTGCTGGAGGAGAAGGGCGCAGCGTCCGGGGCAGAGTCCGGGGCAGCGTCCGGAAGCCTGCCCGTCGTCGCGCTCCCGCCCGGCGCCTTCACGCTCCAGATCGTCGACCAGGCGCCCATCGGGCGCAGCCCGCGCTCCTGCCCCGCCACCTACGTCGGCGTCCTCGACCCGATCCGCGCGCTGTTCGCGCAGCTCCCGCTCTCCGTCGAGCGCGGCTACACCGCCGGGCGCTTCTCCTACAACGGCGCAGGAGAGGGCGCCTGCCCCCACTGCGAGGGACAGGGACAGACCCAGGTGGAGATGCACTTTCTGTCAAATGTCTGGGTCACCTGCGAGCAGTGCCGGGGCCGCCGCTACAACCCCCAGACCCTCGACGTCCGCTTCAGGGGCCGCACGATCGCCGACGTCCTCGCCATGCGCGCCGACGAGGCCCGCGAGCTGTTCGGGGCGCAGCGCCGCATCCTGCGCCCGCTCCAGTCGCTCTGCGATGTCGGCCTCGGCTATCTGCGGCTCGGCCAGCCCTCCACCGAATTGTCCGGGGGCGAGGCCCAGCGCATCAAGCTCGCCTGCGGGCTGATGAGCCGTGTCACCCTGAAGCCCACAACGAAGAAGCCGATCTACATCCTCGACGAGCCCACCACCGGCCTTCACCTCAACGACGTGGAGAAGCTCGTCGCTGTGCTGGATCGGCTCGTCGATGCCGGGAGCAGCGTCATCCTCGTCGAGCACAACCTGGAGCTGATCCGCCGCTGCGACTGGCTGATCGACCTCGGCCCGGAGGCAGGCGCCGGGGGCGGGCGCGTCGTCGCGCAGGGGACGCCGGAGCAGGTCGCGCGCACCGTTGGGAGCCACACGGGCGCGGCGCTCCGGGCGAGCCTGTGATCAGCGCGTGATCACCAGCTTCAGCACGCTCTTGCCGATCCCGATGCTGTCCCCGCTCTTGACCCGCGCCACCCCGATCCGGCGCCCGTTGTGGTAGGTGCCGTTTGTCGATCCGAGATCGCGCAGAAAGACCATCTCGCGCCCGAAGACCTCGATGACCGAGTGCTTGCGCGACACCTCGCCGTCTGAGAGCGGGATGTCGCCGGTCTTGCGCCCGACGCTGATGTTCCCGCGCGCGAACCGGAAGATCTTGCCCTGATCCAGCCCGGCGATCACCTCGAGCAGCGCGTTGACCCCCGGCGGCAGCCGCAGATCCTGGCCGATGATGTCGCCGCCGTTGCCGCCTTTCAATTCCACAAGCTCCTCGTCGAGCAGCCAGGCGATCTCCAGGTGGCTGCGCGCCGCGTCCTTGCCCTCCGCAGGATCGTCGCCGGAGACGAACAGGATCATGCGCGTGGAGCCCACGGTGATCTCGTTGCCGGGCTTCAGCGTCACCTCCCGCACCAGCCGCCCCTCGACCATCGTGCCGTTTGTCGAGCCCATGTCCTGCAGCACCCAGTCGGCGCCGCGAAGAAAGAGCTGGCAGTGGCGCCCGCTGATCAGCGGGTCGTCGAGCAGCAATTCGCCTTCGCGGCGGCCGATGACCAGCGGATCAGCGGAGGAGGGCAGCGGCACGTTAAGGCCCTGACGGGCGCCGCTGATGATCTTGAGGAAGGCTCTGGACATCTCAGGCGGCCTTGACGGCCTGCTGCCGCTGGCGGGCGCCGAGAGCGTAGCGGTGGTAGCGTCCGGGGAGGGCGTGGCCGAGGGCGGACTCAGCGAAGGCGCCCGCCTCACAGAGCCGGTCGAGGTCGATCCCGGTGGTGATGCCCATCGCCCCGAACATGTTGACGATGTCCTCGGTGGCGGCGTTGCCGGAGGCGCCCGGCGCGTAGGGGCAGCCGCCCATCCCGCCGACCGAGCCGTCGATGGTGCGGATGCCGCAGCGGAAGCCGGTCAGCGCGTTGGCGAGCGCCGTGCCGCGCGTGTCGTGGAGGTGCAGGCCGAGGCGGGCGACGCCGATCCCGGCGCGGTCGAAGCGGGCGACCATCGCCTCGATCTGCGACGGATCGCCCATCCCCACCGTGTCCCCGAGCGCGATCTCCTCCGCCCCGGCGGCCAGCAGCCGCTCAGCGATGGCCAGCACCGCGTCCACCTGGATCGCGCCCTCGTAGGGGCAGCCGAAGGCGGTGGAGATGTAGGCGCGCACCCGCAGGCCGCTCCGGGTGGCGGTGGCGGTGACCTCAGAGATGGAGGCGAGGCTCTCGCGGACGGTGCGGTTGACGTTCTTCTTGTTGTGCGTCTCGCTGGCGGAGAGCACCGTGGCCACGCAGCCCAGCCCGCTCTCCATCGCCCGCTCCAGCCCGACCTCGTTCGGCACCAGCCCCCAGTAATTCACGCCCTCCACCCTCGGGAGGCGCGGGATCAATTCGGCGGCGTCCGCCAATTGCGGCACCCAGCGCGGGCGGACAAAACTGCTGACCTCGATGTCACGGCAGCCCGCGCCGATGAGCCGCTGGATCAGCCCGAGCTTCATGTCCGTGGAGAGCACAGTGGACTCGTTCTGGAGTCCATCGCGTGGCGAGACCTCGTAGACGCGCAACACAGGTTCCATGCCGTACCTCATCGACAGCCCTCCAGAATACTCTAATCGCTGCGGGCGATCTGAGCCATCCCGCCCGCGCCGCTACTCCGCCAGCGCCGCCTCGATGGCCTGCCGCAGCTCCGGCGCGTCCGGGGCGGTCTGGCTGGCGAAGAACCGGCGCACCGTCCCGTCCTTCCCGACCAGGTACTTGGCGAAATTCCACCCCGGCACATGCCCCGACGCGGTCAGGATCGCGTAGACCGGGCTCTGCCCCGGCCCCGGCTTCACATCGACCTTGCCGAACAGCGGGAAGCTCACCCGGTAGCGCGTGTCGCAGAAGGACTGGATCTCCTCCGGCGTGCCGGGCTCCTGGCCGGCGAACTCGTTGCACGGGAAGCCGAGGATCTCAAAACCCCGCGCATGCAGATCCTTGTAGAGCTGCTCCAGCCCCGTGTACTGCGGCGTCAGCCCGCAGCGGCTCGCCACGTTCACGATGAGCAGGACTTTGCCGTCATAAGCGGACAGCGGTTGCGGGGTGCCGTCGAGGCGGGGAACAGTCAGGGTATGCAGGCTCTCAGACATGCGCGCTCCAGCGATGGCGGCCTCCATAACCCGCCCCGGCAGGATAGATCGCGCCCCCCGTTCTTCAACAGGAGCGCTCCCCATGATCCGCAGGCTCGGCGTCAACATCGATCACGTCGCCACGCTCCGCCAGGCCCGCCGCTCGGCTTATCCCGACCCCGTCACCGCCGCGACGCTGGCCGAGATCGCCGGGGCCGCCCAGATCACCTGCCACATCCGGGGCGACCGCCGCCACATTCAGGACAGCGACCTCCCCCGGCTCCGCGACGCGGTGCAGACCCACCTCAACGTCGAATTGGCGGCCACTGAGGAGATGATCGGCATCGCGCTCGCGCTGCTCGCCCCGCCGCCTGGCCACCCGCCGCGCCACCGGGTCACGCTCGTCGCCGAGCGCCCCGGCGAGGTCACCACCGAAGGCGGCCTCGATGTCTGCCGCCATCATGAAGAGGTCGCCGCCGCCTGCGCCCGCCTCCACGCCGCCGGGATCCGGGTCAGCCTGTTCATCGACCCCGAGCCGGAGCAGGTCGATGCCTCCCGCCTCCCCGGCGTCGATATGGTCGAGTTCAACACCGCCCGCTACGCCGAGTCCCACGGCGCCGACACCCTCGATGGCCGCGCCGAATTGCTCCGCCTCCAGCGCGCCACCGCCGCCGCCGTCAGCGCCGGGCTGACCCCCGCCGCCGGCCACGGCCTCACCCACCACAACCTCCCCGACCTCGTGCGCGCCTGTCCTGAGATCGTCGAGTACAACATCGGCCACAGCATCATCAGCCGCGCCGTCTTCACCGGGCTGGATCGCGCCATCCGCGATCTGCTGGATCAGATCCGCAGTTGACCAACGCCTGACCTGAATCCCGCGCGCTCACGACGCCGGCCCGATAAACCCGTCGTCATGCTGTTTCTGCTCGCCTGCTCGGGCTTCGGCTCCCCGCCCGCCTCCCCGATGTCCCCCTGCCCGGACAAGCCCAACTGTGTCTCCTCCCTCGCCACCGACGCCTCGCACATGATCCTGCCGCTCGATCTGTACGGCGACCGCACCACCGCCATCGCCCGCCTCGCCGCCCTCGTCCAGAGCTTCCCGCGCACTCAGATCATCGCCCAGGACAGCACCTACCTCCACGCCACCTTCGCCTCCCCGACGATGAGCTACATCGACGACGTGGAGTTCCGCATCACCGACGGCAGGATCCAGGTGCGCTCCGCCTCGCGCTTCGGCCACGGCGATATGGGCGTCAACCGGAACCGGGTGGAGGAGATCCGCGCGCAGTGGGACTCGATGGGGGGGAAGCGGTAGCGCGGGTCTGCGCCTGGCTATCGCTGAAGCACCGCCGCGATGATCCGCCCCCGATCCTGCTCCGATAAAAACGGGTGGATCGGCAGCGACAGCCCCTGCGCCGCCGCCTCCATCGCCACCGGGAAGTCCTCCGGCCGCCAGCCCTGATCGGCGAGCGTGCGGCTGGTGAGCAGTGACGGGTGGTACTCGATCTTCGTCTCGATGCCCGCGCGCAGCAGCCGCGCCTTCAGCGCGTCCCGATCCGGCGTCCGGATGACAAAGCTGTACCATGCGCTCTCCACGCCCGGCGCGGGCCGGACGGGGCGGAGGTGGCCGAGGGCGGCCATGTATGCGGCGGCGTTGGCGGCGCGGCGCGCTCTCCATGCCTCCATCTGCGGCAGCCGCGCGGTCAGTATGGCAGCTTCCAGCGCGTCGAGGTAGCTGGGCGTGCGCGCGGCGGCCAGCACCAGCGGATCGCCGCCCTCCGGGTCGCGGGCGGTGTCGCAGCGGGCGGCGAGCGCCGCGTCGTCGGTGACGATCATCCCGCCGTTCCCGGCCCCGCCGAGCGGCTTGCTGGCGAAGAAGCTGAAGCAGCCGGTGCCGCCGAGCGGCAGGCGCACCCCGTCGCGGGCGGCGCCGTGGGCCTGCGCGCAGTCCTCGATGATCTGGACAGGGGCGTCCGCCCGGTTCCGCAGCGCCGCCCGGATGCCGGGGACGTCGCAGACATGCCCGTGCATGTGGACGGGGATCACGGCGCGGGTGCGGGGCGTGAGGGCGCGGGCGACGGCGTCGGGCCGGACGCAGAGATCGCCGGGGTCGGGATCGATGAGGACGGGGCGGGCGCCGGTGTTGCAGATGGCGAGGATCGTGGCGATGAAGGTGTGGGCGGAGGTGATCACCTCGTCGCCGGGGCCGACGCCTGAGGCAGCGAGCGCGATCTGGAGGGCGGCGGTGCCGGAGGCGGTGCCGATCCCCTGCGCCCGCCCGCACCATGCGGCGAACCGCTGTTCAAAGCGGCGGCTGTAGCTCCACAGCTCGAAGGTGCCGGGGGCGGACAGCACCTCGGCCATCTCCCGGCTGATCGCCGCCTGAACCGCGTGGTTGTGCGCCCCGTAGGCGTCATAGGACAGCACGCCGCGCCGGTACACCGCCCCGGCGAGATCAAACGCCGGAGCCACCCGCGCATAGTTTTTGAGCAACCAGCGTTTTATCATTTTGCTGGCTTCGCGCCATTGTAGGTCGCCACCGGAGACTCCGCCGCCTTCCGCCCGGAGCAGACCTGACAGATGTCCTTGCGGAACGTGCCGGAGAGCAGTTCGCGGCGCAATTGCACGAAGTCCGGCTGGCGCCAGATGTCCATCAGCGGGCGGTCGTGGAGGTCGCCCCAGTCCTCGCGCCCGTAGTAGTCGTTGGCGCAGAGCTTGACTTTTCCCCAGGCGTCCACCACCAGCGCCACCGAGGGCGCCTGACAGGCGGCGGCGCGGTGCTCGCGGCCGGGGAAGCGGACGGTGCCGCCCCGGTTGTAGGCGTGGCGCACGTCGGTCTCGAAGTGGCGGACGAGGAAGCGGCGCCAGAGGGTCGCGCGGGGGAGGGTGGCGCGTGTCTTCTGGAATGCGCTGGATTCTCCAGCTTCTTCAAATGTTACAATGAATCTGTCTACACCGGCAGCGAGCAATTCTTTCGCCTTCGCCGGCGTGAGCGCGTCGCCGTTTGTATACACGACGATCTGCGCCTTCGGCAGAGCCTCGCGCGCCAGCCGCAGGAGGTGGCCGAGGCGCGGGTCGACGAGGGGTTCCCCGAAGAAGTGCGGCGAGAAGCGCCCCCGGAAGCCGATGGCGGCGAGCTGATCGAGGATGGAGCGGAACAGCGGCTCCTCCATCCGGTGATCGGGGCGGCGCACCTCGCTGACCGGGCAGTAGCCGCAGGAGCGGTTGCAGCGGCTGCTGGTCTCGACCTCGACGCGGGTGAACCGATCCGGCAGCAGCCAGCGGCGCAGCGGGGGCTCCACGATCTTGATCGCGTCGACCGCACGGAACAAAGCAGAGCTGATGGAGGCCACAGACAGAGCGTAGCACGCCCGACCCGCTGCGATCAGGCGAATAAAGAGGGATCAGCTACCGACCCGCCATCGGGTGATCCGTCCACGGCGCCAGGCCGGAGAGCGCGTCATAGGTGGATGCGCTGAGCGGGAAGCCCCAGGCGTCGTAGAAGGGCGTCAGATCCATGCCTGCCTCGTAGCTGGTCTCCAGCACCCACCGGTCGATGCGCGCCTGATCGTTGCCGGGGCGGTCGCCGGGGGACATCGCGAGGTAGGCGGCGTTGACGTTGATGAGGAACTCCCAGCCGAACGCCTCCTGCAATTGCAGGTAGGTCTCCAGCGCCGTCCACACGCTCCAGTCTGCCGCGAAGTCCCGGCCCCCGGCGATGTAGGCGTCGATGGTGGCCTCGCGGTCGGCGGGGGCGATGGCGGGGTGGGCGGCGTCGCGAGAGATGCCGGTGACGTTCTCGGAGACGTAGACCGACCAGAGGTTGCAGGTGGCCTCGGTGGTGCCAGGGAGGATCTGGGGGCCGAACTGGTGGTTGTGGCCCAGCTCATGGAAGGCGCCCCACTCGCCGAGACTCAGCGCGTCGACGTCGGTGAGCGTCCCGCCGTAGGAGTAGGTCATGATCGGGTAGCCGGAGTGCATCCAGCCCGCCGAGATCTGCCGGTCGCCGACCATGCGCTCCGGCCGGGCGCGGTCGCGGGAGATCGCGGCCAGATCGGCGTCAGCGTCCAGCACGTCCTGCCAGAACGCCGTGAGCGGGCCGGGATCGTCCATCTCCAGCATCTCGTCCCGCAGCACGGTGAGGATGAAGTCCTCAGCCTCGAACTCCGCCATCGGCGCGCCGCTGTCAGCGAGCTGCTGCTGCCACTCCTCCGGCGTCGTCACCCCGGCGACGTAGCGCGGCATCATCACCGCCCCGCTCACCGTCAGGTCGCTCGCGCCCGCGTCGACCCCCGGCGGCACCGTCAGGTAGAGCGGCCCGCCGAAGCCGCTGGCGATCTCCACCGTGTCCCCGACGATCTCTGCGTCGATGTCGTAGACCCGCGTGATGTCGGGGTAGCGCTCCCAGGAATTGAGGTGCCAGAGGGTGTCCGAGTGGGCGCCGATCCGCAGCCCCAGCCCCGCGCCCACCCACCCGGCGGGGACGGTGACGGTGACCACCTCGCCCGGCGGGACGTACAGCCCGGTGCCGAACCAGCGGTCGGCCTGCGCCCCGGCGTACCAGTAGTCGCCGTCGCGGCCTGCGTACTCAGGGTGCAGCGCGACAGTCTCAGTGATCCGGGGCGCCCCGGCGTCGACCGCGCCGGGGAAGTCGGCGGGGACGGCCTGCACCTCGTTGGGCGGCGACTCCTGGGCCAGCTTCGTCCACAGCGTCACGACGAGCGCCTCCAGCGGTGCGGCGGCCGTGTCGACCGGATCGGCGGAGGTCG
>JBEIQZ010000394.1:0-5964 GCA_040376255.1 Alphaproteobacteria bacterium
ATCACCCCCGTCCGCGAGCGGATCAGGCCCGCGCTCGCCTGCTTCGAGGGCGGCTACGCGCGGTGCGCGATGATCGCGCATGAGGGGCAGTTCGACATCGGCTGGGACAGCCACTCCGGCATTGAGATCCAGTCCGTGCATTATGAGGTGCTGTTTCAGGATCTGCTCGCCATCATGGCGGAGCTGGAGACCCGGCGCGGCAGCGGCGGGCAGCCGCTCTCGGAGGAGGTCGTGCTGGTGGTCTGCTCGGAGATGGGGCGCGGGCCGGTGATCAACAGCACCGGCGGCAAGGATCACTGGACGTTCACCTCGGCGATGATGATCGGGCCGGGCGTGCGCGGCGGGCTCACCGTCGGCGGCTACGACGACAGCTACCTCGGGCGCGCCATCGATCCCGCCACCGGGCAGCCGGTCTCCGGCGGGCTGCTGGCCTCCTCCGCCAACTTCGGGGCGACGCTGCTCGCGCTCGCGGACATCGATCCGGGCGCGGACGCCCCGGTAGCCGCGATCCTGGCATGAGCGACCCCGTGCGCGATCCTGTACGCGAGCCTGCAGGCGCCCCGCCCGCGCCCCTCTCCCGCTTCCTCGCCGGGCTGCTGCCGATCCTGCTGGTCGGCCTCGGGCTGCGCCTGCTGGGCCTGCGGGCGGGGCTGCCCTACCTCTGGCACCCGGACGAGCCGATCCTGATGAACGAGGTGGTGGAGATGCTGCAGGAGGATCGCCTCGATCCGCAGTTCTATCACTACCCGAGCCTGCCCTTCTACATCCACATGCTCGGCACCGCCGTCTGGTACCTGCGGCAGGCCGGTCACCCCGGCATGGTGCAGCTCGACGCGATCCGCACTGAGGCCGACACCGGGATCTTCCGCACGATCTCAAACCCCGACCTCTGGGCGCACGAGCGCGGCGTCACGACGCTGATCGGGCTGCTGGCGGTGGCGCTGACCGGGCTGGCTGGGCGGCGGCTGTGGGGCGACCGGGTCGGCTGGCTGGCGGCGCTGCTGCTGGCGCTCTCACCGCACCACGTCGCGCTCTCGCGGTTCGTCACGGTGGACGTCCCGACCAGCGCGGGCGTCGCGGCGGTGCTGCTGGCGTCGGCCTTCCTGCTGCGGGAGGGCGCGTCGCGCCACTACGTCCTCGCGGGCGCGATGCTCGGCGTGTCGGCGGCCTGCAAGTACACGGTGGTCGTCGGGGCGGTCGTGCCGCTGGCCGCGCTGCTGCTGCGCCGCCCCGCGCGGCTCTGGGCGTCGCTCGGGCTGTGGCCGGTCGCCGGGATCGCGCTGCTGGCCTGCCAGCCGTGGTTCGCGCTCAAGCCCTCGGCGGTGCTGACGGACATGGCCACCGAGGTCAACCGCTACGCCACCCTCGATCTGCCCGACCGGTTCAGCCCGGACGGGCGGCTGGACTACCTGCTGCGCTGCCTGGAGGTGCTGGGGGCGCAGGCGTTCCCGGGCTGGCTGCTGCTGGCGATCCCGGCCTGCTGGCTGGTGCTCCGCCGGGATGCGGGGGAGCAGGGCGCGGGGCAGGGCGCGGGGCAGGGCGCGGGGCAGGCGCTCCGCCCCGACATCGGCGCGCTGATCCTCACGCTGGCGATGCCGGTCACTTTTCTGTTGTTCATGTCCGGCAACAAGGTATTTTATGATCGCAACCTCACCACCGTCGAGCCGGCCCTCGCCGTCCTCTGCGCGGTCGGCGCGGTGCGGCTCTGGGACGTCGCCGCCGGGGCGCTCCGCGCGATCCGCCCGCTCCTCGCCGTCGGGCTGGCCGCGCTCGCGCTCTACAGCGGGTCGCTCGCCCTGGAGCGGCAGGCCGGGGAGGACTCCCGCAGCCGGATGATCGCGTGGCTGAAGGCGGAGGGGCCGCCGGGGATGAAGCTCGCGGTGCCGGTGGAATTGCGGCTGGAGGATCTCGACGGGCTCGACACCGTGCGCGTCCGGATCCACCAGCCGCAGGCGTGGGCGCGCACCGGCGCCACCCACGTCATCGGCAGCCCGAACCTCGGCATCACCGGGCTCAACAAGGCGGGCTGGACGAAGGAGATGGGCGAGCGCGGCCGGGACTGGTTCCGCGCGCACCGCCCGATCCACCTGGAGGGCCAGAACGGCTGGACGCTCGACGGCTTCAGCATCCACCCCCGGATCGGGCTCTACGCGCTCGACGGGGCGACCGATCCGGCGGAGACGGATCCGGCGGAGACGGATCCGGCGGAGACGGATCCGGCGACCGATCCGGCGGCGGCTCCGGCGGCTGATCCGGCGGCGGCTCCGGCGGCTGATCCGGCGGGTTCCCTGCCTGCGGGCGCCCTCCCTCCGGGCTGGACGGCGCTCCCTGCGGGCGCGGGCAGCCGGGCTGCGGTGACCGGCGGCGCGGCTGAGATCCGGGCCGGGTCGGCGGCGACGCTGCTCTGCGCCCCGCGCGAGACCGGGCCGATCCGGCTCCCGGTGCGATCAGCGGGCCTCACGGGCGGGCGGGCGACGGTCCGGCTGGTTGACGCGGACAACCGGACGGTGCCGGGGGGCGTGGCGGCGGTCGTGCGGCTGAAGGGCGATCAGGCGGCGGAGCTGGTGTGGCCGGGGCCGCTGCCGGCAGGGGCGGCGGGGGTGCGGGTGTGCATCGAGGCGCAGCCGGGGGAGGGGACGGTGACGCTGGAGCGTGTCCTCCCGTAACCCCCGCAAATTCAACCACCCCGTGAGATGGCGAACACGGTGACCTCGGCGCCCGGCGCAGCCTGGAGGGCGACGCGATCCGCGCCGGGGGGCAGGGAGATCCGGGCGGCGTAGACGGCGCGCGGGCGGAGCTGGGCGTCGGTCAGGAAGGCGATGCGGCCTGAGGGGACGGGCCAGGGGTCATTGAAGGGATCGAGGTGGGTGCCGAAGCGCAGCGTCTCTGACCACGCGCCGGAGGTGACGGTGAGGGCGGGCTGATCGCGCTCCCCGTCGGCGGCGAGGAGCAGGTAGAGATCCGTGCCGCCGGGGGGGAGGGCGACGCTGATCGGCCCGCCCGCCCCCTTCCCGGAGAGCGAGACGGCGCTCGGGCGGTCGCAGTCGGGCAGCAGCTCGAAGCGGACGCCGGAGAGATCCTGCACCCCGACCGGGCGGTTGAGCGTGTGGCGGGCGGGGGGCAGGCAGGTGTTGGAGGCGCGGGAGGTGGTGGCGGCGGCGCGCAGATCGGCGGGGATCGCGGGCGGCGATCCGGCGGGGAACTCCCAGGCCGAGGCCGCGAGCGGCGGGGCGGGCAGGCGCTCAGCGAAGGCGGGGAGCGCGGGGACGCTGCTCAGCGGGGGGAGCTGGTACCAGAACCCGGCCCCGGAGACGTCGTCGGATCGCGCCTGCACCGGGCGGCCCTGCTGCTCCATGAACACCTGCAGCCGCTCGCGGAAGGGGAGGGGGTCCTGCACGAACCACCGGTAGAGCGTCAGGTGGCGCCCCGGCTGGTCGACCGCTCCGGCGAAGGCCGAGTCGGACGGAACCAGCCCGAAGCCCTGCATCACCAGATCCTCGGTGCCGGTGCCACGGATCGTCCACGGGGTCGGCTGCCCCGCGCCGTCCCGGCCCGGCTGCCCGTCCACATAGTAGATGTCGTCGCCCTCGCCCCACCAGCCCGGCGTCTTCGGGTCGATGGACAGCACGGTGCCGACGTAGTGGCCCTGCCCGTGGATGTCCGCGATCAGGAAGGGGCGGGCCGGGTCGGTCGCCGCCTCGCGCCGCCACGACGCCTGGAACCGCATCGGGTCGACCTCCTTCGGCGCCAGCGCGTCCCAGTCCACCTGGTAGTAGATCCGCGCCTCCTTCGGACCGTCGTTGCGGATCATCAGCCGCGCCCCTTTGAGAAAAGGCATCGGCCAGAAGCAGGAGTAGCCGTCGTCGAGCGCCTGCACCGGCAGCGAATTCAGCTCGCCGCCCTCGCCGTGCCCGACCCCGAAGAAGTCCCCGAGCGGCACCCGGATCGCGGGCTCCGCCGCCCCGTCCCAGTACGCCTCCAGCGACAGCGCCCGCGTCGTGTGCGGCTGCTGCACCGCCACCGTCGCCCAGATACGCACGATCCTCCCCGGCGACGCGGTGGAGAGCAGGTCGATGGCCTGCCCCGGCGGCACCGCCACCCACGACCCCGCCTCCCGATGCCGGGTGCCGGGCTGCGGCGCGGTGAGGTGATCGAGCGGGCCGCGCGCCGGGATGGCCGATCCGGCGAGGCCGGTCAGGGGCAGCAGGAGCAGCAGCAGCGCTGCGCGGGGACGGATCGGGTTCATGGGGTGCCTGTCTCCTGCTGAGAGGATACCCGGTGCCGGGCGGTGTGGCCTTCGATGATCAAACATAGATGATCAAGTATATCGGCTCCAAACGGACGCTGCTTCCGGTGCTGTGCGAGATCGTCGAGCAGCGGAAGGCCCGTTCGTTTGTGGATCTGTTCTCCGGCACCTCCCGCGTGGGCCACGCAATGAAGGCGCGCGGGCTCCAGGTGCAGGCGAACGACCACAACGCCTACGCCGCCGCCCTCGCCCGCTGCTACGTCCAGAGCGACCGCGAGCGGGTCGCCGCTGACGCGGAGGCGCTGATCCGCGAGCTCAACGCCCTGCCCGGCGCCCCCGGCTACTTCACGCAGACCTTCTGTGAGCAGAGCCGCTTCTTCCAGCCCTTCAACGGCGCCCGCGTCGACGCCATCCGGGACGCCATCGCCGCCAAGGGGCTGGAGCCGGAATTGGAGTCCGTGCTGCTTGTCGCGCTCATGGAGGCCGCCGACCGGGTGGACTCCACCACCGGCATCCAGATGGCCTACCTGAAGCAGTGGGCGCCCCGATCCGCCCGTCCGCTCGAATTGCGCCTGCCCGCGATCCTGTCCGCCGTCCCCTCCGGCGCCTGCAGCGCGCACCGCCTCGACGCGCTGGAGGCGGCGGAGGTGCTGGAGGGGGACGTATTTTATCTCGATCCTCCCTATAACGGCCACCGCTACCTCAACAACTACCACATCTGGGAGTCGCTGGTGCTGTGGGATCGCCCCGAGGTCTACGGCGTCGCCCGCAAGCGCGTCGACTGCCGCGCCCGCCGCAGCCCGTTCAATTCACGCCAGAGCGCCCGGATCGCCATGCAGACGCTCATCCGGCAGATCCGCGCGCAGTGGCTGATCGTGTCCTTCAACAACGAGTCGTTCTTCTCACGGGCAGAGATGGAGGAGATGCTGGCGACGCGCGGCCCGGTGGAGGTGCTGGAGCACGACTTCCGGCGCTACGTCGGCGCCACCATCGGCATCCACGGGCCGACCGGGGCGAAGGTCGGGACGGTCAGCCACCTCCGCAACAAAGAGTACATCTACATCGTCGGCTGACCCTTCACCGGATCATACAGAATCTTCATGGCTCGCGTCCCTTCGGCCCCTCGTTCCGGGTAGAAGGGACGGAGGTTGTGGCTCGTCCCTTCGCCCCTTGGGGGAGAAGGTGGCCCGCAGGGCCGGATGAGGGGCGTTTGAGAACGGCTTTCCCCTCATCCGTCGGCTTCGCCGCTACCTTCTCCCCGTCCCAGGGAGAAGGGACGGAGAGGCGATTGGCTCGACCCTTTCCGGATCACTCCGGCGGCTCCTCCGGCTCCGTCGCGGCGCTCGCGGAGGGCGGCGGCTTCGGCACGTCGGGCGGCTTCGCCGGGGGCGGGCGGCGGTCGAGGCCGAGCCGCTGCAATTCCTCCGGGCTGCTGACCATCGGGCGGCGCGGGCGCATCGCCTCGCCCTCGGCGGGCGCCTTCGGCATGCGGACGCGGGTCTCGCCCGTCGATGCGAACAGGTCGTCGAGGCCGCCGCCGCCGGGGGGCTTGCGGGAGGGGGGCGCGGGCTGTCCGGGCGGGCGCGGGCGGGCGGCGCCGATCTCGGAGGGGACGGCGCGGGCGGCGCCGATCTCGGAGCGGCCAGCGCGGGGAGCGACAGGGGGCGCGGCGGCCGCGGCGGGCATGGGCGCCGTGGCGGGCGGGGCGGAGACGGTGG
>JBEIQZ010000899.1:0-1339 GCA_040376255.1 Alphaproteobacteria bacterium
CCGGACATGCCGACCGGGGTCCCCCCGCGTCAACAGCCTGCGTATGGGCGGAAGTGACAGCCACGACTGTGTTCATGGGAGCGATACAGAAGATGCGGTGCCCGGTTAGATCTCCTGCATGCACTACCAGCACTGGATCGACGGCCGATGGCAGCCCTCCGCCTCCAACCTCACCTTCGACACCCCCGAACCGGCCACCGGCGCTCGGCTGGCGACCCTGGCGCGCGGCGACGCGACGGACGTTGAGCGCGCGGTAGCGGGCGCGAAGGCGGCGTTCCACGGTGCGTGGTCGCGGGTGGACCCGCACGAGCGGGCGCGGATCATCTGGCGCATCGGGGACGTGATCCTGGAGCGGCTGGAGGAATTGGCGGTGCTGGAGGCGCGGGACGGCGGGAAGCCGCTGGCGAACGCGCGGGCGATCGACATCCCGCGCGCGGCGGAGACGTTCCACTATTTTGCGGGCTGGGCGGACAAATTGCAGGGGGACACGATCCCGGTGCGCGGGCCGTACCTGAACTACACGGTGCGGGAGCCGCTGGGGGTGGTGGGGGCGATCACGCCGTGGAATTTCCCGTTCCTGCTGGCGGCGCGGAAGATCGCGCCTGCGCTGGCCTGCGGGAACACGGTGGTACTCAAGCCGGCGGAGCAGGCGAGCCTGTCCTCGCTGGAGCTGGGGCCGATCCTGAAGGCGGCGGGGGTGCCGGACGGCGTGCTGCAGATCGTGACCGGCTTCGGGGCGGAGGCGGGGGCGCCGCTGGTGGATCACCCGGGGGTGGCGAAGATCTCGTTCACGGGCGGGACGGACACCGGGAAGCGCATCATGCGGGCGGCGGCGGGGACGCTGAAGAAGGTGTCGCTGGAATTGGGGGGCAAGAGCCCGAACATCATCTTCGCGGACGCCGATCTGGACGCGGCGGCGAAGGGGGCGGCGCGGGCGGTCTTTTATAATCAGGGGGAGATCTGCACGGCGGGGAGCCGGTTATTGGTGGAGCGGTCGGTGCTGGGGCCGGTGCTGGAGCGGCTGGAGGCGGCGACGCGGGCGATGGTGGTGGGCGATCCGATGCAGAGCGGCACGGGCATCGGCCCGCTGATCTCGGCGGAGCACCGGGATCGGGTGGCGGGCTTCATCGGGCGCGCCGAGGCGGCGGGCGCGACCCGGCTGCTGGGCGGGGTGGGGGAGGGGGCGGGGTACTTCGTCCACCCCACCGTGTTCACCGGGGTCGGCCCTGAGATGGAGCTGGCGCGCGAGGAGGTGTTCGGCCCGGTGCTGGCGGTGATGGCGTTCGACACGCTGGAGGAGGCGGTGGCCCTCGCGGACGCGACCGACTACGGGCTGGCC
>JBEIQZ010000978.1:0-1019 GCA_040376255.1 Alphaproteobacteria bacterium
CGACGCTGGAGCAGGTGATCGGGCGGGTGCTGGCAGGCAACCCCGATCTGATGGTGCTCAGGATGGGGCTGGAGGCGGCGGCGGCGGCGCTCTCGGACGCGCGCCACGCGCTGTTGCCGGAGCTGAACGCGACGGCGAGCGCGGGGCTGTCGGGCTACGAGGAGACGGTCAGCGGCTCGCTCACGGAGATGGGGAGCGGCGATCTGTCGAGCTGGACGGTGGGGGCGAACCTCGCGCTGCCGCTCTTGAACCGGGCGGATCGCGGGGCGCTCGGGCAGCGGGAGGCGGAGGTGGAGCGGGCGCGGCTGTCGGTGGTGGCGCTTGAGGCGCAGCTCCACCAGCAGGTGCTGGCGCTGATCGGCCAGATCGCGATCGCGGAGCGTCGGATCGGGCTGGCGGCGCTCAACGTGTCGCTGCGGCGGGAGACGCTGGCGGTGGAGCAGGCGCGGCTGGCGGAGGGGCGGGTGCTGCAGCAGCAGGTGATCCTGGCGATGAAGGATCTGAACATGGCGTCGGTGGAGGAGGAGAAGGCGCGGATCGATCACGCGGGGGCGATGGTGGATCTGGCGCAGCTCATGGGCGCGCTCTGACAGGCTGAATGTGCCGGAGCATTGACAGAAGGGCGCGATTCTTCTACGTTGCCCGGTCAAGAGGGAGAGCATGCGGGTCATCTGCGACAAGTGCGGGTCATCGTATAAGATCTCGGATGATCGTCTCACCCGGGAGGTCAACAAGGCGACCTGCCGGAAGTGCGGCGAGCCCATCTATGTGCGCCGCCCCTCTGCAGAGCCGGTCCGCGCCGAGGCGCCGCGCCCTGCCGGCGAGGAGGACACCAAGATCACCAGCGCCGCCGATCTGGAGCGCCAGGCGCGCGCGCGGGCGAGCCAGCAGGAGGAGGAGGGGGGCAGCGACGTGACCGTCCCCCGCTCCGACGGGCCGCCGCCGCCGATGGATCCGACCCGCTCCGGTATCGCCCACCCGCCGCTCCCTGAGCCGGAGCCGCCCACCCTGTTCACCCC
>JBEIQZ010000153.1:0-10982 GCA_040376255.1 Alphaproteobacteria bacterium
CCGGGTAGAGGTAGCCTTCCAGTGAGTTGTTGGCCTTCGGGTCTGCGGCCTTCCGCTCAAAGGGGAGTCGATAGGCCGAGACATCCGCGACCGCAGCCGCGTATTCTCCAGCCTGAATCCAGCCCTTCGCCGCCAACGCCTCGTCAATCTCCCGGATGCGCCAGCCCTCCACCACCGTGAAGGGCTCGTCCTTCGGCACCGGCGCCCCGCACAGCGACGTCAGCAGCGCTGACGCCGTCATGCTGCGGCGGACCTTGTGCCGTCCTGCCTTGATGCAGCTCCCGTCCGCTCCCGTGCGCAGGAACCATGTCCAGTCGCTCGCAGAAGGGACGAGCCCCTCTGCCGCCAACGATGCACCCAACCCGCGCGCGGTGGCGCCGGCGGGGACATCGAAGAAACGATCGGCGTTATCCGCCGGGTCTGGAGCGGTACCAAAATTGCACGCGAACAGGACGAGAAACATCACACCCTGTTGTAACCTGTTCCTGCCGCTTCATCTCCCAGTTCATCCCGCCTGAAGGAACAGCGTCTCCAGCTCACGGATGCGATCGCGCAGGATAGCGGCACGTTCAAAATCAAGCTTTGCTGCTGAAGATTTCATTTCCCCCCGCATCTTCTGGAGCAGCGTCGGGATCTGAGTCCGATCCGGGATCACCCGTTCTTCGCCAGGTAGAGACTCGTTATTCGTGGCGTTGTCGGCTGACTTGTCTCGACCTTTGCTCTTTTTTCCCTGTCTCTGATCCGGCTCGTCCGGCTTCTTCAGCAGCGACCACAGCGGGTTGTCTGCATGCTTGCGGATGGTCTGCGGGGTGATGCCGTGTTCGGCGTTATGGGCCTGCTGGATGCGGCGCCGGCGGTCGGTCTCGTCGATGGCGGCCTTCATGGAGGCGGTGACGCGGTCGCCGTACAGGATGACGCGCCCCTCGACGTTCCTGGCGGCGCGCCCGATGATCTGGATGAGGGAGGTGCTGCTCCGCAGGAAACCCTCCTTGTCCGCGTCCAGCACCGCCACCAGCGCCACCTCAGGGAGATCCAGCCCCTCCCGCAGCAGGTTGATCCCGATCAACACATCGAAGGTCCCTTCGCGCAATTCGCGCAGGATCTGCATCCGTTCCAACGTCTCGATATCGGAGTGCAGGTATCGGCATTTCAAGCCGATCTCTTTATAGTAATCCGTCAGCTCCTGCGCCAGCCGCTTCGTCAGCGTCGTCACCAGCGCCCGCCAGCCGGACTTGATAACCTTCCGCAATTCTCCGGCGAGATCGTCCACCTGCTCAGCCGCCGGGCGCACCTCCACCTCCGGATCGACCAGCCCGGTCGGGCGGATCACCTGCTGGGCCACCATGCCGCGCGCCTTCGCCAGCTCATAGGGGCCGGGCGTGGCGGAGACATACAGGACATGCGACGTCCGATCCTCGAATTCGTCGAAGCGTAGCGGCCGGTTGTCGAGCGCGGAGGGCAGGCGGAAGCCGTACTGAACGAGCGTCTGCTTCCGGTTGCGGTCGCCCTGGTACATCCCGCCGATCTGGGGGACGCTCTGGTGGCTCTCATCGATGATCATCAGCCAATCATCCGGGAAGTAGTCGAGCAGCGTCGGCGGTGAGACCCCCTCATCGCGCCCGTCGAGGTGCCGCGAATAGTTCTCGATCCCTGAGCAGAACCCCAGCTCCTCCATCATCTCCAGATCGTGCCCGCACCGCTCCTGCAGCCGTTGCGCCTCCAGCAGCTTCCCGTCCGCCTGAAACTCCTGAAGCCGCACCAGCAATTCATCGCGGATCGCCCGCATCGCCGCCTGCATCTTGTCCTTCGGCGTCACATAGTGCGACGCCGGGAAGACGCAGATCTTCTCCAGCCTCTCCAGCCTCCGCCCCGTCAACGGATCGAAGGCGGACAGCTCCTCCACCTCGTCTCCGAACAGCCCGATCCGCAGCCCCTTGTCGCTCTCGTAGGCCGGGATCACCTCGATCACGTCCCCGCGCACCCGGAAGGTGCCGCGCTGCAGATCCAGATCGTTGCGCGTGTACTGGAGCTCCACCAGCCGCGCCAGAATCTGGCGCCGCTCCACCGTCTGACCCGGTTCCAATTGCAGGATCATACCGGCATATGCCTCCGGCGAACCCAGGCCATAGATGCAGGACACGGAGGCGACGATGATCACGTCGTTGCGCTCCAGCAGGCTGCGGGTGGCGGAGTGGCGCAATTTGTCGATCTGTTCGTTGATCGCGCTGTCCTTCTCGATGTAGGTGTCGGAGGAGGGGACGTAGGCCTCCGGCTGGTAGTAGTCGAAGTAGGAGACAAAGTACTCGACAGCATTCTTCGGGAAAAGCTGCTTCAGCTCCCCGTAGAGCTGCGCGGCCAGCGTCTTGTTGTGCGCCAGCACCAGCGCGGGGCGCCCCCACCCTGCGATGACCTGCGCCATCGTGAACGTCTTGCCAGTTCCGGTCGCGCCGAGGAGCACCTGGTGGCGATCCCCGGCGCTGAGGCCCCGGAGGATGGTGCGGATGGCCGTGGGTTGATCGCCTGCAGGATGGAGATCGGTGGAGAGTTCGAAGGCAGCCATCCTTGCTGCTTAACCTGTACAGGTGTTACTGTACATCGCGATGATGCACTGCGGAGGGGGGATGGGACACGGCAGATCGCGGGTGAGGGCCCGGGTGCTCGCAGCGGCGCTGATCGGGCTGATCGGGCTGGCCGCCCCGCCCGCGCACGCAGATCCGCGCGACGACGCCCGGCGGCACTTCCTCGCCGGGTTGGCGCTGGCGGAGCAGAAGGACTACCGGGGCGCGCTGGAGGAGTTCCTGAAGGCCCAGGAGGTGTGGCCGCACCCCAACACCCTGTACAACATCGCAAAGTCCTACCAGGATCTCGGCGAGATCGAGTCTGCGCTCTCCTATTATCGGTTGTTCCGCGAGGCGGCCCCGGATCGCGCGCCGGACGTGGATCCGGTCATCGCGGTGCTGGAGGCGCAGCTCGCCGCCGCCCGCCCTGCCCCGGAGGCGCCCCTGCCCGGCGCTTCGCCCGCCGATCTCGCCCGCCTCGACGCGCTCGCCTTAGAATTGGAGGCCATCAGCCGGCGGCTCCGTCAAGGCGCGCCGCCCGCCTCATCGGGTGCCGCGCCGGGTGCCGCGCCGGGTGTCGCGCCGGGTGTCACGCCGGATGCCCCATCGGGCGGGCCGATCACTGTGCCGGATCGGTTCCAGACCGAGGCGTACCAGACCGAGGTGGTGACCGCGTCGCGGTACGGTCAGTCTCCGCTGGACTCGCCGTCGAGCGTGTCGATCCTCACCGCCGATGACATCCGGCTCTCCGGGGCGACGAGCGTGCCGGAATTGTTGCGGCGGGTGGTGGGCGTAGAGGTGATGGAGCTGTCAGCGGCGCAGCCGGATCTGTCGATCCGTGGCTTCAACCGCGAGCTGTCGAACAAGGTGCTGGTGCTGATCGACGGGCGCAGCGTCTATCAGGACTTCCTCGGCACCGTGCTGTGGTCGGCGCTGCCGATCGGGCTGGCCGATCTGGAGCGGATCGAGATCATCCGGGGGCCGGGGTCGGCGATCTACGGGGCCAACGCGGTGACCGGGGTGATCAACCTCATCACCCACCGGCCCGGTGAGGGCGGGCAGGAGGTCGTCTTCTCCGGTGGATCATCGGGCTTCCGCGACGTCCACACCCGGCTCACGGGGCGACAGGAGCAGCTCGCATGGGAGATCGGCGGCGGCTTCCAGCGGCGGGATCGGTGGAGCCAGGACGCGCCGGTGGAGAGCGCGACGGTGCTCCAGACGTTCACAGAGGGCGACACCGCCGGGCAGTCGCTCTCCCAGCAGACGTTCCGCGCCGCCGGACAGGCCGATCTCAGCGTCGGGCGCGGGCTGGTCTCGCTGGGCGGCGGCTACGCGGGCGGCTTCACCGAATTCTACACGCTCGGCGCGCTCGGGGACTACGGGTTCGACTTCTCTGCGGGCTATCTGCGCGCCGATCTCGGCTTCGATCCGGTGCACGTCCGGGCGTTCCTGAACCACATCGCGGGCGACGCGGGGCCGTGGTGGCAGTACCGGGGGGAGTCGTCGCTGCGGACGGAGCTGGCCAGCACGGTGTCGGATCTGGAGGTGGAGTGGCTCGACAGCTTCCAGACCGGCCCGGTGGTCCACCGGATGAACGCGGGCGGGAGCTGGCGCGGCAAGTGGATCGCCTGGGACTACCTGGCGGGGATCGACGACGCAGACGCAGACGCGCCTATCTCTGAGCACCATTTTGCCCTGTTCATACAGGAAGACGCCCGCGCCGGGCGGCTGGGGCTGGTCGGATCGCTCCGCATGGATCGGCACCCGCTCGTCCCGGTCAGCCAGACGCTCTCGCCGCGCGGCGCGCTGATCGCGCGGCTCTGGCCCAAGACCAGCCTCCGGCTCTCCGCCGGAACCAGCTTCCGCTCACCGACTTTTCTGGAGTCGTACCTCGATCTTCCGCAGCCGACCGCTGCTGACGGCTACTACGTCCAGACGAGCGGCGATGACGAATTGTTGCCTGAGCGCATCCTCAGCGTGGAGGCGGGCCTCCGCGACGAGTCCAGCCGCACACACGCGTTCGATCTGGCGGTGTACATGAACCGGGTGACCCGGCTGATCGATCTGGGCGAGGTCCGGCCCGCGACCTCGATCTTCGACGCCGAGCAGCAGGCGTTCCTCGCGGGCGAGACGGGCTTCGTGAACCTCGGCGACGTCTACACCGCCTTCGGCGTAGAGCTGGACAGCAGCCTGTATCCGGCGGATGGGCTGGAGTTTTTCGCGAACGGCGCCTTCACCCGCATCCTCGATGACACCGGCTCCGGCGCGCCCGTTGTCGATACTGCGACATCGACATGGAAGGTCAACGCCGGCGTCCAGTACCGCGCGCCGTTCCGCATGGACTTCTCCTCCGGGCTGCACTGGCTCTCCGCGCAGGACTGGCGGCTGCGCTCCTATGACGCCGCCGGGGCGCTGCGCGTCGAGACGATCACTGTGCCGGATCGGCTGATCTGGGAGGCGCGGGTGGCCGGGCGCCCGCTGAAGGAGGAGGCGGGGGGCAGTCCGCTGGAGCTCGCGGTGACGGCGTGGAACGTGGGCGCGCTGGCGGACGCGCGGTTCCAGGAGCACCCGAAAGGTCAGTTCGTCGGGGGCCGCATCTTCGGCACCGTCGGGTGGAGCTTTTGATCATGGAGGCAGGGATGAGATCGATGCGGAGGCGCGCGCTCCCGGCGCTGATCGCGCTGAGCGGGTGCGGAGAGGTGCCGCTGTCGCCGGACGCTGCGCCGCTCCAGAGCGTGCTGTCAGGGGAGGTGGTGATCGCGGACGGCCCGGCCTCCGACACCTTCCTCTTCCTCTTCGCCGCCGATGAGCCGCCGCCGCCCTTCGGGCTGGGCGCGCCAGCGGACTTCACCGGCGTCAGCGGCGCCTCCTTCTCGACGGTCGGGCTGCCCTCAGCGGGCTTCGCGCTGCCGGAGGTGGAGGACGGGGTGTGGCTGCTGACCGCCATCGTGGATCGGGATCGCAACTTCCGACCCTACACCGCCACCTTCGCCGGGGCTACCTGCGGGGACGGCGTCGGCGGCGTCGTCGACGCTGCGGGGGGGCTGGAGCCGATCCCGGTCAGCAGCGGCACCTGGGCGCAGGATCTGACCGCGCTGGTCGGGCGGACGCTGACGACTGAGCGACCGCTGTTCACCTTTGAGACGACCGCCGTGGAGCAGGTGTCCGCCGCCGCTGCCGGCGGGGCGCCGCTCCGGCTCTCCTCAGATCGGGTGTGGACGCGGGATCTCCACATCGAGGGGCCGTTGAACCCGGGAGATCCCGAAGCCTGCCGGACCTTCTTCCCGGTCATGCTCGTCGATTCCGATCTGGACGGCGCGCCCGATCCGCACCCGACCTACGGCGATCTCGGCCTGCCGGACATCTGGCCGAAGGTGTACCTGCGGTACCTGGGAGAGGTGGAGGAGGGAGAGTCCTGGGCCGCTGAGGCGGCGGTTCCGCCGCTGGCGGAGTGGCTGGCCGCGCCGCTGAACACCGCGATCCCCGTCACTGAGCTGGACGTCCTGTTCGTCCCTGTCGCCCGGCACACCCGCGCGGACGGCTCATCGGAGCAGGTGCAGGCGCCCGATCTCCCGCACGGCGCGTGGAGCGTCACTGTCGTCAGCCTGACCGGTCAGACCTGGACCGTCCCCAACGAGCTGGCGGAGGCCACCTCCCTCTCCCGCACCTGGGAGCCGATCCGGCAGGCGTCGGTGCTGGTCGTCCAATGAGCGGGCTGTGGATCTGGTTGTTGCCGGGGTGCGTCGGAGCGCCGGAGCCGGCCGGGGAGGCCGCAGAGGCCCAGACGGTGGTTCAGCCGCTCTACCAGGAGCTGTATGCGGGGGAGTCCGGCCCCGGCGCGCGGCAACTCGGGGATCGGGCGCGGGTGCGGATCTGGCTCGGGCGCCTGAACCCCGACGCGGGGCAGCAGGCGGCGATGGCGGCGGCAGCGGCGGCGGTGCAGGCAGAGATCGCGGCGGAGCGGTCGCGCCGGGAGGAGCGGGATCGGCAGGAGCAGGCGGCGCTCGGCCCGATCTACGCGGAGATCGAGGCGGAGGCGGCGCGGGCGATCGCCGCAGGGCAGGAGATCAGCGAGGTGCGGGGGAAGGCGCTGGCCGCAGAATTGCGGCGCGCGCAGGAGCATCTCGGATCGGTGCAGGCTGGCCGGATGGCCCACATCCGTGCGGTGCTGGAGATCGCCGAGGCGCTGCTCAGGCGTTTTCTGGCGCCCCAGCAGGAGGAGATCGGGCGCGCGCTGTTCTTCCTCCGCTATGACACCGGCGCGGAGCTCTCCCCGCAATTCCAGAGCACGCTGCTCGGCGCCCCGTGGGATCCGGCGAGTTTTGCGTCGCTGCGCCGGGTGAACCCGCCTGACGCGCCGGGGCCGGTCGACATCGGCGGGCTGTGGTCGCTGGATCAGGGGGCGGCCGATCCGATGCCGGGGCTGGAGGAGACACAGCGGACGATCATCCTCGCGCTCGCGCTCGGGAACCCCGCGCTCCTCCCGGTGCTGGAGGGGCGTTGAGCCGGCGCAGCCGGAGTATGGGGGAATGGAGCACCTCATGGCTGGGGGTCGCGGCGGTCTATTGCGCCGGGACGCTGCTGTTCCTGTGGCCGCTGCCGCTCGATCCGGGCGGGACGATCTGGGGGGATCGGTTCGACGCGTGGACGACGCTCTGGCTGATCGGCCACCTCGCGGACGGGATCCGCGAAGGGACGCTGCAGGCGCAGACGCATGCGATCCTCTACCCCATCGGCTACAGCCTGTGGTCGTTCGGGCATGCGGCGCTCCAGCTCATCGGGGCGCTCGCGGTCGCGGCGGGGGTGCCGCTGGTGTGGGCCTACAACCTCTCGCTCTGGCTGGGGCTGGTGACATCGGGGCTGGCGGCGCACCTGCTCGGGCGGGAGGTGACCGGGAGCCACCTCGCGGGCTTCGTGGCGGGCTTCCTGTTCTGCACCTCGCCCTACCTGTACGGGGAGGGCGCGGCGGGCTGCATCGAGCTGGTGGCGGCGGGGCTGCTGCCGCTGCACATGTGGAGCCTCGTGCGGCTGGTGCGTGCGCTGGAGCCGCCGGGGCGGCCCTGGGGGGCGTGGCTGAGAGCGGTCGTGCTCCTGGCGCTGATCGGGCCGTTCAACTGGTACTATACGCTGTTCGCCGGGATGGCAGGCGTCGGGTTCTGCCTGTGGCAGGCGGCGGAGCGGCGCTGGCGGGCGGCGGGGTGGCTGGCGGCCTCGTTCGCGCTGGCCGGGGCCATCGACGCGCCGATGATCCCGCTCGTCCGGCAGGAGACCCCGACCCGGCCCCCGATCTCGGCGGCGACTTTTACCGATACCGCCAACTGGGAGGCCAGCAACGCGCTCGCAGACGCGCAGAGGCCGGTGGGGTCGCTGACGCCGGAGCTGCTGGAGCTTCACGACGCGATGCAGGTAATCCGCAACAGCACCCAGCTCCGCTCGCTCGCGGCGGCAGACTTCGTGGTGAACCCGCTGAAGTCGACGCCGGGGCGGCTGATCTACACGATGGGGCTGATCGGGGTGCTGCTCGGCGGGCGGCGGACACGGGGCTGGGGCTGGATGGCGCTCGGGGCGACGGTGCTGACGCTCGGGCCGTTCCTGACGCTCGATGACAGCCCGCCGCTGCCGGACTGGGCGGGGCGGCTGCCGCTGCCCTACTGGTTCGGCTATGAGTACCTCCCGTTCTTCTCCAAGGCGTACCGTCCCTACCGGATCGGGGTGATCGCGATGGAGTGCCTCGCGGTCGCGGCGGCGGTGGGGGTGTGCAGGCTGGGGGAGGGGAGGGCGGTGCGGGGGACTGTAGCGCTGCTGGGGATCTGGGCGTTCGCGCAGCCGCTCGTGGCGGGGGAGCGTCCGGCGTGGCGCGGGACGGCGGCGGCGGCATTTCCGGCGGTCTACCAGTCATTGCGGGCGATGCCGGAGGGCGCAGTGATCGAGCTTCCGCTCCAATACCAGCCGCTGACAGTGGGGAACGCGCGGTTCCAGTACTGGCAGCTCGCCCACGGGAAGCCGCTGCTGAACTGCAACCAGCTCATCCGGCGCCCGGATCTGCTGGCCTTCCGGGACTACGTCACCCAGAACAGCTTCCTGCTGGTGCTGATGGATCTGGCGCGGCGGACGCCGCCCTTCGCCTTCCGTCGTTCGGACGTGGCGAAGCTCTACACAGAGGGCTTCCGCTATATCGTGCTGCACCGGGAGGTTCCGGCGGACGCCGTCCAGCTCGCCGGGCCGATGGGCGAGGCGGATCTGATCGGGGAGCCCGCCATCGGGATGCTGCGCGATCTCTTCGGCGCGCCGATCCTCGCCGGGGACGGCGCCGAAATCTACGGGCTGCCTGCTGAGCAGGTGGGCGGTGCGGGCGGCGACATCGTGCGGGTGGACGGACAGCGGGTCATCGACCTGGAGCTGCCCTTCGCCGGACAGCTCGCGCTGGTGCTGGAGGGCGAGTCGATCCGCCTCTACAGCGGGGAGCCGGTGGCGGGGGTGTCGATCTGGCTGCACGGCCTGGAGGGGAGGGCGGTGCGGCTGCGGGCGGTGCGGGCGGCGGGGGAGCCGATCGTGCGGGAAGTCACGATGAAGGAGGGCGTATGGCAGCACTGGGAGGAGGTGCTGGGCGGCGGGGTGACGCCGGGAGTGACTGAGGTGTGGCTGGAGGCGCCGCCGGGGGAGCGGGCGCGGGTGGAGCTGCAGCGGGTGCAGATCCTGCGGGAATAGACGGGTGCGTGCGGCGTAGTCGGGAAAGGGATAAACCCGGACAGCAGAGCAGGGGGATGGGATGGTGATGGGCTGGATCATGTGGCTGGCGGGGATGGCGTGGGCCGGGGACTTCTATGTGGAATTGGGGCCGCTGCCGGAGCGCGCTGAGGCTCAGGAGACGCTGGGGACGATCCGGGAGGCCGGGCTGGAGGGGCGGATCGTGCGGCGCTTCCGCCTGGGCGAAGGCTGGGAGTTCATGGTGCTGGTGGAGCACATCCCCACGCGCGCGGACGCCGATCGGCTGGCGAGCCGGCTGGGGACGGAGACCCGCCGCCCGGTGACGGTCTACGAGATCGACACGGAGGAGCATGTCCCGGTGGTGCAGCCGCAGACCCGGAGCGTGCAGGACTACGTGGCGGCGGCGCGGCAGGCGCACGGCGGCGAGTCCGGCGGGGCGAGCCTGCTGTCGCGGGCTGAGGCCGTCCACTTCGTCTATGAGCGCACGCTGAAGGTGAGCGGGAAGGAGCAGACCTTCCTCCATGACTACTGGCGGGAAGGGGCGAACCGGCGGCTGGTGGTGGACGGGCCGGGGGTGGACAGCCTCGCGGTGGAGACGGCGGGCGGGAGCTGGCTCAAGGTGGCGGCGCAGGTCCACACGCGGGACATCGGCGTGATGATCAACCAGGTGGACGCCTTCGCGCCGGAGGCGGTGATGGCGGTGGTGCTCGACGTGTGGCACCTGCTGGCCGCGCCGGAGGTGCAGAGCTTCCGGCTGCTGGAGGGAGCGGACAGCGGCGTCCGGCTGGGGCTCGGCGGGCGGGAGGAGGAGCCGGGGATCTCCTTCGTGGACATCGACCCGGCGACGGGACGGCTCCTGCAGGTGCGCTACATCACGGACGCGGGGCCGGTGGAGTACACGATGCAGGACTACCGCGACGTGGCGCCCGGGCTGACGCTGCCGTTCCAGGTTCATATCGAGCGGGGTGATGGGAGAAAAGAGCAGATCCAGATACGGCAGTTGGAGATCGCGGCGCACGCCCCGGAGGGCAGCTTTTCAAAGCCGTCGACATGACAGGACATGATGGTCGATAATCCTCTCAGGTTTCTCTTGACACGCTCCACCATCCGGTTAATAGCGCGGGGCTGACAGACGGCTGTCGGAAGGCTGGCATAGCTCAGTTGGTAGAGCAGCTGTTTTGTAAACAGCAGGTCGCGGGTTCGAGTCCCACTGCCAGCTTGATCAACCAGTCAATGCATGTCGACTGTTCTTTGCAATTGTGGTTATGGGGAGGTGCCCGAGCGGCCAAAGGGAGCGGGCTGTAAACCCGCCGGCGTACGCCTACAGTGGTTCGAATCCACTCCTCCCCACATTCACCGAACGGTTGCGGGAGTAGCTCAGTTGGTAGAGCATCAGCCTTCCAAGCTGAGGGTCGCGGGTCCGAGTCCCGTCTCCCGCCCTGTTCGGCTCCTTCTGTCCCGAAACATCAACATGCCCTTGTAGCTCAGTGGTAGAGCACCTCCTTGGTAAGGAGGAGGTCGCCGGTTCAAGTCCGGTCAAGGGCTTCTTTTCCTCCTGTCTGGAAGGGTAGCAACATGGGCAAGGCGAAGTTTGAGCGGAGCAAGCCGCACGTCAACATCGGAACCATCGGTCACGTCGATCACGGCAAGACCTCGCTGACGGCTGCCATCACCAAGGTGCTGGCCAGCCAGGGCAAGGCCAACTTCATGGCCTAC
>JBEIQZ010000712.1:0-2470 GCA_040376255.1 Alphaproteobacteria bacterium
CTCAAACGCCCCTCATCCGGCCCTGCGGGCCACCTTCTCCCCCAGGGGGCGAAGGGACGAGGCCAACCCCCCTCCTTGTCCCTCGATAGGATATGGAAGGGAGATGAAGATGAGGATGATCGTGGGTCGGGTGAGCCTGTGCGCGCTGTCTGCGTTGTCTGCGCTGTCTGTCGGCTGCGCCGGTGAGGAGAAGCCCGGTGAGGCCGCGTGGCAATTCTGGGACAGCGGCCCGGCCCTCCGGGGCTCCGGCAACCCCGGACGCACCTTTACTGAGGCTGAGCTGTGGCAGAATTGCGCCACCCTCGACGGCGGCGCGGAGGACGCGATGCAGCACAACCTGCAGCTCCCCTACCGGGGCCACCTCGTCCTGCCCTGGGCGCCGGAGCAGGGGCAGGGCGGCCTCTCGCTGTTCGACATGGCCGATCCCTGCGCCCCGGAGCGCGTCGGGGACGGGTTTACCCAGGACGCCCGCGAGACGCATGCGATGGGTTTTGTCTACCTGCCGCCGGACGATCCGCACGCCGGGGACTGGGCGGTCGGCAACGGCAAGCAGTACGGCAGCATCGACTCCGGCATCCTGTTCTGGGATCTGAGCGACCCGGCGGCGCCTGCGGTGGCGTCGCTGCTGGTGCTGCCTGAGGCGTGGTACCCGGACTCCTATACGCGGGTCGTGCTGTCGGTGTTCTGGCAGTACCCGTGGGTCTACGTCGCCTCTGCGGACAACGGCGTCTTTGTCGTCGACGCCACCGACCCGCGCGCGCCCGTCCTCGTCAACCAGATCAGCTTCGGGATGCGCGCCGGGGGCGTGTTCGCGCTCGGCAACGAATTGCTGGTGACCAGCGCCGAGCAGACCGTCGCCGCGCTGTTCGACATCTCCGACCCCGCCAACCCGGTGATGCTGCCCGGCTCGCCCTTCGGCACCGTCACCCGCGACGGCGCCGCCGTCGAGACCTACCACGGCAACCGCGTCGGCGACCTCGCGCTGTTCGCCCGGAAGGAGGGCGGCGGCGGCCCCATCCTCATCGACATCTCAGACCCTGAGCAGCCGTTCTTCGCCGGGGACGCCGTCCACAACGGCAACGGCGGCTACGTCTTCATGGACGAGGACGTGATCTTCGTCGGGGAGTCCGATCACGCCTCCGTCTGGGACGCCTCCGACCCCGCCAACCTCTCGCTGATCGGCACCGGCCTGCTCGCCGGGGATCTCGACACCATCGTCCCCTGGGGCAACGTCGCCCTGCTCTCCGTCGACCACGCCGAGGGCGAAGACCCCAGCATAGAGAACGCCGTCGCCACCGCCATCATGCCCTGGCGCGCCGACCCCGACACCGCCGGCCCCGTCGTCCTCTCCACCAGCCCGGAGGACGGCGACGCCGGGCTCTATCAGGCCGCCCGGATCGGGATCGGCTTCAACGAGTTCATCGAGCCCGCCAGCGCCTTCCCCGGCTCCATCCGGCTGCTCGACGCCGACGGCGCTCCGGTGGAGTGCTACGTCTCGGTGCAGGAGACCGTCGCCACCTGCTCCCCCGCCGCCCCGCTGCTGCCCGATCACGCCTACACCGTCGAGGTCGAGGGCGTCACCGACATCCACGGCAACCCGATGATCGGCGTCCACCGCTTCTCCTTCCGGAGCTTCTGATGCGGACTCCGCGACGGGCGGGGCTTGCGGGGCTTGCGGGGCTTGCGCTCCTGGGCGGCTGCCCCGGCGCCGCGAAGTATGACTCCTCAGCAGACAACACGCCGGACGCGCCCGCCTCCTCCCTCACCGTCAGCAGCCCGCTGATCGTGGCCGAGGGCGCCGCCGGATCGCTCTCCGCCGCCGCGCTCAACGCCGCCGGGCCGGTGTCGTGGAGCTTCGGGGACGGGGCCGCTGCCGAGGGCGCGGAGGTCGCGCATACCTGGGCTGCCGCCGGGAACTATACAGCGATCGCCGAGGTGCAGGGCGCGGACGGGCGGCGGCTGACCGCGTCGGCGCGGGTCGAGGTCTTCCGCCCGCCCGCCGATCCGGCCCCGGTGCGATCCGGCAGCATGGCGCTGGACGCGCAGGGGCGCGTGTGGGCGGTCACCCCGGAGGCCGACACGCTGGCAGTGGTCGACGCGACCGGCGCGGCCTACGTCCCGACCTGCGATGAACCGCAGTCGGTGGCGGTGATGGGGGCGTGGGGCGGGGGAGGGGAGAGCGGTGACACCGGGGGCGGCACCGGAGACGCCTCCATCAGCGCGGCAGGCACGATCGCGGCGGCCTGCCTCGGGGGGCAGATCCGGTTCTGGCAGGTGGAGTCCGGCAGCCGGAGCGCGGGCGCGCAGGATGTCATCGCCACAGAGATCGCCACCTATGACGCCGGGACAGGCGCGCGGGCGGTGGCCATCACCGGGCGCGGGGGCGTGTGGTGGGTGTCGCTCCAGGGGACAGGCGAGCTGCTGACGCTCACCGGAGGGGAGGCAGGGATCACCGCAGACCGGGTCGCCA
>JBEIQZ010000489.1:0-4755 GCA_040376255.1 Alphaproteobacteria bacterium
CCGGGGCTTCGACGCCGGGATCGGGCGCTGCCTCTGGTTCCGTGAAGGCGGCGGCGCCGACCGGATCGCGGCGGTGATCGCGCAATTCTCCCCGGAGCGCCAGCCCGCCCTCTGGAGCGGAACCGGCTTCGCCTGCGCCTACGCCGGGGGCGTCGACGCCGACCGCCTGCGCGCCCTCCCCGTCGCTGCCGGCGCCCGCGCCCCCGATCTCCGCGTCGGGGTGCAGATCGCCGCGTGGACGCGCGGCAACGCCGGGAACCCCTCCCCGTTCACCGATCTCGCCGCCGGGACGCTCCTCGGCAGGACCGCAGAGGCCGCGCACGCAGAGGCGGAGGCGCTGAGGCAGGAGGTGTGCGGGGCGGGGCAGGCGGGGGCGGAGCCGGGATCAGAGAGGCCGATGATCGATAAGTGGAAGGATCGGCTGCTACGGAAAGACTGAAAGTATCAACGCCGTCCCGGCTGACGGACACCGCTACCCCTCCGCTTTCGGCGGCAGCTCCATGAACCCGATCTCCGCCAGGTATTGGATGTAGCGCCAGAGCAGCGGCGGCGCGACGGGCGCGCACCGGATGCCGGTGCCTTCCAGGGCGGCGGTGGTGCGGGAGCAGTCGTACTGCGGGAGCTCCAGGTTCTGCTCTTCGAACTCTTCGAGGATGCTGACGTAGGGATAGAGGGCGTTCTTTGAGAGATCCCCGACGCTCAGCAGCAGCCGCTTCCACTCGATGAACGGGAGCTCCTCGAAGTCGTAGCCGATGTGCCGCAGCCAGGCGTAGAGGTCGCTGACCTGGAGGGGGCCGGGGTTCGTCGTGTGGAAGGTCTGTCCCGGCGCGGCGTGCAGCATCAGGTGGGCGATGGCGGCGGCGCAGTAGTCGACCGGGCTCAGGTCGAGCCAGTTCCCGAGCCGGGGGAACGCCTTGATCTGCAGACAGCCCTTCAGCATGGCGAACAGGAAGTGTCCCTCCACCGACTGGCCGCTCTCGCTGTGTCCGGCGACCTCGCCGGGGCGGTAGACGGTGACCGGGAGGCCCTGCGCCGAGGCGGAGGCCAGCAGCTTCTCGGCGACCCACTTCGACTCGTCGTAGCCCATGTTCAGGTCGATGTTGTGGTCGATGCTGTCGTCCTCGGTGAAGCGCCGCCAGCCGCCCATCGGCCAGATCGCGGCGGTGGAGACGTAGTGGAGCGGCTTGCGCTGGCCCGCGAAGGCGAAGCGGATCACCTCGCGCGTCCCCTCGACGTTGATCGCCCGGAGCGCGTGGTACGGGTAGATGAAATTCACCGCCGCCGCCCCGTGGTAGACGCAGTCCACCGCCGCCGCCAGCCGCGCGTAGTCCTCCGGCCCCAGCCCGAGGCGCGGCAGCACGATGTCGCCGGGGACGATGACGATCCGGCCGCCCGGCGGCTGATCCAGCGCCTGCCCCGCCGACTGCATCGCGTCCGGCGGCAGCGCGTCCTCCAGCCGGTAGCTGATCAGCGCCTTGCGGAGCTTCCGCCAGCCCTCTGCGGCGTCGCGCCCGCGCACCAGGCAGTAGAGCGTCGCCTCCGAGCGCAGCACAAGCTCCCGCAGGATGTGGGCGCCGACGAAGCCGGTGGCCCCGGTCAGCAGGATGTGGCGGGGCGTGCCGCCGGGCGCGGGCGCGGGCGCCATCGGGGTCTGCGGGGCGTCGGCGGGGTCGAGGGCGGCGTCCTGCATGAGCCACTCGAACCGCGCCTCAGCCCGCAGCTCTGCGGGGCCGTCCGCGCCGCCCGCGCTGCCGGCGGCGGCCTCGCGGAGCTGCCGGATGTGATCGGCCAGCTCTCCGAGGGTCGGCGCGTCGAAGAAGGCCCGCAGCCGGGGCCGCACCTGGAAGGTGTGCCGGATCGCATGCAGCATCGCCGTCATCTTCAGCGAGGTGCCGCCGAGATCGAAGAAGTTGTCGCTGAGGCCCACCTGATCCACGCCCAGCACGCGGCTCCAGACGCCCGCCAGCACCTGCTGCAGCGGCGTCTCCGGCGCCCGCCAGCCCGACGGCGACAGCGCCGCCCGCACCATCTGCGGCTCAGGCAGCCGCCGCCGATCCAGCTTGCCGTTCGGCAGCCTCGGCAGCGCCGCCACCGGCACGAAGAACGACGGCACCATGTACGCGGGCAGCTCCCGCGCCAGCGCCGCACGGATCGCCGCGATCTGCGGCGCGGTGTCCGCGTTTGTGTCCGCGCCCGCGCCTGCGCCCGCGCCCGCCGCGCTCAGGGCCAGCCACGCGACGAGGTGCTCAGCCTGCCCGCCCTGATCCGCCCCCGGCGCAGCCCACTTCTGCACGACCGCCTCCGCGACCCCCGGCTGCCGCAGCAGGCAGGCCTCGATCTCCTCAAGCTCGATGCGGAAGCCGCGCAGCTTGATCTGGTGGTCGCGCCGCCCGACGTAGAGCAGGCGCCCCCCGCCCAGCACCCGCACGATGTCCCCCGTCCGGTAGAGCCGGCCGCCGGGGTGGAACGGATCGGGGACGAAGCGCTCCGCCGTCAGCCCCGGCTGGTTCAGGTAGCCCCGCGCCACGCCCGCGCCGCCGAGGTAGAGCTCCCCCTCCGCGCCCACCGGCGTCAGGCCCATGCCCCCGTCCAGCACCAGCGACCACGATCCCGCCAGCGGCCCGCGCATCAGCCGGGGAGAGTCCCCCGGGCGCAATTCCCCGAGCAGCGAGTAGATCGTGTCCTCGGTCGGCCCGTAGGCGTTCCACACCCGCGCCTCCGGCTGCGCCCGCCACAGGCGCAGCAGCAATTCCGGGCTCTGGATCGCCTCCCCGCCCACCATCAACCAGCGCAGCCGCGACGGCAGCCCCGCCTCCAGCACCGCCTCCAGCGCCGACGGCACCAGGCAGGCCATCGTCACCTCCTCCCGCGCCGGGAGCTCCGCCAGCGAGAGCGCGTCCTGCGCCAGCAGGATCGTCCCCCCGCAGCACAGCGCCGGATAGATCTCGAACCCGCTGACGTCGAAGGAGAACGAGGTCGCCGCCAGCACCCCCTCGAACGCCTCACGCGGCAGCATCGCCAGCGCGTGATCCACCACCGCCACCATCCCGCGCTGCTCCACCATCACCCCCTTCGGCGCCCCGGTGGAGCCGGAGGTGTACAGCACGCAGGCCAGCGCCGATCCGTCGTCCGGGATTCCGTCGTCTGAGGTTCCCTCGTCTGAGACTCCGCCCGACGCGACCCCGTCCGACGCGACCCCGTCCGCCGCCCACACCCGCACCCCCGCCAGCCCCGCCAGCCCCGGCAGCGTCGCCGCGTCGGACACCACCTGCCGGACGCCGGCGTCGGCGCAGATCGCCTGGATGCGGTGAAGCGGCAGCGCCGGATCGAGCGGGACCCACGCGCCGCCCGCCTGCTGGACGGCGAAGAAGGCGGCGATGTGATCGGGCGTCCGCGCCATGCAGATGCCGACGAGCCCCGCACCTGTGCCCGCGCCCGTGTCTGCGCCCGTGTCCGCGCCCCGCGCCACCCGCCGGATCTCTGCGGCGAGCGCGCCGATCCGCGCCACAAGATCCTTGTAGCTCCACGCGCCGGAGGGGATCGACCCGTGCCGGATCGCCGCCGCCTCAGGCGTCCGCGCCGCCTGCTCGCGGAGGCGCCCGATCAGCGTGCGCGCCGCGCCGGACGGGCGGATCGGCGGCCCCGCGATGGAGAGCAGCTCAGCGCGCTCGCCCTCCTCCAGCCCGTGCTTCTCCAGGAACTCCGCGACGGTCACCCCGTCGCCCTGCTCAGGGAGCGCGGCGATCAGGCGGCGCAGCGCCCGCAGCCACCGCGCGACGCTGGCGCGGTCGAACAGCTCGGTGCTGTAGTCGCACTGGATCTCCAGCTCCCCGCCCGCCCCGGCAGGCGGCTCCACCACCCGCAGGTGGAGGTCGTAGCGGCAGCGGCGCACCGGCGGCGTGATCGCCTCCGCCTCCAGATCCGGCCACTCGCCGGGGTGCAGCGCCGGGATCGGCTCGACGGCCACCGTGAACAGCGCCGAGCGGCTCTGATCCCGCGCCGGATCGAGCCCCTGGACGAGCGCCGTGAACGGGCAGGCAGGGTGATCGTAGGCGTCCAGCAGCGCCCGCCGCGCCTGCGCCAGCCGCTCCAGCACGGTCTGCCCCGCGCCCGCGCCGATCTCAGGCTCCGGCAGATCCAGCAGCAACGGGTTCGCCGCCCCCGCCACCAGCGGCCCGGCGGGCAGCCCCGGCGGCTCGAAGCGCCCGATCAGCCCGATCACTGTTTTCTGATCCTGGCCCTGGCCCTGACCCTGGCTGTAGCGCCGCTGCACCAGCCCGAACAGCATCGCGATCGCCATGAACGGCGTGTACCCGTGGCGCCCGCACCAGCGCGCCAGCGCGCCGGCCGTCGGCACCGGCAGCGCCACCCGCGCCCCGTCGTAGGCCTTGATCGCCGGTCGCAGCCGATCCGTCGGGAGATCCGCGCGCGGCAGCCCGCCGGGGAAGCGCCCGAGCCACCAGGCGGTGTGCGCCTGCCCCTCCGGCCCGCCGAGCCAGCCCTCCAATTCCTCCAGGTAGCGCCGCAGCGGCACCGGCGCGGCCGGCTCAGCCTGCTCACCGGCTGAGCGGTACCCGGTGATGTCCCGGTAGTACCACGCGATCTCCTGTACGACCCGCTGCAATGATGGCCGATCCACCACCAGCCCGTGCCCCACCAGCGCCAGCACCGCCTGATCCTCCGCCGTCCTGAGCAGGTGCGCCCGGAACAGCGCCCCGTGCGGCGCGAGCGCCTGCCCGCAGATCGCCGCCAGCC
>JBEIQZ010000263.1:0-8221 GCA_040376255.1 Alphaproteobacteria bacterium
CTTGATCTTCCTCCCGAGCATTGCTCCGGGTCACCATTGCCAGCGTGTGAGCAGGCTCCAGATCGTGCAGCAAGTGGCACAGCTCATGAGCCAATACAGAGCGTCGGGCGCGGGATCTCTGGTTCCGGTGAGCCTTCTGGTTGAGAAGGATCATCGGGGTTGCGCCCGGTTCACGCAGCGAGGCAGCGATGATCCCCGGAGACGCAAACGGGAGCAGGCAGACATGCACCCCGGAGTCCTTCAGCCACCCGCTGACCGACGGGATCGGCCCGTCCGGCAACCTGAGTGTGTCACGGGCGCTCCGGCCAAGTTGGTAGCCCTGTTCTCCTGGGTGGGTGCCGGTCAGCGGCGTCGCGGTGCCGGGGAGCAGGCAGGGGCGATCAAGCTGTTCCTGCAACCACCCGCCCACCCGGCTCAGCTCTGCGGCGACCCGGAGGAGCCGGACATCGAGCGGGTCGAGCGCTTCGGCAGCGCTCAGGAAGCGGGCGGTGCTACGCACACGGTCTATCCGCTCCTCTTGATCCAGCAGGAGCGCAGGATCGATCCCGAGCGCGGCGCCCATCCGCCACAGCTCGGAGACGGTGGGGGGTCGGGTTCCGCTCTCGATCTGTTGGAGCCGCTCTGCGTCCAGCCCTGACTTCTCTGCCACCCACTTCGCGTCCAGCCGCAGCCGCGTCCGCTGTGCGGTGAGGCGCTCACCGAGTTGTATGGGAGTGATCATGGGTATTACATCCGGCGCAGCAGCTCCAGCCACCGCCCACTATACTATCTGACTACCCCCAGCGCGTCTACATCGTTACATCCAGCCCAGCAGCTCCGGCAGCCGTCTTACCGCCGCCCCCCGGTGGCTGATCGCGTCCTTCTCCGCGTCGCTGATCTCGCCGCAGCTCCGCCCCGGCGTGGCCGCCGCCTCAAAGAGCGGGTCGTAGCCGAAGCCGTTGCCGCCGCGCGGCGCGTCGAGGATGCTGCCCTCGCAGGCGCCGTCGACGGTGGCCTGCTGCGCGTCCTCCGGCCCCCAGACGAGGGCCAGCACGCAGCGGTAGCGCGCCGTCCGCAGCGCGGGCGGGACGGCGGCCAATTCGGAGAGCAGCAGGGCGTTGTTGGCGTCGTCGGTGCCTTCGGGGCTGTAGCGCCTGCTCCACACGCCGGGCCGCCCGCCGAGCGCGTCGACCTCCAGCCCGGAGTCGTCGGCCAGCGCCGGGAGGCCGAGCCGCGCAAAGACGTAGCAGGCCTTCTGGAGCGCGTTGCCCGCGAAGGTGTCCTGCGTCTCGGGCGGGTCGCCCAGCTCATCGGGCAGCGCCAGCCACTCAATGTCGGGGCACATGCGCTGGATCTCCACCAGCTTGTGGCGGTTGCGCGTCGCCAGCACGATGCGGGCGATCATGGCAGCGCCTCCCAGCCCACGGCGGCGAGCTGCGCCGCGCACAGCCGGGGGATGCCGCGCCGCCCCATGTCGAGCATCCGGCTCAGGTCTTCCGGCGGGAAGGGATCGCCCTCCGCGCAGCCCTGCACCTCGACCAGCAGCCCGCCCTGCGTCATGATCAGGTTCAGGTCGACCTGCGCGCGTGCGTCCTCGGCGTAGGGCAGATCCAGCACCACCCGCCCGTCCACGATCCCGACCGAGAGCGCGGCGACGACGTGCCGGAGCGGCGAGGCCGCGATCAGCCCCTCCGCCAGCAGTTTTTTGATCGCGAGCGCCAGCGCGACCCAGCCGCCCACGATCGAGGCGCAGCGCGTCCCGCCGTCCGCCTGCAATACGTCGCAGTCGATCTGGATCTGGCGCGGGCCGAGCGCCCGCAGATCGATGGCCGCCCGCAGCGAGCGCCCGATCAGCCGCTCGATCTCGGCGGTGCGCCCGCCCTTGCCCTTGTCCTCGCGGTTGGTGCGCGTGTGGGTGGCGCGGGGGAGCATCCGGTACTCGGCGGTCACCCAGCCCTTCCCCGACGCCCGCCGCCACGCGGGCAGCTCCTCGGTGACTGAGGCGGTGCAGTGGACGCGCGTGGCCCCGACCTCCACGATGCAGCTCCCCTCGGCCCAGGCGTTGATCCCGGTCTGGATGCGGATCGGGCGGCCCTCATTATCGGCCCGCCCGTCGGCCCGCCCGTCGGCCCGTGTGTTGTCTGTGTCTGGAGACATGCGCACCTCGGCCAGCCAGCTTAACCGATCCCGGCAACCTGGTGACCGCGTGAAGATCTCTCCCAACGACGCCTGCCCCTGCGGGCGCCCAGCCAAGTTCAAAAAATGCTGCCAGCGCTGGCACATCGGCCCGCCCGCGCCCGACGCTGAGACGCTGATGCGCGCCCGCTTCAGCGCCTATGCCGCCGGGGAGGTCCGCTACATCCGCGCCACCACCCACCCGGACGGCCCCCACTGGCGCGACAACCCGGCGGTCTGGGATCAGGAGATCCGGTCGTTCTGCAACCAGACCCTCTTCAAAAAGCTGGAGGTGCGCGCGCACGTCTCGACCGGGGAGGAGTCCTACGTGAGCTTTGTCGCAACGCTCTCGCAGAGATCCAGCCCGGCGGGGGAGCCGCCCGCGTGGCGCGACGCCAGCTTCGGGGAGCGCAGCCGCTTCGTGAAGGTGGACGGTCGCTGGCTCTACCACTCCGGCGAGGCGTTCAAGCCATGAGCGGGGAGGCGCACGGATCTCTGACGGCGCGGCGGCTGTTCGTCGCAGGATCGACCGGCGCGACCGGGCGCACGCTGCTGCGGCTGCTCCCGGCAGACGTGGACTGCGTGGCGCACCGGAGGCCGCGCCCGGAGCGGGAGGGCGCAGGGGGCGCGGGCGCGCGGATCGCGACGCTGGATCTGGGGGACGCGGCGGCGCTCGCGGCGGCGATGGCGGGCAGGACGACGGTGATCCAGCTCATCGGGACGATGAAGAAGCGGTTTGCGGCGGGCGACACCTACGAGAGCAGCGACATCCAGACGACGCGGCAGCTCGTCGCGGCGGCGCAGCAGGTCGGCGCGGATCACGTGATCCTGCTCTCCTCGGTGGGGGCGGGCAGCCCGTCCGGGGCGTACCTGCAGGCGAAGGCGGAGGCGGAGCGGATCGTGGCGTCGTCGGGGCTCACGTCGGGCATTGTGTACACGATCCTGAGGCCATCGGCGTTCATCGGGGAGGAGCACCATGTCCCGTTCTTCGTTGAGCCGATCTGCCGCTGGATCGGGCTGGATCGGTACCGCCCGATCCGGCTGGAGCAGCTCGCGGCGGCGATCCTGCAGGTGGCGCTGGATCGGGGTCCGGCGGGGGTGCTGGAGGGGAGGGGGCTCTGGGAGGTGGTGGACAGGGCCGTGGCGCGTCAGGCAGATCAGGGAAGCAGGTAGCCGCCGTTCCGCCACGCGAGATCCTCCAGGCAGGCGCGGAGCCGCGCCGGATCGACCGAGCCGGGCCGCTCCTCCCACCGCTTCAGCAGCCGCAGTCCTTCTTTTTCGCGCAGGCACTCCACCCGACCGACGATATCTTCGCCGTCGAGCAGCGGGCAGACGTAGTAGCCCCAGCGGCGCTGCGCCTCCGGCTTGTAGATCTCCCACACATAGTCGAAGCCCCAGAGCGCCCGCACCAGCTCCCGATCCCACAGCAGCGCGTCGAGCGGCGCGAGCAGGCGCATCGGCGCGCCGGACGCTGCATCGGGCAGGGGATCGGTGCGGCTCAGGAGATCAGGGAGGGTGAGGTAGCGCCGGGTGCCGACCGCGATCTGCTGGATCGCGCCCTGCTCTACCAGCCGCTCTACGGTTCCGTCTGTGCGGTGCGCCTGGAGCGCCGACCACCACGGCCCGGCGCGCACCGGCAGCATCCCGGCGGAGGCGACGCGCTCCAGCAGCACCGCCTCCGCGAACGGCGCCTCCGGGCGGATCCCGGCATGGCCGGGCAGCGCGCGGGCAGGGACGTCGTAGACCTTCTGCCCCTTCGCGTCGCGGGCGGCGATCACCACCTCGCAGCGCGACCACAGCACCTCCAGGGCCATCTTCGTGCGGCTGCCCGTGCCGCTCCAGCCGCTCCAGTCCATCGGCGCGACGGCGCCCCGCCCGGTGAGCGCACCGGCGGTGACGGGGCCGCAGGCGGCGACCTCGGCCAGCACCTCCGCGATCAGCGACTCCCCCCCGGCGGCGATCAGGCGGCGCTCGCGCTCGGCGGTCCCCCACCACGACGACTCCATGAGCCGCTGCCGGTAGTACGGGAACATGCGCGGGTGGATCAGGCAGCGCTCTTTATAAAAATGCTCAAAAAAGTGGCCGTCCGCGCCCCGGAACAGCTCCCCGCGCCGCAGATCGGTGCGCGCCCACGCGCTCAATTCCGGCGAGGTGCCACAGCGGTCGATGGGGTCGAGCTGGAGGCAGCCGAGCGCGGCGAGCAGGTCGGGCAGCCCGCTGAACCGGCGGCTGAGGCCGGTGGCATGCAGCAGGGCGCGGCGCAGATCGCGCGGATCGGGTCGTACCAGAGGGGTCAGAAGAGGATCTCGGCGGCGACGCAGATGCTGACCTCCAATTCGTTGTCGCAGGCGTAGACCTCGAAGAGATCGATCTCGTCGGCGTTGCAGCCGTCCTGCTTGAAGGCCTTGAGCTCGTCCGAGGCGTCCCCGGCGGAGAACTCACAGTCCTCGAAACACTCCAACCCGTCCTCGATCATGCCGTCCACCTCCGCCTGACAGTCGGCCTGATCGTCGTAATTCTCCTCGAAGTTGTCGAGGTCACACTCCTCGGCGTGCCCGCAATTCTGGACGCTGTACTGGTGCCAGAAGGTATTTTCGTTCATGCAGGCAATGAGGAGGAGGAGCATATTGAGCCTCACGCGCTGCGTAACCTGTGGTAGAAGTGCAGTCGAACGGAGTCCAGATGTCTGAAGCGCCGCATGAACCGCCTGCCAAAAGTCCGCACCCGATCCTGTTCACCCTGCTGATCTTCCCGTTCGGGGCGGTGGGCGGGTTCATCTCAGTGGTGCTGGCGTTCCGGGCGACGCTGGTGGGGCTGACGGTGGAGCAGGGGGCGGAGCTGGTGGCGGTGGGGATGCTGCCGCACACCTGGAAGTTCCTGTGGGCGCCGGTGGTGGACACGACGTGGACGCGGCGGGGCTGGTTCTGGGCGGCGAACCTGCTGTGCATCGCGGGAGTGGTGGCGATGGCGGCGATCCCGCTGGGGCCGGAGACGTTCCGCACGATGCAGGCGGTCATCTTTGTCACCAACCTCGCCACGACCTTCCTGGGGATGGCGGTGGAGGGCATCATGGCCCACGTGGTCGCAGCGAAGGATCGCGGGCAGGCGGGCGGCTGGTTCCAGGCAGGAAACCTCGGCGGCGGCGGCATCGGAGGCGGGCTGGGGCTGATGATGGCGCAGAAATTGCCGGAGACCTGGATGTCCGGGGCGGTGCTGGGGCTGTGCTTCGGGCTGGCGGGGCTGGCGATCCAGGTGTTGCCGTTCGTCCCGTCCGATCCCCGGAAGGGCGGGCTGGGGGACGCGGTGCTGGGGGTGGTGCGGGAGCTGTGGGCGACGATCCGCAGCCGGGAGGGTTTCCTGGCGGCGCTGCTGTGCTTCCTGCCCATCGGGACGGGCGCGGCGGGCGGGGTGCTGGTGCAGGCTGAGGTGGCGGCGCTGTGGGGGGCGGGCGAGAACGAGGTGGCCTTCGTCAGCGGCTTCCTGAGCGGCGGGATCGCGGCCTTCGGCTGCCTGGTGGGCGGCGTGATCTGCGGGCGGTTCCCCTCGCGCCATGTCTACGCGGGGGTCGGGGCGCTGATGGCGGCCTCGACGATGGCGATGGCGCTCGCACCGCTGACCGTGGGCAACTACATCGCGTTCGGGCTGCTGTACTCGTTCATCACCGGGCTGGCCTACGCGGCGTTCACCGGGCTGGTGCTGGAGGTGATCGGGAAGTCGGCGGCGGCGACGAAGTACAACATCTTCGCCTCGCTCTCCAACACCCCGATCGCCTACATGGGCCTCGTCCTCGGCCACGCGGTCGGCGCCTGGGGCGCGACCGGGATGCTGCTGGTGGAGTCTGCCACCGGGATCGCCGGGATCGCCGTCCTCGCGCTCGCGGCGATGGCGGTGCACCGCTGGTGGCCGGTCAAGGAGCAGGCAGCCTGAGCGGCCAGATCAGCCGCCGGCTCAGCCGCCCTGCTCGTCCATGTCCCCGATCAGCGCCCCGCGCAGCCCCGGCCCGATCAGCGCCTCGCCGGGGTGGGCCGGGTGGGTGCTGACCAGCCGCACCGCGCGCGAGAAGTCGCGGAAGGCGCCGGCGGCCCCGCCCAGCGGGATGCGGAGGAACTGCACCGAGGACAGCCGCTCCTCGTTGTACTGCTCGCCGTCGAACTGCACCGGCAGCGGCGGCAGCCCGTCGATCTGCAGCGTCAGGTGCTGCGGAAGGCCGACGAGCCGCCGCAGCTCCACATCCCGCACCGCCGGGTCGGCGTAGCCGATGAGCAGCGTCGCTGAGAGCGTGTCGGGGCCGGGCAGCAGCGCGTTGTAGGTCGCCAATTCGTGCAGCACCCCCGTCTCCTGGGTGATGCCCTCGACCCGGCACATCTCCTGCACCTGCCAGCGCACGGTGTCCCGGTTCTCGAAGGTGAACCAGAAGGCGTCGCCCAATTGGAGGCGGCGCGCGCCCTTGATCTCGGTCAGCCGCGCCTGGAGGCGGGTGCGGGCGGCCTGGAAGTCTGCGATGGGGAGGATCTCGTCGTAGCGGACGGGGTTGTTCATGTCGCCTTCTCCCCTGTTTTGAGGGTCGGGCTGCCGTAGGCCTCCCACATGATCTCGATGGGGTGCTGGACCTTCTGATCGGTCCCCTCCTCGATCTGGAGGCGGGCGATGAGGCAGTCAGAGGAGAGGCGCTTCGGCTTGTCCTCGGTCAGCTCGTCGAGCAGCTTCTTCGCGCCCTTCTTCGACAGATCATAGTACTCGGTCTTCATCCCCCAGGTGCCGTCCATACAGGAGCAGCGGTCGACCAGCTTCACCTGCGCGCCGGGGAGCTTCTTCATGATGTCCCGGCTGCGGAAGCCGATCTTCTGCACCTTGAGGTGGCACGGGACATGGTAGCCGATGCTCCCGACGTCTGTAGAGAAGTCCTCGCGCAATTCTTTGGTCTTGCGGAGGTTCCACAGGTACTCCATCAGGTCGAAGCTGCGCTTCGCGACCTCCTCAGCAGCCTCCGTGCCGAGGTAGTCCTTCCACTCCTTCTTCATCATGAACGAGCAGGTCGGCCCCGGTGACACGATGTCACAGCCCGCGTCGACATAGGGCTTCATCGCGTCGATGTTCTGCTGCGCCCAGGACTTCGCCCGCTCCACGTCGCCCCCGTCCAGCGCGGGCATCCCGCAGCAGCGGAACTCCGGCGCGAACACCGTGATCCCGTTGTGCTCCAGCACCTCGACCGCCGCGCGCCCGACCTCCGGGTTGTTCCATTGTACTGAGCAGGTGTAGAACAGCACAACCTTCCGCCCGGTGACCGCCTTCGGGTCGCGGGGCGCCGGGTGGCGCTTGTTGAACCAGCTCAGAAAAGTCTCGCTGGCGAACTCCGGGAGCTGGCGGTCGCGGTGGATGCCGACCGTCCACTCCATCATCACCCGGTTGGGCCGCAGGTTGGTGACCGCGTTGGCGATCCCCGGCAGCAGCGTGCCGAGCCGCCCGACGAGATCCGGATCGCCCAGCACGCGATCCTGGAGCTTGACGCCGTGCTCCTTCGCGTCGATGGCCTTATGGCGCAGCATCAGCCGGGGGAAGTCCACCCCGAACTCGTGCGGCGGCACGTAGGGGCAGATCGGGTCGCAGAGCTTGCACTGGTAGCAGAGATCGACCACCTCCTGGTGTACCGACATCGGCAACTTCGTCAGCGCGTCCGCCTGCCCCATCACGTCGGCGCGCGGCGCAGCGGCATGCTCCGCCGCAGACTCGTGCTCGTCCATCGGGTTCACACCCTTCGCCTGCCGCGCCTCGATGTCCTTCTGCGTCTCAGCAGCGGTCGTGTCCAGCGCGTCCACGCTGTCAAACAGCTTCGGGAACGACGGACACAGGTTGAAGCAGAGCCGACAGCCGTTGCAGATCTCAAAGACCCGCTTCTCTTCGGCTACGAGCTCAGCCCGATCCCAGTAGCGCGGATCGCGGGGGTTCGGGATCGCATGAGTGGCACGGTGAGACATCAAGACCTCTGTTTTTTGCGGGGGTTACCCCCCGCATCGGCACGGCGCGGCGTGCGCCGCTGGTGCCTCCCCCCGCGCGCACTGGCGCGCGA
>JBEIQZ010000621.1:0-3332 GCA_040376255.1 Alphaproteobacteria bacterium
GGGGGGGGGGGCGGGGGCCGAGGTGCGCCGGGTGCGGGATCGGGTGCTCGATCGCGTGCTGGCGATGAAGCTGCTCCACCTCCCGCTGCTGGCCAGCCCCGACGCGCGGGCGCGGTTCCTGCTGGAGGCCCGGGCGACCGCGCAGCTCCAGCACCCCAACATCGTCCCGATCCACGATCTCGGCATTCTGCCGGACGGGCGCGCGTGGTTCACGATGAAGGAGGTGCGCGGTCAGACGCTCTCGGCGCTGATCTCCGCCCTCCACCGGGACGGTCAGCGCCCGATCTGGGGCGTGCGGCGGCTGATCGGCGTCTACCTGCCGGTGTGCCGCGCGGTGGCCTACGCGCATGAGCGCGGGGTCGTACACCGGGATCTGAAGCCTGAGAACGTGATGGTCGGGGCGCACGGGGAGGTCTATGTGCTCGACTGGGGGCTGGCGAAGCTGCTGGGGCAGGCGGAGATCGGGGGCGGCGAGGGCGGGGAGGGGGCGCTGCCGATCGGGCCGGGCGGAGGCGCGGCTACGCGGTGGGGGCAGGTGGCCGGGACGCCCGCCTATATGGCCCCGGAGCAGGCCGGAGGCGAGATCGACCGCATCGACGCGCGGAGCGATGTCTACGCGCTCGGGGTGATCCTCTATGAGATCCTCGCCGGATCTCCGCCGGGCGCCGTGAGCAGCGACGGGGTCGCGGCCCGCCGGGTCGGGGATCTGGCGCTGCCCCCGCCCGGGCTTGAAGAGGCGCGGGGCGCGGAGCTGCTGGAGCTGGTCGGCGCCTGCAGGCGGGCGATGGCGGCTGATCCGGACGCGCGCCACCCCACCGCGACGGTGCTGGCAGACGCGATCCAGGCGTGGCTGGAGGGGGCCAGGCGGCGGGAGCAGGCGCTGGAGCTGGTCGGGCGGGCGCGCGTGGCGGAGCAGGCGGCGGAGGGGCTGCGACGCGAGGCGGAGCGGCTCCACGCCTCCTCGCGCCTCCTGCTGGAGGGGATCGCGCCCTGGCAGCCTGAGGAGGACAAGGCGCCGGGCTGGGCGCGGGCGGAGGAGGCGGAGGCGGCGGAGCTGGCGGCCCGGCTGCGTGAGCTGGACGTGGACGAGGGGCTGAAGGCGGCGCTCCAGATCGCCCCGGAGCTGCCGGAGGCGCACCTGCAGCTCGCTGAGCGCTGCCGGGCGCGGCACCGCGCCGCCGAGGCAGCCCGGGACGCGCGGGCGGAGGCGGAGTCGCGCGCCATGTTCCGCCTGCATGCCGAGGCGCTGCCGTCAGCCCACCCGGAGCGGGGCGCGCTGCTGCGCTGGCTGAAGGGGGACGGCGCGCTCACCCTGCTGACCGACCCGCCGGGGGCTGCCGTGGAGCTGTGGCGCTATGTGCCGCACCACCGGCGCCTGGTGGAGCGGTTCGAGCGGGATCTCGGGGTGACGCCGCTGCTGGAGGTGCCGCTGCCGATCGGGAGCTACCTCTGCGTCATCCGGCACCCGGAGCGGGCGGCGGTGCGCTACCCGGTGCAGATCAGCCGGCAGGGCCACTGGGACGGCGTCGCGCCGGGGGAGGCGGCGCCGAGGCCGATCTGGCTGCCCCCTCCGGGCTGGATCAGCCCCGACGAGGTCTACATCCCGGCGGGCTGGTTCCAGGCGGGCGGCGATCCGCTGGGGGTGAGCCTGCCGCCGATGCGGCTGTGGTGCGAGGCGGTGGTCATGGATCGCTATCCGGTCACCAACCGGCGCTACATCCAATTTCTGGAGGCGCTGCTCGCGGAGGGGCGGCGCGCCGAGGCGATGGCGGCGGCGCCGAGGGAGCGGGCGGGGACTGAGGGGGAGCTGGGGGCGCTCATCTACGGCTTCGATGGCGGACACTTCTCGCTCAGGCCCGACGCCGACGGGGACATGTGGCACCCCGACTGGCCGGTCGTCCAGGTGGACTGGCACGGCGCCTGCGCCTGGGCCGCGTGGCGGGCGGCGGCCGAGGGGCGCCCCTGGCGGCTGCCGGAGGAATTGGAGTGGGAGAAGGCGGCGCGCGGCGCGGACGGGCGCTTCTACCCCTGGGGCGACACGCTCGACCCCTCCTGGTGCCGGATCGTGGACAGCCTGCGCCCCCCCGGCTACGGCCCGGCCCCGGTCACAGCGCACCCGATCGACACAAGCCCATACGGGGTGCGCGGGCTTGCCGGGAACGTGATGGACTGGTGCGCCGGGCGCTTCGACACACCGCCGGGGCCGGACGGGTTGCGCCCCCCGGAAGTCCGGGCGGGCAACGACAACGCCACCCGGGTCGTGCGCGGCGGGGCCTGGGACGGCAACGCCCGCCACGCCCGCGCCGCCGACCGGCACCGCTTCGTCCCCAACAACCGCCTCTCCGACCTCGGCTTCCGCTGTATATTCCCGGTGCAGTGATCAGGAGCACCATGTCGCTCACAGACAACCAGAACCAGCCCTTCTACCACGGCACCCGCGCCGACCTGCGCCCCGGCGACCTCATCGGGGCCGGGCGCCCCTCCAACTACGGCAGCAGGAGGCCGTCGTCCTGGGTCTACCTGACCGGCACCCTGGAGGCGGCCACCTGGGGCGCGGAGCTCGCCGTCGGCGACGGCCCCGGCAGGATCTACACCGTGGAGCCGACCGGCCCGATCATGGACGATCCGAACCTTACGAACACCCGCTTCCCCGGCAACCCGACGCGCTCTTACCGCTCCCGCGATCCGCTGCGGGTCACTGGCGAGGTCACCGGGTGGCAGGGACACTCCCCGGAGGCGATCCAGGCGATGAAGGAAGGCATCAAGGGGCGTGAGCCGCTGGACTGACGGTGAGGCCCGGAAGAGATGCGGGCGGGGGATCACGCGCCGTCCGACCGGGCGCGGCTGCGGAGCCAGGACAGGAGGTAAGCAAGGAAGAACCATGCCATCGACGCCGACAGCGCCGCGTGGATCCAGGTGTGCAGCGGGATGTTCTGTGCTGTGCCGATTTGGATCCAGATGCCCAGCGGGATGTTCTGTCCCGGGCCGATCCGGGAGATGGACTCCCAGCCCTCGGCGTCCACCTGTCGCATGCCCTGGATCGTCTGATAGACGTTGAAGGCGATCAGCCCCGACAGCAGCAGAAGTGGGAGCAGCACGCTGGCGACCCTGTGGAAGGGCGCGTCATAGACCGGGGCAGGGCGGGGGTCAGGGTAGGTGATGAGGAGCGCGCCGATGGGCAAGACTGCAACGCAGACGCAGAGGAGCGCCGCGTCGAAGAAGAGGAGCTGAGCGTAAAATAGGGGCCTCTCCTGAAATCTGTGTAAGTGCCGAGAGCGGGCCGAACGGGTAGCCTCCTTCGGAGACCCGATGCCACGCACCAAACGCACCCC
>JBEIQZ010000611.1:0-3413 GCA_040376255.1 Alphaproteobacteria bacterium
GCGCCGCCGGGCGGTAGAGCGCCGCGACGACGTCGGCCAGCGCGTGCGGGTCGTCGTGCTGGCAGGTGCGGGCCGCAGTCACCAGCAGCGCGCGCCAAGCCCCGGTGCCTGCCGACGGGCGGGGCAGCCCGATCCGCTCCAGGGCGCTGCTGATGGCCGCGTAGTCGTAGCCGAAGTCGCGCAGGCGGGCGCAGAACGCCTTCTGTGCCTCCCGGCCATAGAGCGGGTCACGGGGGCGGGCGGTAGCGGTGGCGGCGCTCATGCCAGCCTCCGGGCCGTCCGGATCTGCGCCCGACGCATGCGCCAGCGGGCCAGCCACCAGGCGCGGCGGAGCTGGTGTGCGAGCTGCGCCACCAGGTCGAGGGCGCCGCAGAGGTAGAGGGCGCCGACCGCGCAGGCGGCCTCGAACGTGATCCCGGCGACCGTCACGATGAGCGACTCGGTGAGGGCGGCGCTCATCGGCCACCCGCGCACAGGCAGCGCCGGATGTACCCCAGGAACAGCCCCCAGCGGCGGGGGCGCCCACAGCACGGGCAGGGCGGGGGCGGGGCCTTATTCATCGGCCACCTCGCACCCACACCGCTCGATGCCCTCAGCGCACCGCTCGCAGGGGATCACCACCAGGCGGGGCCGGTAGAGCAGCGGCGCGTTGACGCACAGGGGGCAGGCGATCCAGCCCTCCAGCAGCAGCACGCTCCCGGTGTCGTCGCACACCGTACACGCCGGGGCGGCGGGCGCCACGACAGCGCCGCCGCTCATTCGCCACCCAGCAGGTAGCGACCTTCACCGGAGATCGGCGCGTACTCGGCTTCGGCGGCGTCGTCGTCGGCGGGGTCTTCGTCGCCGCAGTCGTCGCTGATGTCGCACAGGTAGCGGTCATGCTCGATGAGCAATTCGAACAGGTCATCGAGGCGGGCGCGCAGGGCGGGCTGCTGCCATTCGGCGGCGTCAGCGGTGGCTTCGCGCAGCGACAGGGCGAAGTCGGTCAGGTCGCTGATGTGGGGGAGGGTGAAGGTGGGGGAGGTGGAAGGCATCGTGAACTCCGTCAATCGTGAGTTGACTTTATCCACCCCATGCAGCGCCGTCAACCGCTGATTGACGGTTTTTTCAGTCTCGACGGCGCCGATCTACCTCCTGCCGCGCCCCGCCTCGCGCTCCATCGCGCGGACCGCCAGATGCTTTCCCTCGTCTTCGATATCAGGCAGGAGCTTTGCCAGCTTCACCAGCGTGTCGATGTCAGGCACAGAGAGGCGGGCCGCGTCGTCGAGCAGCGCCCGCAGCTCGGGCGCGCACCACACCGGCGCCCTGGTGTCGCTGGCCGCCCGGACGTCAACGGTAATGCGACCCCCAAGCGATTCGATGATGGTTTCGAGCTTATCGATGGGCGTGCGGGATGCACCCTGCTCTATCAGAGAGATGGACTGCTTCGTCGTATCGAGCTTCCTGGCAAGCTGCTCTTGACTCCAGCCGAGTTGTTCGCGTAGTTGGCGGATAACCGCCCCAATCTGTGCTTGCAGCATGGAAGACCTTACCACCGTTCGATGTCAATCAATGGTTGACAACGCGCCGGTTCGATCATAGTCAATGAGGAGTTGACGGAGAGAGAGAGATGATCGAGACGTTCCTCAGCGCCCGGCTCGCAGCGGTTGGCATCGACCGCACCGAGCTGCGGCTGCGCCTGGAGCACGATGGGCTGCCGGTGTCGAGACAGAGGCTCCATCGCTGGCTGAACGGCGAGGCGGTTCCCGACCCCAGCGCGCTGCCCGCCCTGTGCGAAGCGCTCAGCCTGACGGCCTCCGATGCCATCCGGCTCTACCACGCCTCCGGTGTCCCGCTGCCTGCCGTACTGGTGGCCGGGCGAGAAATGGGCGTCTGATTGATTAGAGGCTGCCATCCCCCGACTATGCGCCGCCCCCTGCGGATCGGCACATACACGGGCCTGTCAGCGATCCTCCTGCTGGCCGGTTGTGGTTCATCGGCCAGCAGGGGGACTTTATCACAGTTTTCAGGCACCCCCGCTCCGGTCATCGTGGAAGGCGACCGGAGCGGGGGTGCTGCTTTTCCACGCGGTGGGGTGCGACGGGGCTTCTCCCAAGTCGGCTCCTGGCGCCCCCCTGCCGCATTTCTACAGACTTGGGAGTGACAATGGCTGCTGACGGGAGGCACGCCGGGAACGGCGTCGGGTACACCATCGAACACGGCATGATCGGGGCGCTGCTGATGTACGGCGCGACCGGGCTGCAGATCGCGCGGGCGGAGGGCTGGTCACCGGCGCTGTGCCGTCGCCCGCAGCACGCGGCGATCGCGGCATGGCTCGTCGAGGGCATCGAGGCCGGGACGGTCGCCGACCTGAACACGGCCCTCGCGCGGCTGACCCTCGAACCGCCGACTCACCGGGACGCACCCGGCTACGGTGAGGCCGTCACGATGCTCGCCATCGCGCCCCAGCACGCCCCGATTCTGGAGGCCATCCCGGCCTCGGTGCGGGCGATGGTGGCGGCGCACAACGGCGCGCGCCTGGCCGAGCTTCAGGCGGAGCTGCGCGAGGCGGCGCAGCGGTCGGACATGGAGGCCGTCGGGCGGATCGGGCGGCGGATCGCTGCGCTGGGTGACCCGCCGAAGCCGAAGGCTGCTCCGGCGGCAGAGACCGGGGCAGGGACGGATGACGACGACCGGCGCCCCGATTCGGCGGCGCTGGCGGCGCTGAAGAAGATCCCGAGGCGGGCGCGCGACGACCGGCGCGTCCAGGCGCGGGTGGCGATCGAGAACGACCCCCGCTGGTCAACGCTGCGCTTCAACGAGATGAAGCAGCGGCCCGAACTGCGCGACCGCCTCTACACCGACGCCGACGACACTGGCACCGCTGACTGGCTCTCCTGGGTGTACGGCATCCAGGTCGGGCGCGATGTCGCGGCGGGCGTGGTCGATCTGGTGGCGCGGAAGCGCAGCTACGACCCCCTGCGCGACTACATGGCGGGGCTGGCCTGGGACGGGGAGCAGCGCCTCGACACCTGGATGCAGCGCGGCCTCGGTGTCGAGGATGGCGCCCTGCATCGCCGGATGGGCGCCTGCTGGATGATCGGCGCTGCGGCGCGGGCGCTGCGCCCCGGCTGCCAGATGGACACGATGCTGGTGTTCGTCGGCGGCCAGGGCAAGGGAAAGACGCGGGCAATGGAAGCGCTCGCGGGCATCCAGTTCTTCAACGAGACCGAGATCCGGATCGGGGAGATCCGGGGTCTCCAGCAGCTCGGTGACGCGTGGATCCATGAGATCGGCGAGATGACGCCGCTGCTCGCGAACCGCGTCGACCGCAACGTCTTCAAGAACTTCCTCACCGTCAAGGTGGACAGCTACCAGCGGCTGCACGCGAAGCGGAGCGCGGAGCATCCCCGCCGGTGCGTCTTCGTCGGGAC
>JBEIQZ010000755.1:0-2158 GCA_040376255.1 Alphaproteobacteria bacterium
GCCCGTCGGGCAGAAGAGGCGTTGCACGGGTCCGGCTACCGGGCGGTGATCGTGCCGGGCGCTGTGGAGGCCGAAGAGGTCGCTGCCCGCGAGGAGGTGGCGGTGCTGCTCTGCTCGCTGGTCTTCCCGAAGGGCAACGGCTACGATCTGGGGCGCCAGATCAAGGCCCGGCACCCTGAGGTTGTGGTGTTCCTGCTTTGCGGGCCGTTCGAGGTCTACAGCCAGGAGCGCGCGCGGCAGTCGGGCGTCCACGATCGCATCCAGCGCCCGTTCACCGCCGAGAGCTTCCGCCGCCATCTGGAAGGGGTGCTGGGGCCGCTCGGCGCGGAGGGCGTGGGCGATCTGCCTGCGTCGCACGGCGAGAATGAGGAGCGGGACAGCCAATATTTTGGTGGTCAAGGCGGCTATCCGGGGCGGTATCCGGCGCCCGGGCAGGGAGCAGCCGTCGGGGTGTTCGGTGGCGCGGCGTCCGTTCCGGCGTCTGTCCCGGCGTCCGTCCCGGCGTCCGTCCCGGCGTCCGGCGCGGCGTCTGTGGCGTCCAGCGCAGCCGCGTCGATGCTGAGCGCCCCCAGCGGCGCGCTGACGGCTCCGCACGTGCCGGCGGAGGAGGAGCGGCTCGCTACCTTTGTTCCGCGCGGCTATCCGCGACCGGCGCCGGGGAGCCCTGATCCGAGCCTGATCCCGGTGGTGGAGCGGGTCGTGCAGGAGGTGCTGCCGGAGGTGCTGGAGGCGGTGCTGGCGCAGGCGCTCCACCGGTCGCGGGCGTTCCAGGATCTTGTCGAGCTGGCGGTGGATCTCGCGGTGCGTGAGCAGGTCGGGCTGATCGCGGAGCGGCTGATCCGGGAGCGGCTGCGGGAGGGCGAGGGCGCGGGCAGCGCGGCCGGCGTCGCGGGCCCCCCTGAGAGCCGGGAGCCGTCAGGCAGCCGGGAGCCGTCAGACAGCCGGGAGCCGTCAGACCGGGGGTACGGGCAGGCGGCGGATCGGCGAACCGGTTAAAGGGGCCGCTCTGCAGGCAGCGAGCATCCCATGAGCACCGAACTTCCGCAGCACTTCAATCCGCGCGAAGCCTATCAGCGTATCTACCCCCAGTGGGAGCAGGAGGGCGCGTTCAAGGCCGATCCGCGCGCCCCGGGCGAACCCTACAGCATCGTCATCCCGCCCCCCAACGTCACGGGCTCGCTGCACATGGGCCACGCGCTCAACAATTCGCTGCAGGACGTCCTGATCCGGTTCAAGCGGATGGACGGTCACAACGTCGTGTGGATCCCCGGCACCGATCACGCCGGGATCGCGACGCAGTGGGTGGTGGAGCGGCAATTGCGGGCGGCGGGGACGTCGCGGGCGGAGCTGGGGCGCGAGGAGTTCGAGCGGCGGGTCTGGGCCTGGAAGGCGCAGAGCGGCGGGACGATCGTGGGCCAGCTCCGGCGGCTCGGCGTGAGCTGCGACTGGTCGCGGGAGCGGTTCACGCTGGACGAGAGCCTGTCGCGGGCGGTGCGCGAGTTTTTTGTGACGCTCTATGAGGACGGGCTGATCTACCGGGCGACCCGGCTGATCAACTGGGATCCGGTGGGACAGACGGCGCTCTCGGATCTGGAGGTGAAGTCGACGGAGGAGGAGGGGGAGCTGTGGAGCTTCGCCTACCCGCTGACGGAGGCGGCGCCTGCAGGGGCGGGCGTGGCGGACGGGGCGGGGGACGGGGCGATGATCACGGAGATCGTGGTGGCGACGACGCGCCCGGAGACGATGCTCGGTGACACGGCGGTGGCGGTGCATCCCGATGATCCGCGCTACCGGCACCTGATCGGCAGGACGGTGCGCCACCCGCTGCAGGGGCGCGAGATCCCGATCATCGGGGACGCGATCCTCGTCGATCCGGCGTTCGGGTCGGGCGCGGTGAAGGTCACGCCCGCGCACGACTTCAACGACCACGAGGTCGGCAAGCGCCACGATCTGCCGCAGATCAGCATCTTCACGACGGACGGCAGGGTGAACGCGGCGGGCGCGGCGGGCTGCGAGGGGCTGGGGCTGGCGGGGCTGGATCGCGCCGAGGCGCGGCGGCGGGTGAAGGCGGAGATCGAGGGGCTGGGGCTGGCGCGCGGATCGAAGCCGCACCGGCTGCCGATCCCGCGATCGGAGCGGTCGGGCGCGGTGGTGGAGC
>JBEIQZ010000031.1:0-22037 GCA_040376255.1 Alphaproteobacteria bacterium
ACCCTGATCAATCCCCCCGAGCAGATGCGTGTGTGGGCGGGCATCCCCAAGGCGATGGCCTATGGGGTCTACTGCTTCCCGCCGCTCGGCCTGATGCACGTTCAGGCAGCCGTGGAGAAGCGCTCCAACTACAAGGTCGAGATCTACGATCCCGTCGTCGACAACCTCGACTACCCTGAGTTCGATCAGCAGCTCAAGCGCTACCCCCTCGACATCGTCGGCATCGAGACCTACACGCACTCCGTGGCCGACGTGCAGATGACCATCAACTCGGTCAAGAAGCAGAACCCCAACGCCAAGGTCATCCTCGGCGGCCCCCACTGCGCGATGTTCCCGGACTACGCGATGATGCTGAAGGGCGCCGACGTCATCGTGACCGGCGACGGCGAGGACGCCTTCCTCGACATGGTGCAGGCCCACGACAAGGGCAAGGACTTCTCCGACATCGACGGCATCTGGTTCAAGACCAAGGACGGCGAGATCGTCAAGAACAAGGAGCGCAAGTCCACCAAGAGCCTCGACGCCTTCCCCTGGCCCGATCGCAGCCGCCTCCCGCGCTACCAGGACTACTACCTCCCCGGCTGCAAGCAGCCCCTCAACACCACCGCCATCACCTCGCGCGGCTGCCCGCACTCCTGCCCGTTCTGCCTCACCTACAAGAAGCAGTACCGGATGCGCGCCATCGACAACATCCTCGATGAGATGGAGCACTGCGTCTCCCTCGGCATCACCGAGGTCCACTTCATCGACGACCTGTTCACCCCCAATTCCCAGTGGGTGCTCAAGTTCTGCGACGGCATCGAGCGGCGCGGCCTCAAGTTCAACTGGGGCTACAAGACCACCATCGCCGGGACCACCCGCGAGCAGATCCGCCGCTGCCGCGAGACCGGCTGCACCAAGATCCACTTCGGCGTCGAGTCTGCCAACAACGAGGGCCTCGACAAGTGGGGCAAGCACTGCGACACCGACGACGTCCACCGCGTCTTCAAGTGGTGCCGTGAGGAGGGCGTCCGCAGCGTCGCCTACATCATGCTCGGCGGCCCCCACGAGCGCACGATGGAGCAGGCCCAGAAGAACATCGACGAGATGATCAAGCTCGACGCTGACTACGCCGTGTTCGCCGTCTTCTCGCCCTACCCCGGCACCGACTCCTTCGAAGAAGGCGCCAAGAAGGGCCTCTACGCCGCCGACTGCTGGGATCGCCTCATGCGCGACCCGCTCTGCGGCGTCGAGGTCCCCGCCTGCTGGGAGGAGCACCTCTCCAAGGAGCAGATCCTCGATCTCCTCAAGATCGCCCACCGCAAGTTCTACATCCGCCCGCGCTTCGTCGCGCGCACCGTCACCAGCCTCGCCTCTGCCGCCGAGTTCAAGCGGCTCGCGGGCGGGGCGCTCTCCATCCTCAAGCTGGAGATGCTCAACGCCCACAGCCGCACCGCGCCTGTTTAAGGCGGGGGTTACCCCCCGCACCGGCACTGCGCTGCGCTGGTGCCTCCCCCCGCGCTAAGGCGCGACGGCTGGCCCGTGCCGGGGGTGAATGTAGAGGACGACGGTATCTTTGATGCCGGGCGCTCTTTTGGTTTTATGTCCTCTACATCCACCGGGCCAGCCGGGTCGAGGAAGGGAACAGTCCTGACGAACACATAAACAGGAAAAGTCCACTTCCTTTCCCGCCTTTCGCATTTCGTCATCGTGATCCCATGCCATGGCCCCTCCTCCACCCCCCCTCCCTCCCCGACCCCCCCGGCCGCTTCGGCGCCCTCCGCCGCCACGACATCCACACTGGCATCGATCTCTACTGCCCCATCGGCACCTCTGTCCTCTCGATAGAGCCGGGCCGTGTCGTCAGGATCGAGCCTTTTACGGGCGCCCATGTCCCGCCGCCGGACAGCAGCCCGTGGTGGAACGACACCTGGGCGGTGCTGGTGGAGGGTGTGTCGGGGGTGTTCGTCTACGGGGAGGTGGTTCCGCTGGTGCGGGAGGGTCAGGAGGTGGCAGCGGGCGCGGTGATCGGTCGCGTCGATGTCCCTGTGTTGAAGCGCGACAAGGGGCGTCCGACGGTGATGCTGCACCTGGAGCAGATGCGGGCAGGGTCGAGGCGGACGGTGTGGTGGCGGCGCGGGGAGGCGCAGCCGGAGGGGTTGCTGGATCCGACGGGGGTGCTGGAGGCGCTCTACGGCATGGGGCGGTAGAGGGGATCCCCGATCCAGACCATCATCCAGGCGGCGAGGGTGGTCGAGGCGTAGGCGGCCTCGGCGAACGGGGCGCCCTGGGAGAGATAGAGAAAAAACTAGTCGTATTCTGGCATTCCGGCGACATAGGGTTCATTGACCGCGCCGAACGTCGCAGTGATCCCGCGCTGGAGGGCGCCGCCGGACCAGGTGTCCATGCTGCGGATATCGCAGGCTGAGCAGGAGTCGAGGTGCCCGCCGACCGCGCCGGGCGCCCAGGTGAAGACGTCGTTATAGTGGTAGAAGCTGTACCATCCTGCGTAGAACAGGGTGTCAGGGCAGGTAAGGGGGGCGGGGGCGGTGCCGAACTCCTCGGGCTGGCTGTCCCATACGACGGGCCAGAGCGCGAGGGCGTCGAAGACGGCGCGGGTGCCATGCATATTCCACTCACCGGCCTCATAGCTGCCGTATGCGTCAGTGGCAGGCGGCGTGTCTCCGAAGCGTGCATCGACGTAGACGATCCCGTTGAGGGAGCCGTCTGCGAGCAGCGCCTCGGCGTCGCGGGTGCGGTCGATCAGATCGATGGCGGCCTGCGCGTCGGCGCCGTCGAGGCGGGTGACGAGGTGGTAGCGGTTGCGGTGATCGGCGAGCCACTGGCCGTAGGGGAGCCAGGGGGCGTAGGTGCCGGTGGTGGAGTCGCCGGGCTGGTAGAGATCGCTCAGATCGGCGCGGGTGCGGGCGGGGGAGGTGGCGCCGGTCGAGAGGAGCGCGTCGAGGCTGGTGGTGGTGAGGGCACCGCTGGAGATATCGGCGATCCGCCCGCTGATCTTGTAGGGGACGCCATAGACGGGGGCGATGTACCAGATCTGCGGGAGCGGTTCGAGGCAGGCGGCGACGGCAGCGTAGAAGGTTTCGTAGAGGGTTCCGTCCAGGGTGTCGATGTCGGCTGCTTCGACAGGACAGAGGTTGGCGGCAGTGATCTGACGGAAGTCGGCGTAGTGATTCGCGACGGTTTCGGAGCCGTCTGCGAGGGGGTTGTACAGCACCAGCACCCGCTCCGCCTCCGGCCAGTCGAGCGTGCCGGTCAGCTCACGCGCGACTGTCGCGCAGCCGGGGCGTGTGACGGTGGCGGTGACCGTGAAGGGTTCCGGGCCGTTGAGGGCGAGCGCGGCTTCGATGATCCAGACCCCGGCGTCGTCGATGGTCCCGTGGGTGGTCGACCACCGGATGTCTGCGTCAGGGGCGTCGATGGAGAGGCGGACGGTGCGGGCGGGGCGCGGATCGGCGTCGGGGGTGATCTCTCCGACGATGCAGTCCGGGGGGTCGGAGTCGGCGGAGTCGGCGCGAGCTTCGCTTTCGACGGGCTTCTGCCCCTGTTCTGGAGTGCAGGCAGATACAAGGAGGAAGGTCCACATCCGGCCATTGTAGCATGGATGCTGCGTCGATACGCGAAGTGACGGAGCGTGTGTCCTGGCGCCATCCGGCGGCCATCTGAGAGATACTACGTCAATTCGTGAAATGACGCAGTATTGATCTCCGCCATATAGAACCCGTCCTGACCGCCCTCTTCGGGCCACAGCGTGCGCTCCCACAGCGGCTCTGCGAGGGTGCGGACGGCCTCGCTGTTCTCCTGCGCGGTGAGGGCGCAGGTGGCATAGAGGATGCGGGGGGCGAGGGGGGCGGCCTGCTGGAGCAGGGCGCGCTGGGTGTCGGCGGGGACGCGGAGCTTCCAGCGGTTCTCCGGGTGGCGGCGCAGCACGCCGGTCCCTGAGCAGGGTGCGTCGATCAGCACGAGGTCATACCGGCCTTTCGGAGGGCCGACGCGGATCTTCAGCCCGCAGCGGTCGGCCCGCTCCTTCAGCTCTTCCAGGGCGGACGGCCGGACATCCCAGGCCTGCACGTTCGCGCCGAGCGCGGCGAGGGCGAGGGACTTGCCGCCCGCACCGGCGCAGAGATCGAGGATGCGGGGGCGGGGGTGTCCGGCGATCCGGGTGGCGGCGCCGAGGGCGGCGTCTGCGATCTGCTGGCTGCCGATGTCCTGGATCTCGATCTGGCCGCTGCGCCATGCGGGGTCGGCGAGCAGGTTGCAGCGCCCGTCGAGGCGGAGGCTGCGGGGGCCGATCTCTGTGAACGGGACTGGCAATTCCAGGGGCGCTTCACGGAGTTTTCTGAGGAACACCGGCGCTCTGCCGGCGAGGATTTTTGCCATGCGCGCTGTCTGCTCCACGCCGAGCCGCGCGCACCACTCTGCCGCGAGCCAGCCGGGCAGCGAGAGCGCGATGGCGCAGGCCTCCACCGGATCCTCCGGATCGGGGAGATCGGGGGCGCCGGACCGGGTGAGCTGGAGCCACGCCTCCACCGGATCGGGGTCGATGCGCCTGAGGGCATGCTCATGGCGGATCAGGCCGAGCAGGAGATCCCCGGCGACAGGGCGGTCGCGGGCGCCGAGGCTCCGGGCGGCGCGGAGGCTGCGGGAGAGGATCGGCCCGGCCATCCGGGGTGACGCCTGCATCTCGGCGAAGATTGTGCGGCAGAGCTTCAGGATGTGCGCGGACGGCGCGGGGGGGGAGGGGAGAGCACAGCTCCAGATCGGCATCTGCGTGCTGTATCCCGCGCCGGAACCGGATACCGGTAGCCATGATCTCTGCGCTGATCGTTACATGGCGGGCGGACGCGCTGGTGCAGGAGTGCCTGTCCTCGCTCCGGGCGCAGGAGGCGGCGCCGGAGCGGGTGCGGGTGGTGCTGAGCCACCCGGGGCGGCGGCTGGAGGTCGGGGGGGCGGAGCTGCTCACGATGCCGGCGGAGAGCGGGTTCGCGGCGGCAGCGCAGGCGGGGGCGGCGGATCTGAGCGGGGAATTGCTGCTGCTCAACGACGATCTGGTGTTCCATCCTGGGTGCATGGCGGCGCTGCGGGCGGCGCGGCGGCGGCACCCGGCGGCGGTGCTGCAGCCGAGGCTGCTGCTGCCGGACGGGCGGATGGACAACGGCGGGCACGGCTTTTTTCCCGACGGCGCGATCTGGGCGCGCGGGCGCAACGGCCCGGCGGATCAGGCGCTCCCGGCGCCGGGCGGCTTCTCCGGGGCGGCGGCGCTGTTCCCGGCGGGGCTGTGGCAGACGGTGGGCGGCTTCGATGTGTCTTTTGACAGCTTCTGCGAGGACGTGGATCTGTCGCTCCGGCTGATGCGGCGGCGCGTCCCGGTGGTCTATGTGCCGGAGGCGACAATCACCCACCGGCTCGGCGCCAGTTACGGGCGCGCCGACCCCAGCAAGATCCGCCGGATCGAGCGGAACCGCATCCGGGCCGCCGTCCGCAGCCTGCCGGTCTCCGCCCTCGCCGCCCTGCCGCTCACCACGGGCGCCCGCCTCGCGCTCACTGCCCTGCTCGCCGCCACCGGTCGGGGGCCGGGGGCCGGGGTATCGGCGGACGGTCGGCGCGCGGTGCTGGCGGGGATCGCAGAGGGCGTGGCCTGCGTGCCGGACGCGCTCAGGAAGCGGCGGGCGGATCGGGCGGGGTGGGCGCGGACGGATCGGGAGATGTGGGAGGCGCTGTGGGCGGGGCGGGCGCGGTGGGAGGATCTGCTTCAGCGCCCCTGATCCGCCCCTTGACCCGGCTGGCGCAGCCCGCCCCGGCCCTTCGCCGCCGCCATCCAGAGCCGGTCGGCGGCCCGGGTGATCGCCACATGGAGCAGGTGCCGGTCGTTGGCGCCGAAGTCTGCGGGCTCGACGACGACGACCCCGTCGAACTCCAGGCCCTTGACCTGGTGGACGTTGCTGACCACGACGCCGGGGTGGAAGGAGAAGTCGGCGCGGTCGGCCCGGCGGACACCGGCGACCTTCGCCTCCTTGAGCCGCCGCGCCCACTGATCGGCGGCGGGCTTTGTGCGCGCCAGCACGGCGACGAGGCTGGAGGGGCGCTGCTCGCGGAAGCGGAGGACATCGGCGAGGACGGCGGCGAACACCTCCTCCTCGCCGCCCTCGCACCAGACGACCGGCTCCCCGTCGCGGGCGGCGATCACGGCGGGATCGGCTTTTGCGGCGGGATCGGCCTTCGCGGCGTCGCCGGTGTCGAGGGCGCGGAGCGCCAATTCCATGATCGGGCGGGTGGAGCGGTGGCCGACGGCGAGGGCGTCCATGCGGACCTGCACGTTGCCGGTGAGCCGGGTGAGCAATTGCTCGAAGCCCTCGAACTGGGCGTCCGCGAGGATCTTCTGGGCGGGATCTCCGGCGATGGTGACGGAGCGGGCGGCGTCGGCGGCGTCGACGAGCGCCTCCAATTCGACGGTGGAGAGATCCTGGGCCTCGTCGATGACGATGTGGGCGTAGCGCCCGGCCCAGGCGCATGCGAGGCCGCGATCCTCCCGGTGCTTCAGCTGCCCGAGCCGCAGGATCAGCGCGGCGTCCTCCCAGTCGAGGCAGCGCCGCTGCGACGCCTCCAGGCTGTGCCGCCGGAGCGCCGGGATGACGGTGTGGAGCGGCTTCGGCAGGTGCGCCTTGAGCAGCGCCTCGTCCTGCAGCATCGTCCACAGGTCGCGCGCGTGATCGAGCAGCCGCCCCTCCAGCCGCCCCCACCACGCCCCGGCCCCGGCCCTGTCGCGCAATTCCCCGACCCGGAACAGCCCGCGCGTCTGGAGCCGATCCCAGGTCTTTTTTGTCGCTGCGTCGAGCTGCCCGCCCAGCCACTCCTCAGTCTTTGTCCCCAATTGCTGGACGTAGGCCCGCAGCAGCGCGTTGATCGCCGGGTGGCGCTTCAGCCGCGAGACGCCGGGGGAGGTCTGCGACCCGAAGGGCAGATCGATCCCGCCCGCCCGCAGCAGGCGCCCGGCCCAACCGTGGAAGGTCTCGACCGGCACCCCGGCGATGCCGAGATCGGGCAGCACGCGTGAGATGTAGGTCTGGAGCGCCTTGTTGAACATAACGACCATCATCTTCGCCGGGTGGAACCGCTGCGGATCGCGGAAGTGGAGGAAGGCGATCCGGTGGAGCGCCACCGTGGTCTTGCCCGATCCGGCCCGCCCCCGCAGCAGCACCACGCCCGCCTCGGTGCGGGTGATGACCTGGAACTGCTCGCGGGTGATCAGAGAGACGATGTCGGGGAGCCGGTGATCCTCGCCCGCCTCTGGCCGCGCCCGGCCCGGAGAGGCGTAGAAGCCGTCCGGGCGGAGCCGCTGGATGTCGGCGGCGCCCTGCACCTCGACGATCACGCCCTCCCGGATGTCCACGCGGCGCCGGACGGACAGCACGCCCTCGCGCTCCCTGGCGCCGATCTGCTCACAGTATTCTTCGCCTTCTTCGTAGTTATAATAAATCTGGCTGATCGGCGCGTCGCGCCAGTCGCAGATCCGCACCCCCCGCTCCACCACCCCCACCTTCCCCAGCAGCACCTCCTGGTGCCGCGCGCCCTCGCTCAGCACCATCCGGGCGAAATAGGGCGTCCCGAGCGGGATCTGGCGGGAGCGCCGCGCGTTCCGGTGCGCGTCGAGCGCCCGCTTCGCCTCGCCAAGCGCCTCCTCGAACGCCTCGCGCTGCGCGGTGTCGCCGCGCGCCTCCGTCCAGGCGGCATGCATCGCGCGGGCGTTCTGGAGCAATTCGCGCTCCTGATCGTGGTCGGTCTGCTGGAGGGCGCGGAGGGCCGGGATGATCCGGTCCAGCACGGCGCGCTCCTCCAGGATGATGGCGGGCAGATCAGACATCCCGCCCTTTAACCGGCCCCCTGAGCCGACAGCGCCATAAACTGTCCGCGCTCTGCGCTCTGCCCCCACGCTCAGCCCGCGTGCCGCCGCATCTGCCGGACGAGATCCTCCCCGCAGTACCGGGCGACGGTGAGGAACGCCTCGTTGATCTGCGGGTCGGTCATCTCGTTGAGCCGCTGGACGTTGTTGACGATCCCCAGCACCTCGGCGCTGAGATCGTCAGTGCCGATGTTGACATCGCAGGTGATCCAGGAGGTGTAGACCCGATCCCCGTCCGGCTTGTAGATGTTCACGCTCGCGCTGTAGCTGAAGTAGCCGGGCGCGCCGATATAGGGCACCTCCAGCCCCCAGGAGGTGATCTCCAATTGGAGCAGCGACGCGTCCCGGCTGTCCGTCCAGCCGAAGGGCGGCCCGTCGCCCAGCGACGCGGCCAGCGACGCCTCGAACGCCGCGTTGACCTGCGAGACATCGACCGCGTTGGCGATGCGCTCGGTCTGGTTGACGCTGCGGACGGTCTGCACGACGTTGATCACCGCGCCCACCACGCCCTCATCGCCGGAGTAGCCGAGCGAGACATAGGGCGCGCCGACGGTGTAGACCTCAGTGCGGACAGCGCCCAGCGTGGGCGCCTCCCGCTTGAATTTTGCATAGCAGCCGGACAGCAGGGTCAGGAATACCGGTATGTACAAGAGAGTGCGCATGTGCCTCGATCAGAAGATGCTGATACCGCGCCGCTCCGGAGGCTTGAAGGCGATCCCGAGGTTGATCCCGATGGCCGGGCTCCAGGCGGTGTTGTCGTTATTGAAGAACTTGAGCGTCCAGGTCGGGGCAGAGACATCGAGTTGGCCGAACACCCGGATACTGGTAGAGCGCAGCGCCATGTATCCTGCGCTGAGCCGGGGGGTGAACCCGGCGCCTGCGCCGAAGGGAGCGCCGCCCGCGCCGAAGCCGAGGCTGCCGCCGAAGTAGGCAGAGGCGTCCTTCTCCTCGCCGGGGATGTAGTAGATCCCGATGCCGCCGTAGCCGAAGGCCCGGCCTTCGCCGCTGATGTCCACCATGACGTCGCCGCCCGCAGAGATCGCGAGGTTGTCCAGCTCCCAGCGGTAGCTCGCCCCGAGGTTCAGCAGCGTGTAGCCGCCGGAGAACATCCCGTCCCCGACGGTGAGGGCGAACAGCGAGTCGGCCTCGATCCGCTTCGGCTCCGATTCGTCCGCCGTGACGTTGTCGCGGCTCACCGTCGCCTCGACGGTCGTCCCCTTCACCACCGCCGGGATGAGGCGGCTGTAGACGTCCGGCACCTCCTCGATGCTGGCGGCGGTCATCTTCTGGGAGCCGGTGGGGCCGCTCAGGATGACGGTGACCGACTGGCCGAGCCGCCCGTGGATCAGGGTGTAGGTCTCAGTGCAGTCAGTGGTGTTGACCTTCTTCCCGAGCTTGATGAATTCCTGCTCCGCGAGGGTCAGGACAGCTTTGCGCTCCTCGGCGGTGAGGGTGTCGCGCACTTCGTCGATGACAATGCAGGTGTCTGCAAGTGCTATCCGGGGCAGGATGGCGACGAAAAGCAGGGCGAATGAGTACTTCATCCTGATATGATTAGCTGATATCTTCAGGCTGTCAAGCGCTGTCTTCCGGCTTCAGGTACAATCAACCTCTGGAGACAGCGATGGGACTCATCCGGAAGCTCGCGCAGCGGCTGCGGGACAGTGTGCGTGAGGGCGTGCGATCCGCGAAGGAGGAGGCGGTGTCTCCCGGTCGCCCGCCGCCGCATCGCGAGTCGATCAACCCGTTCTGGGAGGAGGAGCGGCGCAAGGGGGCGACGGTCAGCGCGCCTGCGCCGGTCAACGCGCCCGCATCGCCCGACGCGCCTGCGGCGACACCGGAGCCGTCCGCCACCGCCGCCACTGCAGGCCGCCCCTGGTACCTGGAGGGGGAGGCGGCGGACGAGGGCTGGGACGAGACCAACCCGGGATGGGAGCCGGGCCGGAAGTGGGAGGGCGGCTCCTGAGATATTTTCGTCAGGAGTGATCGATCCGCACGGTACGACGCACTCCAGGTTCAGCGGCGGTCTCGACACGGGCGTGGAGGCCGCCGGTTCTTTTTTAACCGGCGCGGCCTCTGTTGAAGGCTACACCAGGAAGTAGCGGGGGGCGACCTCGACCGTCCGGGTGCGGCTCACCCCGATCTTCGTCTCCACGATCTCCTTCGCGTTGCGGACGATGTCCTCGGCGGTCAGCACGGTGGCCTCTTCGAGCGCGAGGCACTGGGCGATGCCGGGGACGTACTTCTGGCCGAGGCCACGGGCGGGGAGGCCGGGGAACTTCTCGGTGCAGTCGCCCTGGATCTGGCGGACGAACCCGGCGAAGCTGCGGTCTTCGGCGGCGACGAGGAGGCGCCCGGTCTTGCGGACGCTCTCGTAGATCAGCTCCATATCGGGCGGGACGAGGGTGCGGAGATCGATGACTTCGACCGAGATACCGTCTTTTTCAAGGGTCTCTGCGGCCCGGATCGCGGTCCAGACGGCGCGGCCCCACGCGACGCAGGTGACGTCAGCGCCGGGGCGGCGGACGACGGCCTTGCCGAGCGGCACGCGGAAGGACGGATCGATGTCGGGGATCTCGCCGCGCATGATGGACTTTTTGAGGGCGGTGATGGCGGCGGGATCCTGGGGCTCGCCGGGGAAGGCGGGGCCGAGGTTCTGGCGGTACATCCACTTGGGCTCCAGCACGACCACCGGCCCCCGGTACTCAGCGGCGGCCATGAGCAGGCCGTAGACGTCGAAGGAGGTGGAGGGCATGACGATGGTGAGGCCGGGGATGGGCGTGAAGTAGCCGTCCAGGGACATCGAGTGGTAGACCGCGCCGCCGCCGAAGGGATCGACCGGCATGCGGACGATGGTGGCGAAGTTGGAGCGCCCGTTGGTGCACCAGTAGAGGTTGCCCATGTGGACGAGCCAGTGGAAGGCGTTGAGCGAGTAGTCGCCGAACTGGATCTCCGGCATCGTCACGAGGTCGTCGTGGAGCCCGGCGCCGCAGGCGGTGCCGACGATGAGCGGTTCATTGAGCGGGGCGTCGAAGATGCGGTCAGGGAAGCGCTTTTTCAGACCGGCGGTGGCGGTCATGACGCCGCCGAGGCGCGCCACATCTTCGCCCCAGAGGGCGCCGTTGTGGTGCTGGAAGATGTTTTTTATCGCGGCCCGGATGGCCCCGGCGTAGGTGACGTTGGTGGTGCCGGGGCCGGGGGTGGTCTCGGTGGTCGGGGGGAAGGGGGCGCGGATCTTCTCCATGACGCTGGCGGGGTCGGGATCGGGCTCGGCGCGCACCTGATCGAGCATGGAGCGCAATTCCTCGTCCTGGCGGCCCATGAGGTTGCCGAGGTCGTGGTGGGCGAAGAAGTCGCGGCCCTCGCCTGTGACGCGGCGCAGCACGTCGCGGTCAGCGAGGACGCCGTCGCGCACCAGGCGCTCCCCGAAGCGGATCAGGGGATCGTCCTGGGAGAGATCGTAGGTGACATCGGCGGCGGAGGAGTGGCCGTTGAAGCGCGGGAGGCTGTGGACGTGGATGAGCAGCGGCTTCTGCTCGGCGTAGATGTAGCGGGCGGCGCGGGCGGTGGTTCGGTAGACGTCGTCGAAGTCGCGCCCGTCGCAGCGGAGGGCGGCGATGCCGAAGCTGTTGGCGTAGGCGAGGAAGTCCTTGATGCCGCGCCCCTCGTCGGGGGTGGTGGAGATGGCGACGTTGTTGTCGGTGACGAGGATGAGCAGCGGCAGGCTCCAGACGGAGGCGGCGCTCATCGTGTCGTGCATGTCGCCCTCGGCGGTGGTGCCGTCGCCGACGACGGCCATCGCGAAGCCCTGCTGGCCCTTGAGCTTGAAGCCCATCGCGTACCCGGCGGCCTTGCCGAGCTGCATCCCGACCGGCGACTGCACGGGGAGGATGCCGTAGTCCTTCATGTCCAGGTGGTAGACCATCTGGCGGCCCCGGCTCATCTTGTCGGTGTCCTTGGAGAACTGCTGGCGCAGCACGTCCAGGGTGAAGTCGCGGTAGCCGTGGAGGCGCGTCCACATCGAGCAGAAGGCGCCGGAGCGGTAGTGGGGGACGACGCCGAAGCGGTCGAGCGGGACGACCTTGGAGAGCGCGAGGGCGGTGGCGGTGCCGTGGACCTCCTCGCCCGGACCCCAGATGGCGAACTTCACCTCGCCCCGGCTGACGAGGCGGACGATGTGCTCCTCGGTGCAGCGGCTCCGGGCGCCTATCTCATAGGCGAGGGCGAGATCCTCAGGGGTGGGGGTCGGCATCTCCTGCCACTCGGGGACCTCGATCGCGCTCATGGGGCTGCTCCGGTAAGGGGCGACGGTTAACCCGGAGATCGGGGAGGTCGCCACAGCGGTTGCAATGAGCCGCCATCTACCGTACAATCGCGGTTTGGAGGTGTAGATGATCGCGATTCTCTTCAGCCTGTTGATGGGCTGCTCTGATCCGCTCGCGGAGACGCAGAAGCTGGACACGATCGAGGCATGGGAGAAGTACCTCACTGAGCAGAAGCCGGACGGGAGCGAGAAGCTGATCGCGGAGAACCGGCTGGCGGAGCTGCAGATCAAGAAGGCGCGGGAGACGCGCGCCACGGCTCACTTCGACGCTCCGATCAAGCGCTTCCCGAAGCACAAAGACATCAAGCAGTGGAAGGAGGAGCGCGTCGACGCGGCGTGGGCGGAGGCGGAAGCGGCCAACACTCCGGCGGCGTGGAAGAAGTTCCTCGACGAGAACCCGGACGCGCCGAGGCTCAGGAAGGATCGGGCGCGCGGGATGGTGGCCATCGCAGAGTATGGCGGGCTCGCGCTCAGCGAAGTGAAGATCGAGCAGGTGAACCTCGCGGAGGATCCGAAGGGGCCGAAGGACGGCTGGGGCTTCACCGTGACGATCACCAACAGCGGCGCGAAGGACATCGACTACCTCAACCTGGAGGTCAGCTACCAGAACAAGGACGGCGGCTTCATGAGCTCAGAGAAGTGGCCTGCCGTCGCTGATTCGGGGCCGGGCGGGGTGCCGGTGACTGAGGAGACGACGAAGCCGCTGAAGGCGGGCGGGACGCGGGTGTGGAGCTTCACCAGCGGGAACGTCCCGCCGGACTGGGGTCAGAAGGCGAAGGTGACGCCCATCGCGGTGCGCTTCGTCGGCACACCGCCCAAAGAGGGAGCGAAGCCGGAGTGAGGCGGGGCGGGCTGTCGCGGCTGTCCAGGCTGTCCGGGCTGGCGTGGCTGATCGGCGGGGCGGGGGGGTGCAGGCTGGAGGAATTCCCGCCCGATCCTGCCGACTGTGACCCGCGCCTGATGCTGCCGGGCGAGGTGCGGGCGCGGCGGATCCCCTGCTCGGACGAGCTTGTGGAGGACGGCGAGGGCCGGATCGGGGACTGGCTGCTGGAGAGCGCGGCGGGGCGGTTCGTGGTGCGGGACACCTACAGCGCGATCAGCCTGCACGGGGAGGCGGGCGGGACGCTGGTGGACGCGGCGGCGCCGGGCGGGGAGGATGTCCTTATGGAATTGGTGCCTGAGGGCGACCGATCCACAATCCAAATCGCCTCAGACGGGCGGGACGGGGCGGCGGTGCTGAGGCTGCCGGGGGTGGAGTACCGGCTGGCGGCGGACAGCGCGGTGCTGGAGATCGACGCGGCGGGCGGGCTGTTCGCGGCGCGGCCGGGGCAGGATCGGGCGGGAGCCACGGCGCGGGACGGGGCGGACTTCGCCGGGGCGGCGGGCGGGGCGGCGCCGGAGGATCGGGGCGGGCGGGCGTGGATCGCGGGGCCGATCCGGGTGTCGGTGTCGGCGGAGGCGCTCTGGGGCGGAGAGGACGGGATCGGGGTGGCGGGGGCGGCCTTCTACGAGGGGGCGGCGGACGCCGACAGCGTGCTGGCGACGGACGGGGCGAGCGGCGGGGGGACGGGCGCGACGTGGATGCGGCTGCCGGTGGTCGACGGGCGGGTGGCGGCATGGCTGCCGGAGGGCGCGGCGCTGACCGGGGAGCGGGCGGGGTGCAGCTATGACGGGCTGGAATTGCTCGCCTGTGCGGCGCTGAAGCTGCGGCTGGTCGATCCGGCGGGCGATCCGGTGGGCGGGGTGGTGCGGGCAGTGCCGGACGGGGCGGAGGGCGCGGGAGAGACCCTCTGGGCGGTGCCGCCGGGGGGCGGATCGGTGCCGGTCGGGCCGGAGCCGGGGCGGCTTCGGGTGGAGGCGGGGCCGTGGTTCTCGCAGGCTGAGATCGCGTGGTCGGGGGTGGACGGGGAGGAGCGGACGGTGACGCTGGAGCGGGCGGTGTCGGCGGCGCAGGCGGGCGGGCCGGAGCGGGCGCTGATGGCGGTGGCGGTGGTGGCGCCGGACGCGGACACGGACGAGGGGGCGGGGGCGGCGCTGGATCGGCTGTACGCGCAGGGGGTGGACTTCGCGGTGCTGCTGGCGGACGAGGAGGTGCCGGGGGTGCCGGGATCGGTGCTGCGGCGCCCGGCGGCGGCGGCGGGGGTGCGGACGGAGGGGCTGCTGTGGTCGTGGCCGTGGGAGGTGAACCAGAAGCGGCCCGCGCACGGGGCGCCGGACGGGGCGGGGCTGTCGGCGGCGGAGCTGCTGGCGGTGAGCGCGGGGCGGCCGGGGGACGGGCGGATCGCGGTGGTGGAGGCGGCGTGGCTGGAGGCGGCGCTGACGGCGGGCGGCGAGGCGGCGCTGCCTGCTGCGTGGTCTCCGGCGCCGCAGGCGGCGTGGCTGGCGCGGTTTGCGGATCGGGCGTGGCTCGCGCCGCTCTGGGACGCGGCCCTGCCGGTGAGCGTGCTGGGGCCGTGGACATGGCTCGGGGTGGGGCCGGATCGGAACGTCCCGGCCTTCGGGCGCGCGATCTTCGAAGGAAAAACCGTCGCAGGCACCGGCCCCGCGATCTCAGTGCAGGTCGCGCCGGTGCCGGAGGGCGGCCAGCGCGCGATCCGGGTGGAGATCGAGGCGGCGGCGCAGCAGGGGCTCTCGGAGGCCGGGCTGATGTACGGGGACGACGGCGCGGGCGGGGACTGGATCGTGCCGATCAGCGGCGAAGGGAACCTGCGGCAGACCGTGATCTTCCGCGTCCCGCTCACGACGGATTGGGTCGCGCCGTGGGTGCGCGGGGCGGAGCGCAGCGCGGCGGACGGATCGGGCGGCGGGGCGGAGACCTGGGCGATCCATACGGCGGTGCGGCTGGACTGAGCGGCGCAGATCGCGCGCATGTTGCAACGCAGCAAAAATCTTCTGCTGCACAGCACACGGGGTCTTGACGCAGTGCAGCAAGATGGCTATCCTTGGGGGGTCGCAAGGAGATCCACATGTTCAACGGCTTCCCGAACTTCAGCAGCGCCTTCGCCCCCTTCACCGCCCCTTTCACCGGCGCCACGGACGACACCTTCCGCAACAACCTGCACGAGCAGGGCAAGCGCATGCTGGAGATGAACCAGCGCCTGCAGTCCCGGCAGCTCGACGCCTGGAAGCAGGGCGAGAAGGCGATGCTCCAGGGCATCGAGCAGAGCCGCCACGCGATGGAGCTGAGCCTGGATCTGCAGAAGGCGGCGTGGAAGTCCTGGCTGGACATGATGGCGCCGAAGTCCGAGAAGTCCGAGAAGTCCGAGAAGACCGCAGCGCAGGGCTGATCTCAACAAAATAGAGGTTCTCATGGCTGAGCAGCAGAACGGCTTCCCCGATTTCGAGAAGGTCAGCAACGATTTCTACAAGCAGTGGGAGTCCTCGATGACCCGCTGGTGGGATCAGGTGCTGGAGTCGCCCGCCTTCCTCGACGGCATGGGCAAGAACGCGGCGGGCTACGCGAAGGCGCGCGGCGCGTGGCAGAAGCAGATGGACGAGATGGCGGACAAGATGCACCTCCCCGGCAAGGCGGATCTTGTGCGGCTGGCCCGCATCTGCACGATGCTGGAGGAGCGGCTGCTGCAGCAGGAGGATCGCATCCTGGAGCTGAACGATCGGATGGTCGGGCTGGAGAAGGAGCTGATCCACTCCCGGATCGAGGCGGCTGAGGCGCGGCTGGAGCAGCGCGAGCAGGCCGGACGGATGGAGAAGCTGCTGAAGCAGTTGCTCAATAATACTGGCGCAGGCACCGGCGCAGGTACCGGCGCAGCAGACGGCAAGCGCCGCCGGGCGGAGGGCGCATGAGCAGCGGGCAGCCCTGGGGGCATAACCTCGAAAAGATGGACGGGATCGCCCGCTTCCTCGCCGCTGATCCCGCCGCGACCGTGCAGACGGGGCAGACCTCCCACGCGATCATCCACCGCGACCGGAAGGCGGTGGTGCGGTACTTCGCGCCGGCGGCGCACAGCGGCCAGATCCACACGCCGATGTTCATCAGCATGCCGCTGATCAACACCTGGACGATCTTCGACCTGCTGCCGGGGCGCTCGGTGATCGAGGCGCTGACCGGCGCCGGGGTGCCGGTGTACCTGCTGGACTGGGGGCGGCCCGGCCCGGAGGACGCGACGACGACGCTGGAGCTGCTGATCGACGGGACGCTGCGGCGCTGCCTGGATCGGGCGAAGCGCCACGCGAAGGCGCTGCACGGCGCCTCAGAGATGGACGCGCTCGGCTACTGCGTCGGCGGGACGTACCTGTGTACGTTCATGGCCCGCTACCCGGATGCGGCGCGCCGGATGGCGCTGCTCTGCACGCCCATCGACTTCCACGCGTCGGGGCGGCTGTCCTGCTGGGCGACGCCGAAGAACTTCCCGCTGCAGGAGATCGTCGCCGGTCACGGCAACTTCCCCGCCGACATGATGCGTCAGAGCTTCTCCTGGCTGCGCCCGATGGGCCAGCTCTCGAAGTGGAAGGGGCTGTGGGATCGCTTCGATCAGCCGGGGTTCCGCGAGCTCTGGGCGGCGATGGAGCAGTGGAACAGCGACAACACCGACTTCTGCGGCGCGGCCTATCAGGAGTACGTCCAGCGGTGCTACTTCGACAACGCGCTCTACCGGGGCGGCTGGAAGCTGGCCGGGCGCGAGGTGCGGCTGTCCGAGGGGCGGGCGCCGGTGCTGGTGCTGGCGGCGGCGGACGATCACATCGTCCCGCCGAGGGCGGCCTTCGCGCTGAAGGACGTCTGGGGCGCGCCGGTGCAGACAAGGCAGCTGAAGGGCGGGCATGTGGCGGTCTGCGTCGGGAAGGAGCTGCCCGCCGCGCTGCTGGAGTGGGTCCGGGCCGGGGCGCAGCCTGCGGGCCAGGCAGAGAAGCAGGCGTGAGCACGGTGGACGACCCGTTCGACATCTACCGGCCCCTCGTCTCCGGGATCGGCGGCGCCGATCAGGCCGACCGGGTGCGCCGGGGCGTCCGGCTCCACGCGACGCTGCCGCGCCCGCCCGTGGGCCAGACGCCGCATGCGGTGATCCACCGGCAGAACAAGCTCGAATTGCGCTACTACGCGCCCGACCCCGCGAAGGCGACCGGGGTGCCGGTGGTGGTCGTGCCGTCGATGATCAACCGGGCGTACATCTGCGACCTGGAGCCGGATCGGTCGCTGGTCCGGTCGCTCGCTGAGGCCGGTCACCCGACCTACCTCGTCGACTGGGGCGTCCCCGCCGAGGAGGACGGCTGGCAGGACATCGGCCACATCCTCGGCGCGCTGCTGCACCGCAGCATCGACCGGGCCTGCCGCCACAGCCGCGCGGCCTCGGCGCACGTGATCGGCTACTGCCAGGGCGGGACGCTCTCGGCGATGTACACCGCGCTGCGCCCGGATCGGGTGCGCGGGCTGGTGATGCTGAACGCGCCGGTGGCGTTCGCCGGGGCGGGGCGGTTCCGTGAGTTTGTCGATCCGGCGATCTTCGACGTCGATCAGGCCATCGACCGGGAGGCGCTGGTGCCGATCGATCTGATGCAGGTGGCGTTCAAGCTGCTTGATCCGATGGGAAACTGGCACAAGTTCCTGGCGCTGGAGCAGGTGTCTGCAAAACCGCGCGAGCTGCAGCGGGCGCTGGCGCGGGAGCGCTGGCTGGAGGAGAACGTGCCGATGCCGGGGGCGTTCGCGCGCACCTTCATCCGGAGCGCCTACCAGCAGGATCGGCTGATCAAGGGGACGTGGGTGGTCGACGCGGGGGAGGGGCCGAAGGCGGTGAACCTGAAGGACATCCGGTGTCCGGTGCTGGTGGTGGCCTGCGACCGGGACTTCATCTCGCCGCCGGAGTCGACGCTGCCGATGGCGGAGGCGACGGGCAGCCGGGACGTGACGGTGGAGGTGGTGTCAGCGGGCCACATCGGGATCGTCGTCGGGTCGGCGGGGCCGCGCACCTTCTACCCGATGCTGGATCGGTGGTTCCGGACGAGATAGAGGGCGGCCCCTGGAGGGTGGCATGCAGTACCGGGTGACGCTGATCAAGGGCGATGGGATCGGCCCTGAGGTGACGGAGGCCGTCTGTGAGATCCTGCGGGCGGCGGGCGCGCCGATCGAGTGGGAGCCCGCTCCGGCGGGCGGCGAGGCGATGGATCTGTACGGGGTGCCGATGCCGGAGGTCACGCTCCAGAGCATCCGCAAGAACCGGCTCGGGCTGAAGGGGCCGCTGATGACGCCGAAGGGCGGCGGGTTCCGCTCGGCAAACGTGGCGCTCCGGCAGGAGCTGGATCTGTTCGTCGGGCTCCGCCCGGTGCGGACGATGCCGAACGTACCGGGCGCGCTGCCAGGCGTGGACATCGTGCTGTTCCGCGAGAACACCGAGGATCTGTACGCGGGCATCGAGCACGAGGTGACGCCGGGGACGGTGGTGTCGCTGAAGACCTCCACCACGGCGGCGGGCGAGCGGATCGCGCGCTGGGCGTTCGAGTACATGCGCTACCGGGGCCGCCGCCACATCGACTGCTGCCACAAGGCGGGCGTCAACCCGCTCTCAGACGGGGCGTTCCTGCAGGCGTTCCGGCAGATGGGGACTGAGTACCCCTACATCTCTCAGGGCGATCTCGGCGTCGACAGCCTCTCGCTGATGCTGCCGCTCGCGCCGGAGCGCTTCGATGTGCTGCTGCTCCAGAACCTCTACGGGGACATCATCTCGGATCTGTGCGCGGGGCTGGTCGGCGGGCTCGGCGTGGTGCCGGGCGCCAACATCGGCAGCCGCGCGGCGGTGTTCGAGGCCGTCCACGGCACAGCGCCGGACATCGCAGGCAAGGGCATGGCGAACCCGCTGGCGGTGCTGCTCTCGGCGAACATGATGCTGGAGTACGTCGGGGAGTGGAAGGTGGCATCGAAGATCGAGCGCTCGGTCTGGCGGGTGCTGGAGGCGCGCAAGCACCTCACCCGCGATCTCGGCGGCACCGACGGGACCGCCGGGTTCACCCAGGCCATCATCGACAACCTCTGATCAGACCAGGAGATCCCATGTCCCGTACCATCTCGATGATTGTGGGCGACGGCGGCGGCCCCCGGACCTGCGAGGCGCTCCGGCAGGTGATCGCGGCGACCGGCGTGACGATCGACTGGGATCTTCAGGATCCCGCCGACGTCGACGCCGTGCTGAATTCCATCCGGCAGACAAAGCTCGCGGTGCGCGCCAAGTACCGGGCGGCGAAACCGGTCGGCAAGCAGCCGTACGTCATCCACATGCGCAAGAGCCTCGGCGTCAACACGATCCTGCGCCACGTGAAGAACCTGCCCGGGCTCCCTGCCCGCGCGCAGGGCGTCGACATCCGCATCGTCCGCGAGGCCAGCGAGGACATCTACGCTGGCTTCGAGCACACCGCCGCTGAGGGCGTCTACGAGACGGTCAAGGTCACCACCCGCGCCGCCTGCGAGCGCATCTCGCGCTTCGCCTTCGACCTCGCCCGCGCAGAGGGCCGGAAGAAGGTCACCACGGTCCACAAGGCGAACATCCTGAAGAAGGCCGACGGCATGTTCCTGCGGACCAGCCAGGAGATCGCCGCCGGCTACCCCGATATCCAGCACGATGAGGTGATCGTCGATGCGCTTTGTATGAAGCTCGTCCGCTGGCCTCAGTCCTTCGATGTGCTGCTCTGCGGCAACCTGTTCGGGGACATCGTCTCGGACTGCGCGGCGGGCATGGCGGGCGGGGTGACGGTGGCGGTCGGGATGAACATCGGCCCGGATGTCACCATCTTCGACAACCCGCACGGCATCGGCACCGAGGACTGCGGCGCGGACGGCGCCAGCCCCTACCCGATGCTGCGGCTCGGCGGCCTGCTGCTGCGCCACATCGGCGAGACCGGCGCGGGGGATCGGCTGGAGGCGGCGATGGGCGCGACCCTGCTCGCGGGCGTACATACAAGCGATATGGGCGGCAGCGCCTCCTGTACGGACGTCGTCAACGCGGTGCTGCGGCACCTCGGCTGAGGGAGTTATCCCTAAAATCCGTCAGGTTATCCACAGCATGAGGATAACCCCGCCGGTCAGGTTATCCACTGGTTATCCATAGGAAACGGGGTACTTATCCATAGGAGCGGGCCTGCTTATCCACAGGCAGCCTGCGCCGGGACGGCCCGCCGGGGTTAGTACAGCGGCATGTGGAACCTGCTGCTGCTCGGCTGTCTGGACGGTGCCAAAGAGGAGACCGGCGACTCTGTTATCGCTGATCCCTGCATCTCGGAGGTGACGACGACCTTCCCGGCGGACGGGGCGGTGGATGTCTACGTCCGGGCGCCGCTGTCGTTCTACCTGACGCAGGCGGACACCGTGTCGGAGGGGGGGCCGCAGATCCGCACCGACATCCCCGGGCGGCTGTCGGTGGCTGAGCAGGGGCGGCGGCTCGACTGGGTGCCGGAGGCGCCGCTGGCCCCGCTGACCGACTACGCGCTGACCGTGGCGCTCTGCTCCGGGGAGACGACGGTGCGCTTCCGCACCGGCGAGGCGGGCGCGCCGCTCACGGTGGAGCCTTCGCTGCTGGAGGGGCGGAGCTGGCGGCTGCAATTGAAGCAGGGGCGGGCGGAGGGGCAGGTGGCCGATCTGATCGCGCCCTACCTGATCGGGGAGGTGCTGCTGAGCGTCGATGATGTGCGGGAATATGCGATGACGGTGCGCGGCACCTTCAGCTCAGACGGGAGCCGGGGCAGGGCGTGCGATCTGGGGACGCAGCAGGCGGTGTTCCGGGACGCCCCGTACTTCGTGACGATCCCGACCGATCTCCCGTTCCCGGCTCTCTACGGGCTGCAGGTGGAGGGGACGTTCTCGCCGGACGGGGAGCGCATCGACGGGGTGCGGATCCACGGCTTCTGGGACGCGCGCGATCTGACGCGGCTGGGGCTGGACAGCGAGTACACCCCGGAGCGGCTGTGCGGGCTGCTCGGATCGCTGCAGCTCCCCTGCACGGCCTGCCGGGACGGGGAGCCGCTCTGCATGGAGGTGGCGGGCGCGCTGATCCCGGGGGTGGCGGCGGAGGCGATGCCTCCGATCGGGGAGGTCTGTGAGGGGTGCGCTGTGGCGGGCGGAGCGGGGCTGCCGATGGGTCCGCTGGCGGGGTTCGCCTGGCTGGTGTCGCGCAGGCGCCCCCGGTTCAGAGCGGGGCGCTGAACGGGGAATCAGAACCGGACAGATTCTGGCAGCGTTTCAGAACAAAATACAGCACCCGTATTGCCCTGCGGGGGGCAGCGGTTAAACTCATTCCACGTTCGGCGCTCTTGAAGAGATCGATCCTCGATCCCCCCCAGAGGACAGCGACGCATACGGAGTACAAGATGGTCAACAAGGTGATTCTCGTCGGCAACCTCGGTGCAGATCCTGAGCTGCGCTCCACACAGTCCGGTCAGTCGGTGTGTTCTCTGCGCCTCGCCACCAGCGAGAAGTACAAGGACAAGGAGGGCGCGATGCAGGAGCGCGTCGAGTGGCACCGCGTGGTCGTGTGGGGACCGCAGGCCGACAACGTGAACAAGTTCTGCAAGAAGGGCAAGCAGCTGTTCATCGAGGGTCGCATCCAGACCCGCAAGTGGCAGGACAAGGAAGGGAAGGATCAGTACACCACCGAGATCGTCGCGGACAACGTGAAGTTCCTCAGCGGCGGCGGCCATGCAGCGGAAGACGGTGAGTCGGCAGGGGCTTCCGGCGGCGGCGGTGGCGGCGGCGGTGGCGGCTACAGCCGTGGCGGCGCATCCGGCGGCGCTTCGGGCGGCGGCTACAGCCGTGGCGGCGCATCCGGCGGCGCTTCGGGCGGCGGCTACAGCCGTGGCGGCGCACCCGGCGGCGGCGGG
>JBEIQZ010000973.1:0-1034 GCA_040376255.1 Alphaproteobacteria bacterium
CCCCGCCCGCGAGCAGCGCACCCAGCCGCGCGGACCAGGTTCTACCGCCCGCCACGCCGCCCAGCGCGTCCGCATGCTTTCGCAGATGCTCGGTCAGCCGCTCGGCGTCCTCCTCGTAGATCGTCCCGCTGATGCCGGAGATCAGGTCGCCATCCGGCGCTGCCTCGGCGGCCGGATCGCTCGCCGTCCGGATCATCGAGGGCATCATCCCCGGGAAACCCATCCCGCTCATCCCCATCCCATTCATCGGGGGGAGCTGCTGCTGCGCGATGTTCGGCGACGTCGCGGGCATGGGCGCGATGTCCTCGCCGATGTTCGGGTTGTGGAGCGCCCGCGCCAGCTTGGACTCGGTGAGCAGGTAGTAGGTGCCGCCGACCTCCATGATGTCGAACGGGAAGGCGCGGAAGTCCTTGATGATGATCGGAATCCGCACCCGGTTCTCGGAGAGGCCCGGCGCCGCGAGGTTGTTCCCCGACATCTGCGGGCGCAGGACGAAGCTGCCGAACCCATACCCCGCGTTGGGGTCGTAGTTGGGCAGGTCCACCTGGGGCTGGTACTTGCCGACGTAGGGGACGGTCTCCACCAGCAACTGGATGAGCGCCATGCTCCACTCCTGCACGGACTCCGGCAGGCGTCGCATGGTGTCCATGCGCGGGGCGTCGATTCCGAGCGCAGCCGCCTTGACCAGATGCTCCTCTACGGGGGTGCGGCGGTACACGCTGGTGTTGGCCGGAATCCCGTACGGTTCGATGCCCATGTCGCGCTCCTTTTCGCGCTACGCGCGCAATGTCCTGCTTGCATATCGCGAGGAAGGTGACCCAGCCAGCGCCGCCGTGATCCCGGCGAGCAGGCTGTCTACGCCCGGCAGCGACGGCGCGAGGGAGGCGAGGGCCGCCTTGATCTCGATGAACGCCGTCTGCATGTCTGTCAGGAGCGCGGTGGACACCAGCACCGCCTCCGGCGTGATCCCGGCCAGCGCGTCCGCGCTCCCTGGGAGCGGCGCGAACGAGACCCCGGCGGTCTCAATCCGAAGC
>JBEIQZ010000646.1:0-3053 GCA_040376255.1 Alphaproteobacteria bacterium
GCAGGCGCGGCGGGCGCGGCAGGCGCAGCGGCCTCCTCTCCCGCGCAGGCGAGCGAGAGGAGGGCGATGGCGGAGAGAGCGGGCAGGAGACGGATCTTTGTCATGCGCGCCACTATCACAGTCAACCGCCGCCCGAACGCGCCGCAGCGGCAGCGGACACCTTTTTCTCCGGCTCCGGCAGCGGCGCGAGCGGGATCGGGATCAGGCACCCCAGCCCGAGCGCGTGGAGCCGCCCGCCGAACCCGTCGTCCGGGCTGCTGCCGATCTGGAAGACGGCGTGGGCGTGGAGCGGGAAGCGCGCCCGGATGCGGTCAGCGAACCACTCCCAGCGCGGGGCAGGCTCCAGCCGGTGTTCAGCGGCGTGGAGGGCGAGCCACATGGCGTCATGGCGGACATCGTCGCTGTCGGGATCGTCCCCGGCGGCGTCATAATACTCAAGGTACCGGTCGAGATCCTGCCACCGGGCGACCTCCAGCGGCCAGTCCTGCATCCAGCCCTCTGAGGGGAGGCCGAGATCCCGGTCGAGCCGTTTGCGCGCGGGGTGGCCGTAGCGGGAGGCGGCGGTGTCGGGCGGCGGGCCGGTGACATACCAGCGACCTTCGGAGAAGTCGCGACCGTACTTGAGGATGTGCGTGGCCAGCTCCCCGAGCTGCGCGAGGCTGAGCGGGCATCGACAGAGACCCGCTGCGTCGGCGGTGAGGCGCAGGTGGAGCCAGGCGGTGAGCGCGCGGGCGCGGGTGACCTGAAACTGAACCGTCAGGGAGCCGTCGAAGTCGCCCGGCCCGGACAGCGGCGCCCAGGCGAAGGCGTTGATGCGGAACGGCACTGTTCTTGCGGGAATTTTGTTCGTACGACAGCGACCTGAGAGCATAGATTTTCCTGACTATAATGTGCCGATCCACGCCTGGACGAGCGCGATCCCCTCGGCGTCGGGCGTCCAGACCCCGACATAGGGCATCTCGGCGCTCTGCATGACGCGGACGAGGGCGCTGCGGGCGGGGTCGGCGGGATCGGCGACGACCTCGCGCTGCCCGTCGTGCCAGTAGCGGGTCTCCTGGTCGACGAAGGTGACCGGGACGTCGTAGCTCAGATCGAGGTCGAGGGTGCCGATGCGCCCGGTCATGCCCCCGGCGTTGTGGCAGAAGGCGCAGTTTGCCTGGAGGTAGCCGCGCGCCGCCCGGGTGAGCGCGTCGCCGTCCGGCTGCGGGGCGGGGTCGGGCGGGGCGTCGAGCAGCGGCGCGAGCTGCGCCAGCCCCTCATCGCCGAGGAGGAAGGGGCTGAACAGGGGCCACTCCCTGCCGCGCGTGGCGTCGTGGCAGTCGGCGCAGGAGGTCTCGCCGGGGACGGTGTAGGGGCTGCCGTCGGCGGCGGTGAGGGTCTGGCGGTCGCCGTCGTAGCGCGCGGCGTCGGCCCCGGCCCAGAGGAAGACGGTTCCGAGCCAGCGCCCGTCGCGGAGCGCGAGCATGCGGGTCTCGACAGGGCTCCCGGCCACTGAGAAGGTCTTGAAGATCTCGGTACCCTCGGGGAAGACCCAGGAATCTCCCTGCGTGTCGATGGCCGTCCCCGGCGGCAGCCAGATCGACCGCTGCTTGTCCGCGCCGTTGGACCACAGCGCGTAGCGCACATCGAACGGCACCGCCTCCGCGTGGTGCGTCTCAGAGAGCAGCGCCTCCTGCGGCTGCGGGCGATCCTCCCACAGCCCGACCCGGTACAGCCCGCCGATGATGTCCAGCGCGTAGATCGCGCCGCCCGCCTCCACCATCGACATCAGGAAGGGCTGGTGCCCCAGCGGCACGGACGCGCCCAGCACCGCGCCGTCGTCGCCGAGCGGCAGCCCGCGCACCCAGCCGTCGAAGAACTCTGAGAACAGCACCATCCCTCCGAGCCGCCCCCCGTAGAGCGACGGCGGCACGCGCATCCCGACCGAGGGGACATTCGCGAACCCCGGCACGCCGGGGCCGGTCGCGTCCTCCGCCGCCCAGGCCGGATCGTCGTCCTGCCAGGTCACTGCCGGATCGTCGTAGATCCCGCCGCTCATGCCCTCGGCCTGATCCCAGCCGAAGTTCATCCCCGCGCCCCGGTAGAGGTTCAATTCCTCCCAGCTCTCATCGCCCGGATCGACCATGCACAACGCCGCCCCGCAGTCGACGACCCGCCACGGGTTCCGCATCCCGACGGCCGCCACGTAGCCGTCCGCGCCGGGCGGGGCGGCGGGCGTCCCCTCCCCGGTCGCCGGATCGACGTGGATCGCCAGCAGCTTGCTCCCCAGGTTGCGGCTGTCCTGCGGCTCCATCTGCGGGCCGTGCGTGGTGAGGATGTAGAGCGCAGGCCGCTCAGTCTCCCCCGACCACCACGCCATGTCCCCGTGGCAGGCCATGTCGTCGGTGGTGCAGCCCGGATCAAAGACCGGCTCCCGCGCGCCGATCCCGAAGGGGCTCAGCGTCAGCGGGTAGCGGGACACCCCGAGGTTCCCCGCATAGACATAGAGATAGTCGTGCGCGCCGTCCCCGAAGGCCGGATCGATCAGCAGGCTGAGCATCGCCGGGTAGCCGTCGGGGTAGGCGATCTGGGCCTGGATCTCCGGTACGGCGGGGTCGACGAGGATCAGCGAGGCCGTCCCCATGTCCGAGAGGATCAGCCGCCCGTCCGGCAGCGCCACCATGTCCGAACCGACCGTTATATCAAGGATCTTCTCAAAGCTGATCCGGGCGAAGTTGTCCACTTTCCCGTCACAGTCGTTGTCGATGCCATCGTCCAGCTCGGCCACCCCCGGACGGATCAGCGGAGCGGCGTCATCGCAGTCTACGCAGGCCATCGCGCCGTCCGCGTCCGCGTCGGGGAAGCCGTCGTCCGCGACCCCGTCCCCGTCATCGTCCGCCCCGTCGCAGACCGTCTCCGCTGCGTCGCCGGTCGGGCTGTCGGCGGGGCTGTCTACCGGATCAGGCTTTTTGTCGGTGCAGGCAGGCACCAGAAGGGTCAGGAGGAAGGAGAATTGCCACATATCGATCCTTCATATCCCGATTCCTGCTCACCTGATACCGTCATCATCCGCC
>JBEIQZ010000392.1:0-5973 GCA_040376255.1 Alphaproteobacteria bacterium
GGCGGGGAACGACAAATTCGACGCGGCGATGCTGCACTGCATGGCGACGATGCGGCGCGCGCCGATGCTGCGGGACGTGCTGGACGCGTTGCGGCTGCCGGGGAGCGCCGTGGCGGCCCCGGCGGGGTGCGGGGTGTGCCGTGGGTACGGCGCGCTCGCGGTGCGGCTGGTGGTGGAGCGGGGGGCGGCGCGGGAGGTGCGGGAGACGGCCTGCCGGTGCGGCTGCGGGGCGGGCGCGCGGTTCTCGGGCCTGCCGACGGTGGAGGCGCTGCGCGGGCCGGGGCGGCGGGTGGAGGTGCGATGATCCGCCCTTTGCCGTCAGCACGACGACAGAATAGGTTTCATCAGGAGAAAATCGATGAACCCCGCTCAGGACAACCGCGCCCGCTGGCAGGCCCGATCCGCCGCGATGCGCGGCGAGCGCTTCAGCGCGCGCACCTTCGACGCGGAGGGCGGCGCGGACGCGCGGTGGCCGGCTGAGGTGAGGGAGATCCTGGAGGAATACGGCGCGATCCACGTTCAGAACACCGGGCTCCGGGAGATCGCGGACGTGTTGCGGGTGATGCCGGGGCTGGGGTTCGGGGCGGCGGAGCAGTTCCGGATCGGCGGGCGGACGAGCGCGCAGACGCAGGAGAAGTGGGCTGCGCCGGGGCTGCGCCGGATGGACTGGTACCCGCCCGACCTCTACCTGCTCCCCAACAACGAGGTGCAGTACCGGCGGGTCGGGCCGCGCCGGGTGCTGTTCGCCTGCCTGACCGCGCCTGCGGACGGGGGGCGCATCTTCCTGCACCGGGCGCAGGCGGTCGAGGCGGAATTGCGGGCGTCCGCGCCGGATCTGCTGGATCGCATCCTGCGGCACGGGCTCTGCATCGAGACGGGGTTCCTCGACGCGCGCCACCCGGCGAAGGCGGACAATTACTTCCAGTCCTGGCAGGAGCGGTTCGCCACGGACGATCCTGACACCGCCATCGCCCGCGCCCGCGCCGAGGTCGAAGAGTACGATCAGTGCTGGTGGCGCGACGAACCCTGCGGGGCATATCGCACGCTGATGACGCGCATCACCTTCGCCTCCTCCTGGCACGGACACCTGCGCTTCCCCCGCGTGGCCCTCGATCCGCCCGCCCTTCAGAACGGCTGGCGGCGCTTCCCGCTCGGGGACGGCACCGATCTGACGCCTGCCGAGGCGGATCAGCTCCGCGCAGCCTTCCTCGCCACGCGCGAGGGCGCGCCGCTGCGGGACGGCGATCTGGTGCTGTTCGACAACCTTTCGTATGGCCACTCGCGCGAGTCCTTCACCGGGGCTCGCGAGGTCTACGTCGGGATGGCCGGAGAGCTGTGCGATCCGTCTCTGGAGACCCCGGCTGACGCGCCTGCCGCGCCCCCCGGTCCTGCGCCTGCCCCGATCTCCGCCTTCGCCGGGCGGGACGGGCAGCAGTACCACGTCCCTCCGGAGCCGGAGCGCCGCTTCAGCGCCCGCACCTTCGACGCGGCGGGCGGGCTGAACCCGGATCGGCTCTCCCCGGTGATCGCCGCAGAGATCCTGCGGGAGTTCGGCAGGCACGGCGCGCTGCACGTGAAGAACACCGGCATCCGGGCGGAGCATGCCGGGGATCTGCCGGAGCCTGTGCTGCATGCGCTCGGGTTCGGGGGCGCGGACGCCTTCCCCTGGGGCGGCATGAGCAGCGGTCGCACCGTGCGGCGGGCGCTGAGCCGCGAATTGCGCGCCACCGACGACTACCCGCCACACCTCTGGCTGCTGCCGCACAACGAGGTGCTGTACCAGCGCAATCTCCCGGCGCGGCTGCTGTTCTTCTCCGCGACGGACTGCGCGCCGGGCGCGGGCGGGCGGACATTCGTGCATGCATCGGCGCGGCTGGAGGCGTGGCTGCGGAGCTGCGGGGCGGCCGGGGCTGCGCTGCTCGGGGATCTGGAGCGCCACGGGCTGCTGATCGAGATGGGGTTTCTACATGAAGACCATCCATCCAAACCATTGAACTTCTTCCGTTCCTGGCAGGATCGCTTCGGGACGCAGGATCGGGACGAGGCTGAAGCGCGATGCCGGGCTGCCCGGCACCAATTCGACGACTGTCGGTGGCGATCAGAGCCGGGCGGGCTGGACACGCTGATGACGCGCGTCCGGGTTCCGGCGTTCCACGACGGGCCGGAGGGGCGCCGGATGCTGTTCCCGCGCATCGCGCTCGACGGCCCGGCGGCGGTGAACGGCTGGCGGCGCTACCCGCTCGGGGACGGGCGGGCGCTGACGGAGGCGGAGATCGGACTGCTGATCGGCGCCTTCCTGGCGACACGGGAGGCCGTCCGCTGGGGAGCGGGGGACATCCTGCTGGTGGACAACCTGCGCTGCGGGCACTCGCGCGAGGCGTACACCGGGGAGCGGCGCATCGGGGTGGCGATGGCGGGGTCGGTGACGATCCGGCAGGCGACGATCCGGCAGGCACCGCAGGGGACGCCATGAACCGCCCTGAGCCGTTCCGGCCCAACCTGTTCCGTCGCGCCGCCGACGCCACCGATCCGGGCGAGTACCGGGACGGACGGTGGCGCACATTCCTGCCGCGCGCGCCGGTGGAGCGGGTGCTGCGCGGGCGGACGGTGCGGCTGCGGCCCGGTCTGACGTTCACGCCCTACGCGAACCCGACGCCCTGCAACGCGCGGTGCGCGTTCTGCTCAGAGGAATTGCTGAGGCTCGACGCCAGCAGGCTGAGCGCGAAGCGTGTCATCACCGACGACGCGCAGTACTTCGCCGGGCTGGATCGGGCGTGGCGGGAGCTGGCCGGGATGGAGATGGGCCTGAGCCTGAGCGGGCTGGAGGCGACCTCCCGGCCGGACTGGCTGCTGCAATTGATCGGGCTGCTCGGGCGGCACCCGGGGCTGTTCCAGGAGCGGGTGCTGTACACCAACGGATCGGGGCTGTGTACGGACGCGCGGCTGATCCCGGCGCTCGTCGCGGCGGGCTTCGACCGGGCGGAGCTGTCGCGCTGCCACTTCGACGCGGCGCGCAACCAGCGGATCATGCGCTTCCGGCGCGGCGAACCGATCCATACAGCGGCGGCCTTCGCGGACACCGTGCGCCGCATGATCGGCGGGGGGCTGCCGGTGCGGCTGGTCTGCATCATGAGCCGCGAAGGCGTCGACAGCGTCGCGGACATCGAGGCCTACCTCGATCAGGCGGCGGCGCTCGGGGTGCGGCGGGTGGTGTTCCGGGCGCTCTCGGAGCTGGGGGACATCTACCATGAGAACCGCGAGACGCGCTGGATCGCCGCGAACCGGACCGACCTGCGGGCCAGAATGGAGGAGATCCTGCCCTCCGGGCCTGACGGGGCCGCGCGGCTGCGGGCAGGCTGGCGCCTCCTCGGGATGACCTCCGGCTACTACTACTACAACGAGGTCTACGAGCGGAGCGGCGTGGAGGCGGTGATCGAGGGCTCCAGCTACGTCGCCCACAACGAGGCGGTGAACAGCGGGGCGGGCGCCGTCATACAGAAGCTGGTGTTCCACTCCAGCGGCGACCTGTGCGGGGACTGGGTGCCGGACGCGCAGTTGATAGGAAACTATTTTCAACTATAACAGGCATTTAGAATAGAACATCTCATCTTTCCAATCATGTCTGGACTCACCTGGGCGGCCCTGGACATCCTGCGGAAGCGGCTCGCGGATCGGGCGTCGCCCCTGCCGCTGGCGGCTGCGCTGCTGTCGGGGCAGGTGCCGGTGATGGCGCTGTGGGCGCTGCAGAGCGGGGCGGGGCTGCCGGACGCCGGCTACCTGCGGGCGGGCGGCGCGCTGATCTGCCTGAACCTGACCGCGCAGGTGGCGTTCGCGGCGGCGCTGCGGGCGGGGGATCTCTCGCTGACGGTGCCGATGCTCTCGTTCACGCCGGTCTGGTCGGCGCTGCTCGGGTGGGGGCTGGCGGGCGAGGCGCTGACGCCGCAGCAGGCGGCCGGGATCGGCTGCACGGTGGCGGGGGCGCTGGCGCTGCATGCAGGGAGGCGCGGGGGCGGCCCGCTCCGGCTCCTGTCGGCGCTGTGGGGGAACGCCGGGGCGCGGGCGATGCTGGGGGTGTCGGTGCTGTTCTCGCTGACGATCACGCTCGACAAGCTGGCGCTCGCGCATGCGGAGCGGCCGGCGCATGCGGCGATCCAGTGCACGGGCGCGGCGATCGGGCTGCTCGGGCTGCTCGCGGCGCGCGGAGAGCTCCACCGGCTGGACGCGCTGCGCCCGGTGTGGCGGACGTGGCTGCTGGCGGTCGCCTGCTTCAGCCTCGCCGCCGCCCTGCAATTGCTCGCGCTCCAGCACTCGCTGATCAGCGTCGTGGAGGCGACCAAGCGCGCCATCGGCATGACCTCCGCGCTCGTCGCGGGGCGGCTCTGGCTGGGCGAGCCGCTGAGCGCGGGGAAGCTGGCGGGGGCGGCGCTGATGGGGATCGGGGTGGTGCTGGTGGTGCTGTAGCGGCGGGCGCTGCACTCAGGGATCGCAGCCCTCCGCGCTGCAGGACGCCCCGTCCGCCGGATCAGCGCCCTGCCCTGACTGTCCTGCCTGCCCTGCCGCAGCCTGCACCTTCGGGAGCGGCGTCGGGTTGTCGCGCCACGCCTACTCCAGCGCCCGCCGGAACGTCTCCACCGGCTGCGCCCCGGAGACGCCGAGCCGCCGGTCGACCACCACGAACGGCACGCCCGTCGCGCCGAGCCGCTTCGCCTCCTGCCCGTCCGCCTCGACCTTCGCGCGGAACCGGCCCGAGGCGAGCGCGGCGCGCACCTCCTCCCCGTCCAGCCCGAGTCCCGCGCCGATCGCCACGAGCGAGTCCGCTGAGAAGATGTCCCCGCCCTCCCCGAAGTACACCTGATACAGCCGCCGCCACGCCGCCGCCTCCATCCCCCGCTCCGCCGCCATCGCCAGCAGCTCGTGGGCCATCCGGGTGTTGCCGACCGTGTTGCCGCCCACCCGCCAGGGCGCGAGCCCGTCCGCCGCCGCCAGCGACTCCACCCGCTGCGTCGTGGCCTGGAATTGCGCGGCGCTCATCCCGTACTTCGCCATCAGCATCTCCCGCACCGGGCGCACCGTCCCGGCGGGGAACGACGGGTCGAGCTGGAAGGAGCGGTGGATCACCTCCACCTCCTCCCGGTGCGCGAACCCCGCGAGCGCCGCGTCCAGCCGGTGCTGGCCGATGCCGCACCAGGGACAGATCACATCCGACCAGATCTCGACCTTCATTGACGCCTCCGGACATGCGTAGCGGCCCCCCATATCACTCCGGCAGGGCCGCTGTATCAGGTGGCGCTGTGGCTTCCCGGCCCCGTATCAACCCCGTATCAACCCCCTGTCAGCACCGTATCAACCACCGTATCAACTTCGTATCAACCCGTATCAACCCCTTATCAGATCCACGATCAACGCGGCAGAAATGGCATCGACTCCGCCGCCGGGCAGTCCACCGTCACCCGCTGCGGGCAGGTCGATCCGGGCGCGCATCGCGGGGTCGCCCGGCAGGTGCCGTCGGTCATCATCCAGAGCGTGTCCCCCGGCGCGTTCAGCACCGGCGGACAGCCCAGCCGATCCGGGGTGCCGTACTTGAGCCGCCCCTCGCAGCCGTCCGGCCCGCGCGTCACGGTGTAGCGCACCTCTGCGGGGGCCGGAGGCGGAGGCGGCGGCAGCTTCACCAGCGCCGGGCAGGCTGCAGGCGTGTCCACCGCCGTGCAGGCCGCGCCGGGCTCGCAGCCGGGGGTCAGCACGCAGCGCCCGTCCGTGTAGAACCGGATCTGATCGCCGGGCTTCGTGAGCGCCTCCGGGCACTCCACCGAAGCCTCGCGCGGGCGGCAGTCGTCCTCCGGCGTACAGGCGCCGCTCCAGTACCGGCGGCAGCCCGCCGTGCTGCGGGTGACCTCCTGGTAGACGGTCGCGGGGGCCGGAGACGCAGCAGGGGCGGTGCAGGCGGAGATGACTCCGATCAGGGAGATCATGGCA
>JBEIQZ010000251.1:0-8431 GCA_040376255.1 Alphaproteobacteria bacterium
CAGCTCCGGCAGCAGCACGAACCCCGCCATCGCCACGCCCGCGACCGCGCCGACCGTGTTGATCGCGTAGAGGCCGCCGACCCCGCTGGCCCCCTGCCCCCGCACCAGCGGCGTCAGCACCGGCAGCGTCGCCCCCATGCAGGCAGCAGGGACGAGGAGCAGCCCCCCCGCCAGCAGAAACTGGGCGACGCCGAACAGCACCGGGTGGACGCCCCCGGCGATCCCGAGGTAGACCGGCTCGATCAGCGCGAGCATCAGCGGGAACGCCAGCGAGTACGCCCCGATCAGCGCCTCCAGGATCGCGTACATCTGGAGCGGGCGGAGCCGCTTGATGAGCGGCGGCGCGCCCTCCCCGCCGAAGCGCGCCGCCACACCGGAGCCGATGGCGAGCCCGCCCATGAACGCGCACAGCACCGTCGCGATGGCGAACTGGCTGGTGCCGAAGATCAGGTGGAGCTGGCGGCTCCACAGGGTCTCCCACACGAGGCTGGTTGCGCCGGAGAGCAGGAACAGGAGGTGCAGGGTGGACATCGGGCGCCAGGGTAACCTGCCGCTGACAAGCGACACAGACCGGCGAGCGGGCTGTTCCCCGCTGAGCGGGTTACGGGAGGGGCCGGAGAGCGTCATGTACCCGCACCAGAAGCTGGACTGGTCAGCGAGCCGCCTGGAGACGAGGCTCAATGAAGCGCCCAATGACCGGGACGCCCGCCTGGAGCTCGGGCGGATCTACCTCTCGCGCGGGCTGTATCACGGCGGCGGGGAGCAGCAGTGCGCCCAGGCGCTCGCGGTGGCGCGGCGGCTGATGCAGGACAACCAGGACTCGGCAAGAGACTCAGCGGACGCGCTGATCGTCGCCGGGACGGCGCTTGTCGGGATGGATCGCCCTGAGTCGGCGCAGAAGTACCTCGACGAGGCCCTGAAGATGGACGCCACCCGCCCCGACCTCCACATGGCGCTCGGGGCGATGTACCGCGCGCAGGGGGATCGGCAGACGGCGCTCCGGCACCTGGATCTGGCGGTGCGCGGCTCGCCGGAGTCCTGGGAGGTTCACCTGCTGCTCGGGCGCACGCTCTCTGAGCAGGCGCGCCGGGGCGGGAGCAGGGCTGAGGGCCGCGCCGAGGGCCGCGCCGAGAGCCGGATGATCGAGCGCAGCCAGTACCACCTCGTGCAGGCCCTGAAGATCGGGCCGCCGCCGGAATTGCTCCACCCGCTCATGCGCGACCTCGGCCTGCTCTGCCTCCAGACCGGCCGCTACGTCGAGGCAGAGAAGCTGTTCGTCCGCATCCGCGAGAACCCGAAGTACGCGCTGGTGGCGCGGAAGTACCTCGGACAGGTGGCGTTCGGACTCGGCAAGTACAAGAACGCGATCCAGCACTTCCGCCACTACCTCGAAGAGCGCAGCGACGACGCCCACACCCTCGCTCAGGTCGCCATGTGCTACCTGCAGCTGGAGGAGCGCGAGCGCGCCCGCGAGGCCGCCGAGCGCGCCCTGCTGCTCGAACCGGGCCTCGTCGCCGCCCGCCACATCCTCGGCTGCACCTTCCTGGAGAGCCAGCAGATTCAGGAGGCGATGCGGATCTTCCGCGAGACCCTCCAGGAGCACCCCGAGGACATGCTCAGCTACGTCGAGCTGACCCGCATGCGCCGCCAGATCGGGGACGCGGGCTGGCTCCAGAAGGCGCTCCACGCCGAGGTCTCCAGCCACGACCGGCTGCCCTTCGGCGGCGGCGAGGCCGCCCCGCGCAACTTCACCCGCCGCCGGATCGGCGTGCTGCTCAAGGAATTGCGCGCCGGCGGCCCCTCCGCCATCCAGTCCGTGCTCAGCAGCGTCGAGCTCAGCGACGACGAGGGCCTGCGGTTCGCGCTCTGGGAGGCCGCCTCCAGCATGGCCGCCGAACACGTCGGCCAGTCCGTCGCTGCCCGCATGAAGGAGCCCGGCAAGCACTTCTCAGTGGGCCTCGCCCGCAGCGCCCTCTCCGCCGCCGACTTCATCCCCGAGCCCGCGCTCACCATGGGCCTCTCTCTCTCCCCCGACGACGTCAAGCGCGCCGCCGTCGAGCGCCGGGGCAACGGCACCGATGTCGCCCAGCACCGCCGCATGATCGACGCCGAGAACGAATTGGCCCGCGCCTGGCAGGCCATCCTCCTCCTCTCCGTCGCCTCGCGCCGCAGCCGCTCCGGCCGCGCCCTCCTCCAGAGCTGGGCCGGGGCCACCGGCGGCGACCCCGACCTCCACGCTGCCGTCCAGGTCGGCCTCGCCATCCTCGGCGAGCCCGAGGCCACCCGCGCCCTGCTGAAGCGCGCCCAGGAGCGCGGCGCCACCGTCATCGTCGAGCGCCTGCTCGCCCAGGTCACCCCCCCCGCTGCCAGCGCCGAGCCGCGCCCCATCTCCGGCAAGAACGCCGACAAGGACGTCCACTGCTCCGTCTGCGGACGCACCACCGGCGGCGACTGCACCCACCTCATGTCCGGGACCAGCGCCGTCCTCTGCAACGTCTGCGTCTCGGAGCTGCAGAGCAGCCGCAGGCCCCCCGCCGCGCCCGACGGCGCCACCTGCGACCTCTGCGGGCGCACCCACTTCGAGGCCCGCGCGCTCTACCGGCATGGCGGCGATCGCCAGGGCGGCGGGGTGCGGCGGGTCGTGGATGTGTGTACGGAGTGCGTGGATCTGTCGTCAGGGTTGCTGGAGCGGGATGAGGTGGATCGGTTTTTGCGGGAGTGGTAGGGCATCCGCCCTGATCACAGCGCCTGAACCACCGTCCCCGCCGGGATCTCCACCGGGCGCCGCCACATCTCCTTCAGCATGCAGGCGAGCGCCGGATCGGGCGGCACCTCCTTCGCGGCGAGGACGAGGACGGGGCGGTACATCCCCGGTGACCAGTCCAGCGACGCGCCGCTGCCCCCCGGCCCCCATAGCGCCATGCAGGGCGCGGCGGCGGCGGCCAATTCTGCAGCGCCGCCCTGATCGAGCCGCACCGGCTCCCCGACGGGGACGAGCTTCGGCGGCGGGGTGAGCGGGGTCAGCGCCTGACCGGGGTAGCGGGGTGCGAGCGCCTGTACGGCGATCTCCTCCTCCTTCCAGCCCTGCTGCTTGTGCTGGGCCTCGCGCGTCTTGTCCCAGCCCGCCTCGATCTTCTGCTGGGTATAAAACCACATCGGCGCTCCGGAGAGCACCAGCACGATCCCGGCGGTGATGAACCCCTGCGTCTTCTCGGTCACGGCCTCCCTCCTGCACTGGCGCCCGCGCTTATCCCGGCGCAGCCGTCACTGCGCAGGTATCATGCTGCAGGAGATCCGGCGCAGGTAGCGCTCCGGGTCGAACTGCGGGCTGTTGGCGGGATCGTGGCAGCCGGTGCAGGTGGCGGCGTCGGGGACGGGCAGCGGGCGACCGTCGCCGGGGTGGGCGCCGAGGGGGCCGTGGCAGGCCTCGCACTGGACGCCCTTCCACCGGCTCAGCGCCGCGTCGTCGGGGGTGCCGAAGCCGCCGGGCTGGCCGAAGCCGGTGGTGTGGCAGGCGATGCACTCCGGGTTCTGCGCCTGATCGCGCAGGCGGAGCGCGTCGAGGGCGCGGGCGTGGGGGTCGAGCACCCAGGCAGAGAACCGGTCGCGGTGGCAGGAGACGCAGGCGGCGGAGCTGGCGTATTGGCCGTCCGCCGGGCTGGATGCGGCTTTGGCGGCGCGGTCGGCGGCGAGGATGCGCTCCTGCTCGTACTGCTGGAGGCGGGCAAGGATATCCGCGCTCACCGCCGCGTCGGAGCCGGACGGGTCGAGGTTGGAGCCGAGCGGCACCTCCTCGACGGTGGCGATCCTGTACCCGGCGGTGGGGTCAGCCAGGGCGGCGGTGCGGAGCGCGATGCGCTGGCGGGCGGCGAGGAGGGCGGGCGGCGCGGGATCGCCCGACGCCGGATCGCCCGGCTCCGGGGCGGAGGCGCTGGACTGGAGCTGATCGCGGAGCAGGCGGCGATCCAGCATGAGCTGCTGCCACGGGCCGCTGTCGCGCAGCGTCACCGGGCCGGGCGCCGCGCCGAGCCAGAGGTGGACGACCGAGAGGTAGCGGCCCCGATCCGGCACCTCCAGGATCGGCGGCGCCTGCAGCGGCGGGGTCGCCAGCCGGGGCGCGTCGTGGGCAGCGCCGGGGGTCGCCAGGATCATGCCCAGCCAGGGCGCGGCGGCGGCGACGCGGGCGTTGGTCTCGGCGTCGGCGTTGGACAGCAGCACCCACAGATCGGCCTCCCCCTCTTGACCGGCCCCCTGCCGCGCCGCGAGGACAGCGGCGACCGGATCGGCAGGCGCGCCGGGAGCGGAGGCGCCGGGGGCAGAGGTGCCGGGGGCAGAGAGCCCGATCACCCCGAGGCGCACCCCGCTCCGCTCGATGATGCGGGAGGGGGCGAAGCCGGGCAGGTTGACCGAGATCGCGGCGGTCTGCGCGCCGGTCGGCAGCCCCGGCAGCGCGTCGCCCGGCGAGGGCGCGCGGGCGTCCAGCCCCATCCGGTCGAGCAGGCTCAGGATCAGCCGGGCGCGGCTCAGGCGCTGCTCCCCGCCCCGGCCGCCCTGATCGGCGGCGCGCTGGCCCTTTACGAGCAGATCGCCCGCGTCCAGATGGAACACCGGGACAGGCGGCCCCTGCGGCTCCTGCATCTTCTGTAGCTGATCGAGCAGGTTCGCGCGTCTCGCCATCCCGCCGTAGGGCGTCGTCGGGCAGCCGCAGGGCTCGATCTCGCCGCGCACCTCGCCGCTCCAGGCGATGATCAGCGCGCGGAGCGGGAGCGGCGCTTCGGCAGGAGGCAGCTCCTCCCTGATCATCTTCGGCGGGAGCGTCGGGATCGGGCGCGAGTCGCCTTCGCCGGTGCAGCCAGGGAAGAGAGACATCAGGGCGCCCATCAGAATGACCGGCAAAGCGGTTGTCAGGAATCTGAAGAGAGTGGCGGGTCGCTTGCCGCTGTGCGATATCCGGAGCATCGTACACCCTGTACCTGTCTGACCATACCTGCTCCAGCATATCTCTGCTCAGCCTGCCACGGGGCGATGCCCTCCCGGAGTCACCTTGCTGCCCGTCCTGTCCCTGCTGCTCCCCTCGCTGATCCCCTCTGCCCACGCCTTCGCCCCGACGGAGATCGGTGATCCGGGCGCGCCGGCCCGCACCTACCCCTCGAACGCCGGGCCTCAGGTGCGGCTCCGGCAGCAGGCGGGCTGGCAGGCGTTCCTCGCGGGCGAGGGCGCTGGCTGGGTGGCGCGCTTCGACGAGCGCACCGGCACCGCGCACCGGGCATGGGGGCCGTCGATCCCGCTCGGCCCGCTCGCCGACCGGTCAGCGGTGGACGCGGCGATGCGCGGGCTGTTCGCGCGGCAGCCGGGGCTGATCGGGGTGGACGCGGCGCAGCTCAAGCTGAAGACGGCGAACTACCTCGCTGAGACGGACACCTGGTACGTCGAGTATGACCGCTATGTGCCGGTGGCGGGCGGGCAACCAGGCACACAGGCTGGCGGGCCGCAGGCGCTCCCGCTCTACGGCGCGGCGATCACCGCGCGCATCCGGGGGGAGCGGCTGATGCTGCTCGGGATCGACAGCTACCCGGAATTGCAGTCCGTCGGCGCTGCCGAGATCGGCCGGGATCAGGCGTTCCTGCTCGCCGCGACCCAGGGGCCGATCGGCCTCAACGCGCGCGAGGATCTGACGGCGGTCGAGATGATCCTGCCGCTGGAGCAGGACGGATCGCTCGCGCTGCGGCGGGTGTGGGCGGTGCGGAGCCGCGCTGAGATCCCGCCCGGGCTGTTCCAGGGCTTCGTGGACGCCCAGAGCGGCGCGCTGCTCGCCTGGTTCAACGAATACCGCTCCTTCAGCGGCACCGTCTACGGCACCCACGCCACCCGCACCCTCGACGGCAGCTACAGCACCTCCCCGATGCCGCTGCTCGACATCGACGGCGGCAACGGCGGCGGCACCACGACGGCGGCGGACGGCAGCTTCACCCTGCCCGACGGCGCGCAGTACACCGCCGTTTTAGAGGGCGACTACGCCACGGTCGAGAACGACGCCGGGGGCGAAGGGGCGCTCTCCTTCAGCAGCGGCTCCCCGACCTGGACGACGGCGAGCGCCACCCAGGCCGAGATCAGCAGCTACGTCTTCGTCCACCAGGTGCGCGACTGGGGCCTCCAGTTCGGGCCGGAGGTGGACATGGTCACCGACCCGCTCCTGATCATCGTCAACCAGAACCAGACCTGCAACGCCTACTTCGACGGCAACCTCAACTTCTTCCGCGCCGGGGACGGCTGCAACAACACCGGCGAGATCGGGGACGTGGTCTACCACGAGTGGGGCCACGGCTACCACTACTACAGCCTCCAGGCCGGGACCTTCGACTCCACCATCTCCGAGGGCCTGTCCGACTGCGTGGCGTTCTTCCAGACGCTCGACCCCTACATCGCCCCGTACTTCGGCACCGACGGCTCCGCGATCCGGCGGGTGGATCAGGATCGGGTCTACCCCGACGACCTGGTCAACGAGTCGCACGAGGACGGCCTGATCTTCGCGGGCGCGATCTGGGATCTGCTCGCCGAGATGAGCGCCACCTACAACGAGACGCCCTACGCCAGCAAGGGCCGCGCCTGGGCCGAGACCGCCGAGCTGTTCACCAACGGCATCAAGGCGGGCGGCACGCTGGAGTCGATCTTTGAGGACTTCGTCGTCGCCGACGACGACAACAACGACCTGAGCGACGGCACCCCGCACCTCTGCGAGCTGCTGACCGCCTTCGGCCAGCACGGCCTCGGCTACGGCGGGCAGGGCGGGCTGCTCAGCATCGATCACCTGTCGCTCCAGAACCAGGCGGCGCAGGTGGACATCCCCGTGACCGCCGCGCTCCAGAACCTCGCCCCGCTCTGCAACGACGCGGCGATCCAGTCGGCGTCGATCCGCTGGTCGGTCGACGGCGGCGGCTGGCAGGAGGCGGCGATGAACATCCAGGATCTGGACGTCTCCGGCAACATCCCGGCGCAGGCAGACGGCGCGATCGTCTCGTACTACCTGGAGATCGACGACGGGAACGACACGATGCTCTGGCCCCCCGGCGGGGAGCGGGCGCCCTACACCTTCTATGTGGGCGGGCTGGAGGAGCTGTACTGCGAGACCTTCGACAGCTCAGACGGCGGCTATACGCATGCCCTGCTCGACGGCACCGACCGCGAGGGCGCGGACGACTGGGTCTACGGCGGCCCCGGCGGCCTCTCCGGCGACCCCGTCTCCGCCTTCACCGGGCGGCAGGTCTGGGGCAACGACCGGGGCGGCGGCAACTACAACGGCGCCTACCAGTCCGACATCGTGAACCGCCTGAGCAGCGTCTCCATCGACACCCAGGGCGCCTCCACCCTGATCGTCCAGTACCGCCGCTGGCTCACCGTCGAGGACGGCATCTACGACCGCGCCCGCGTCTACGGCAACGACGCGATCCTCTGGGAGAACCACGCCAGCGACCGCGCCGGGGACGAGCACACCCAGGACGTCGACTGGGTGCAGCACACCCTGCGGATCGAAGGCGGGGCCGACCCGCTGGTGCTGGGCTGGGAGATCGCGAGCGACGGCGGGCTGGAGTTCGGCGGCTGGAACGTCGATGACGTCTGCGTCTACCGCACCGCCGACAGCACGATCATCCCCGGCGGCGACACCGGGGACGACACCGGCACCGGCTCCGACGCCGGGGACACCGGCGCCGATGAGGGCCAGAACCTCGACAGCGGCAAGGGCATCGACATCGCGGGCGGCTGCGCCTGCAGCGCCGGCGACAGCGCGGGCGGCAGGGGCGCGGGCCTCGCGGCGGGGCTGCTGCTCGCCGGGCTGGCGATCCAGCGCCGCAGGGCTACCGCGTAAAGCCCAGCACGAACCGCTCCTGCGCCTCGTTCTCGATGGCTCCGGGGCGGACGCGCCGGACGGCGGCGATGGCCTCCGCCGGCGTGACCCCGTCCGCGATCAGCGTGCAGGCGGCGAGTGTCCCCGCCCGGCCCAGCCCGCCCCGGCAGTGGACGACCACCCGCCGCCCCGCCCGCGCGCAGGCGAGCAGCACGGCGGTGAGGTGGCGCACCGGCTCTGCAGCGGGGGTGCCGCCGTCGGGGATCGGCAGCCGCAGCACCGTGATCCCGCGCGCCTCAGCCTCTGTGACCAGGCCGCCGATCTGGAGGCTCTGCATCTCGTGATCCTCGATCAGCGGCACCAGCACGTCGAGCGCGAACACATCGCGGAGCCGATCCAGATCGGCGGCCAGATCGCGCCGCCAGGGGGAGCCGTAGATCGAGGGGGATCGCTTGCCGGGGGCGAAGGTCAGCCCCACGCGGCCGGGCCAGCGGTCGGGCAGCCACGCGACCTGGATCGGATCGGTGTCGCTGGTGCGGGCCGAGCCGGGCGCCTCCGGGCCGTCCGCTCCGCCGGTGCCGCCGCCCG
>JBEIQZ010000380.1:0-6087 GCA_040376255.1 Alphaproteobacteria bacterium
GCACCGTGGAGATGGGGGCGCTCTGCCCGATAAAGGAGCGGATCGGGCAGATCACCAACAGCGCCTCCCGCGACACCCCCTACCTCAACGGCCCGGTCTACGACCGGCCCGACCCCTGGTACGGCGCGCCGGATCTATCCACCGAAACCTGCGATTTTCACAGGTTCAACCCGTCGTCCTGCGGCGATTGCCCGGAGGGTGAGATCTGCAGCATCGACGGCGCCTGCACCCCCCAGCCCCGCAGCCACCTCGACCTGCAGGCCGATGTCCCCGGCCGGTCGGAGAGTTGGAGCTTCATCGGGGACACACTGAGCGGGCAGATCTACGGCGATGTCGGGGGGATCGGCGAATCGTACAGCATGCAGATCCGCTTCGGAACCCAGATCGTGGACGTGCCTGAGATGGCGGTGGCGCCCGGCGGGCTGGACTATGTGCTGACGCTGGAGGGCGACAGCATGGCGCCCGGCGCGCTCGACCTGAGCTGGACGCCGCAGGCGGACGGCGCGCTGGTGACGACGCTCATCTCCATCAACCACCACGCCGCCGGACCCACCTTCACCACCTGCGCCGCCGCGACTGATGCCGGGAACCTCCGCGCCGACGCGGAGATGATCGATCCGCTGGCGGTGGTCACCGGGCTGGAATTCCAGGGCGCCAACCATGTCAACGTCGCCGCCGCGTGGACAGAGGAGGGCTGCGTGGAATTGCGGTACGGGACGCAGGACTGGATGTAGGGCATGGACGGCGGATCTCCAGCCGCGATGAGGGATGCCGGACCTGCGCAGGCGACCATCCGCGCTCAGATGCACCCGGCGTTGCTGCACTGCGCGTCCGCGTCATCGCCGAAGCTGTAGCCGCCGCCGTTGGTGACGACATCGCCGGGATCGTTGTCCTCCTCCCCTTCGCCGAAGTCGCACCCGGCGGCGGTGAGCATGGGATCGAAGTCGCCGCCGGTCATATAGACGCCGCCGCCGTCAGACTCGGCGGTGTTCCGGCGGAAGCCGCCGCTGTCGGCGGGGCTGCCCGTGCAGGTCGCGCGGGCGTCCTCGAACAGCACAAGCCCGCCCCCGAGGACGGCGCCGTTCCCGACCACCTCCACCGCGTTCAGCAGCAGCAGGACCTGCTCATACGCCCCCTCCAGCCCCAGCCCGCCCCCGGCCAGCGTCGCCGTGTTGCCGCTGATCCGCCCGCCCGTCAGCGCCGCCTCCCCGCGCAGCATGTACATGCCGCCCCCGTAGCGCGCAGCGTTCTCCTCCAGCCGCAGCTCCGTCCCGATGATCGTGCAGCCATCGACCGCGATCCCGCCGCCGATCTCCGCGTGGTTCCCGGTGATCGTGACATCCGACAGATCCACGACAGCCGCCCCGTCGCAGGCCAGCCCGCCCCCTGACAACCCCGGCGATCCCGGCGGCACCATGTCCCCCTCCCCGTTCCGGATCGTCAGCCCGCTGACGCTAAGCGCGCCCCCCTCCACCCGCACCACCGTCCCCGCCGCGCCGCCGTCCAGCACCGGATCGCCGTAGCCGATCAGCGACGCCGCACCCGTCGACCCCAGCCGCAGGTGCCACGTCCCCGCGCACAGGTGATAGCTGCCCTCCCCCAGCGCCAGCAGCGCAGGCGCGCCCGGCGATCCGGTAGCGTCCGCCGTCAGATCGACCCGGCTGCCGTCCGGCTGGAACCAGGTCAGCAGCCCGTCCTCCCCGGTGGCAGGCGCGCAGTCATTGTCCAGCCCGTCACAGACCTCTGCCGCCGCAGGGTTCACCCCGGCGTCGCTGTCGAGGCAGTCCGTGGCGTCCTCTACCCATGCACCCGGCGCAGCGCAGTCCGGCTGAAGCTGCGCCGGATCGCCGTAGCCGTCCCCGTCCAGATCCGCGTAGCGGGCAGGACACCCCGTGTCCGCCCCGGTGTCCGCCACGGTGTCCGCCACGGTGTCCGCCACGGTGTCCGCCACGGTGTCTGTGGCCGAGTCCCTGCCCGCGCCGGTGTCTGTGGCGCTCTCCTTCGTGGACGGCGCGGTGCAGGCCGCGAGCCCCAGCAACAACGATACGGTCGGCCATGACCCCATCCGGATGCCTCCTCTGCGCCGGCTCCATAATCCCCCGCCTGCAGCGGTGCCTGGACTCAGGCCGCGCTTCCGTGAAAAGAAGGTGACATCCAGAATCACGCGGGTTACCGGCGTCGGCTCTGGATTTCAACATGATCTTTGTACTCCTCCTCGCCTGCACTGACTCCGGCAAAGACAGCACCTCCGGCACAGACAGCGACGCCAACACCGACACAGACAACAGCGGCACAGACAGCGGCGGCACAGACAGCGGCACCACGGACACCGGCGGCACTGACACCGGCGACACCGAAGAGCCGACCTGGAGCTACGAGGGCGAGACCGGCCCCGATCACTGGGGCGACCTGTCTGAGGAGTGGGCCACCTGCGGGACCGGCACCTCCCAGTCCCCCGTCGACTTCGTCACGGACAGCCTGCTGCCGGGCGAAGACTGGATCGAGATCAACTGGGCTGAGACAGCGCTGCATGCCTACAACTCCGGCCACTATATCCGCTACAATGTCGATGCCGGCAGCACGGTCACGACGGCGAACGGCACATTCAATCTGAAGCAGTTCCACTTCCACGGCCTGTCCGAGCACACCATCGACGGCGCCCACCTGGAGATGGAGGTCCACTTCGTCCATGAAGACCCGGCGGACGCCACCAACCTGCTGGTGGTCGCCATGTTCATCGACTCCGCCTTCGAGCTTGGCGCCGTCCCGACCGACCTGCTGGGCTCTGCCGGAGATCTGAAATTCTATGAGGCGGTGGCGCTCGGCGTCTCTGAGACCACCACCGACCTCGGCGGGACGCTCGATCTCGGCACCTTCGGGGCGGCGTTCGGCAACTACGCCTACTACGACGGCTCGCTCACCACCCCGCCCTGCGATGAGGGCGTGCGCTTCTATATCTCCGGGAACGTCCTGAAGCCCGCCCCGGAGGACACCGCCGCCTTCCTCGCGGTCTATGACTACAACTTCCGGCCCACCCAGCCGCTCAACGGGCGGGTGGTGAGCTACTACGCGCCCAACTGAGCCGCAGGGCTGATCAGGCACGCTCCGACCGGATATCTTGCGCGACCACAGGATATCTGCATGGCTGATCAGCTCTCCGTCCTCGGCACCCCCATCACCCCCTGCAGCATGGAGCCGCGCACCGGCTTCTTCCGCGACGGGTGCTGCAACACCTCCGCGATGGACGCCGGCAGCCACACCGTCTGCGTCATCACCTCGGAGGCGTTCCTCAGGTTCTCGAAGTCGCGCGGCAACGACCTCAGCACGCCGCTGCCGGACTACGGCTTCCCCGGCCTGAAGCCCGGCGACCGCTGGTGCCTGTGCGCGGCGCGGTGGGTGGAGGCGCTCCAGGCAGGCGCGGCGCCGCCGGTGCTGCTGGCGGGGACGAACATCCGGGCGCTGGAGGTGGTGCCGAGGCAGGCGCTGTTTCTTTATGCGGTGGACAACCCGGCGAGCAGCTGATCCTGCGGCTGACCGTCCGGCCTGAGCAGCGGGCAGTCCGCCGTCCACGCCCCGTCTGACACCCCCGGCCCCGGCCAGTCCGCCATCGGCGCGACGTCGGGGTGCCCGACCATCACGACGACTGCCCGCCGCCGCTCATCGGTGCAGTTCGGCCCGGCGGTGTGCCACGTCTCCCCGTCGTGGATGAGCAGATCGCCGGGGCGGGCCGGGACAGCGATCTGCGCCTCCCCCTGCTCAGATGCCTGCAGATAGCGGAGCGCCCCGCCCTCCTCCGGCGCCCCGTCGAGCGCCCACCACAGCGTAAGCCCGCGCCGATCCGCCGACGGCCAGAAGACAAAGTCCTGGTGCCACGGGGCGATGGCCACTGTCTGCGGCGGCTTCACCAGCACCCAGACCCCGTAGAGCCGCACCGCGCCGCCCGGCACACCGAGCAGCTCCGCCGCGAGCGCCAGCAATTCCGGCGTCAGCAGCCCGCGCCACGGATCTGCGCTGAGCGGGACCGGCCACACCGAGAACCGCCGCTCGCACTGATCGCGGGAGGCGTAGCGCACCTGCCGCAGCGCCTCATCCACCAGCCTCTCATAGCCGCCGATCAGCGCCGCCACTGTTCCGGCGTCGAGCCAGCCGGGGCGGACGGCGGGCCACTCATCCACGCCCGGCCTCATGTGCCGGGCCCTCCGATGCCAGCCGCGCCGAAGCGGGCTCCAGAACCGAGATGCGGGCGACAAAGTGACCGATACAGCCGTCAGCGGCGGTGTTGATCGCCAGCCAGAGCCGCCCCGGCGGCCCCTCCGGCAGCACCGTCCCGCGCCCGATGAAGAAGATCTCCTCGCCGATGCGCCCGATCAGCGCCCCGATCGGCGCGCCCGGCGCCCGCACCGGCGCGCCCGGCGCCGGGGCCATCGGGCTCCCGTCGGCGTCGATGAACCACTTCCCCGCGTGGCGCACCAGCCCGTCCGCCTCGACCGCCAGCAGCAGCGGCGCGACGCGCGCCGCCGGCGTCTCCACCCAGCCGTCCGCCGGGATCGCCAGCGCATGCGCCGCCACCACCCGCCTCGGCCCCCACGGCCCCGCCTCACCGACCGCCCAGGGGCCGCGCCCGCTCCCCTGCTGGATGAGCCGGATGCCCCCCCACACCGCCAGCACGATCAGCGCGATCCCGAGCAGGAACACGACGAGCCCCCCGACCGCCGTCTCTCCGCAGGCGCCGAGGCAGACCCCCAGGAACATCACGAACACTCCGGCGACCAGCCCGATCCCGATCAGCAGCACCCCCAGGAAGATCTTCCCCGGATCGTCTTTGCGATCCGGGCGCTCCTCCCCTGGCAGCGGCAGCTCCTCTGCCGCCGCTGCCCCCGCTGTCGCCTCTGTCTCCTGCGACCAGCGCGCCTTCCCGGCCAGCACCTTCGCCTGCACCTCGCGGTCGGTGATCTCCAGCAGGCCGCTGGACGACGGGGCCGCCTGCGAAAACTGCTCCATCAGCCGCTCCGCCCGCCGGATGCGCTGCGCCTCCTTGCGGAGCCGCGCCCGCAGCCGCTCCGGCCCCGCGTCGCGCCCCAGATCCTCCAGCGTCAGCTCCACCCCCCGGTGCCGCTGCCCGGACAGCGACCACGACTGGAGGCTCCGATTGACGCTCAGGATCGCCGCCTGCAGGTGGAGATCCGTCCCTGGATCTTCATCGGCCAGGAAGGACTCGATCCACGCCCGGCAGGTGACCGCCCCGTGGCCGACGGCCGCCGACGCCTCCCGGATGAACGCCTGCACCGCCGGGTGCGGCTGATCCTCGACCGGGATGTGCTCCAGCTCCTTCAGCGTCCCGAACGCCCCGAGCGCCGCCCCCAGCGCCTCCTGGCCCGCGCGCAGCGCAGTCCCCTCCGGCGCGAGCTCCGGGAACGTGTCGCTCAGGAAGCGCCGCATCCGGTCATCCATGTCCGCCCGCAGCCACCGGACGCGCTCCGCGATCAGATCCGCCGCCGCCGCCGTGTCCGGCATCAGCGCCGCCACCGTCCCCACCGCCAGCCCGCCCATAAATGTGCGACGCTCCATGTCTCCTCCGCACGGACAACTATCCCGTCTGCCGCCCGCCTGCTCAGCCGCCCGCCTGCTCACCCGCCCGCCGATCACCCGCCGCTCACGCCACCGTGACGAACCGCTCCTCCGGCAGCAGCACCGCCGTCAGCGCGCCGCCCCGCCCCGATCCGGTGTCGATGGCCAGCACCCCGCCGCCCCGGTACGGCGCCTCCAGCGGCACATGCCCCATGATCACCGGGCGATCCACCGGCAGCATCTCCTCCGGATCGTTCTTGGCCCACAGCAGCGCCTCCGGGTGGTGCGCGGCGAGGTGCGGCACCACCTGCTCCAGCCTGAGGCCGGTGAGCGGCACCGTGGAGGGGACGCCCGCGTGGATCAGCCACCACTTGCGCCCGCAGACCTCCAGATCGACCACCAGCGCCAGCCCGCGCAGCCACGCCGCATGCGCCTCCGGGATCAGGTGCCGCTGACGATCAATCTCCGCCGGATCGCCGCTCCGGATTCCATAAGAGGCCAGCGTCGCCCGCCCGCCCA
>JBEIQZ010000006.1:0-37188 GCA_040376255.1 Alphaproteobacteria bacterium
GACGGGGCGGGGCGGCTGGCGTGGGTGGAGGCGCCGGGGGTGGAGAACGGGCTGCGGTGGGACGGGGCGGGCGGGCTGGTGGAGGCGGCGCGCGGCGGGGCGGCGCAGGCGCTCCAGCGGGACGGGGCGGGGTGGCTGGCGGGCGGGCAGGGGGCGCCGGGCGCGGACGGGGCGGGGCAGGCGTGGACGATCCAGCGGGACGGGGCGGGGCGGGTGACGCGGCTGCGCGGGGGTGGCGCGCTGCGGGATCTGCAGATCCTGCGGGGGACGTGGGGGGAGGTGCAGGGGTTCCGGCTGCCCGGCGCGGACGGAGCGGAGCGGAGCTGGCAGCTCCAGCGGGACGCGGCGGGGCGGCTGCTGGTGATGCGGACCGCTGAGGGGCGGCTGGGGCTGGGGTGGGACGGGACGGGCGGGGCCTCGCTGGTGCGCGGGCCGTGGGGTCTTGTGCGGGTGGCGTGGTCGCCGGCGGGGGCGGAGTGGGAGGGCGAGGACACCGGGGGGCGCCCGCTGGAGCCGGGCGGCCTCTCGGTGGACGGGGCGGGGCGGGTGATCGGGGTGGGGGGGAGCTGGGAGCGGCGGCAGACCTGGGAGGGGCTGGGGCTGGCGGCGGTCGGGGACGGGGATCACGCGTGGGCGTGGGAGCGGGCGGCGATCAGCGGGCCGGATGGCAGGGTCGGGCTGGAGGAGGGGCGCGCGGCGGGGTGGCGGCGGGGGCCGGGGGAGCGGGTCGAGGAGGGACCCGACGGGCTGCGGCTGGAGTGGGACGGGGGCGGCTGGCTCACCGGGATCACTGAGCGCGGGGAGCGGCGGCAGCTCCAGCGGGACGGGCTGGGGCGGGTGATCGGGGTCAACCGGTCGGCGGTGGAGGGCTGGGATCGGGTGATCCTGCGCGGCACCTCGGAGATCCTGCACGAGCCGGGCGCGGTATGGACGGACGGGCGGCTCGGCGCCCTGTACGGGCCGGACGGCTGGGAATTGCCGGTGGCCGGCGGGGCGGCGTGGGGGGACGGGGGGCTTGTCGATCCGGCGGGGCGGCTGTGGGTGGGGAGCGTGCGCGTCGGTCTGGCGCAGGCGGTGGGGCCGTGGGGGCTCGGCCTCGGGCCGGAGCCGATCTGGCCGTGGGCGCCGGGCGGGCTGGAGCCGTTCGCCGCCGGGCAGGACAGCCCGGTGCCGGGGGAGCTGCCCGGAGCGGCGCCGTGGTGGAGTCCGGACTGCTGGGCGGCGCAGGACGGCTGGGGCGACCCGCTGGCGCGGCTGGTGGAGCTCGGAGAATTGCCGCAGATCCCGGTGATCCCGCCGATCCAGCCGGGGCTGCCCTGGCTGGGGCCGATGGAGATCCCCGCCCCCGCGCCGCTCCGGGCGATGGAGGCTCCGCCGATAGAGGCGCCGGGGGTGGATCCGGTGATCGCGGCGCTGTGGCGGGAGATCCAGCCTGGACGGCCCGGCGTCGGGCCGGGAGGGGTGGCCGGGTGGTTGCTGGCGGAGGCGGCCGGGATCCCGTGGCTGCCGGAGGTCGCGCCGCCGCTTCCCGGCGCAGAGAAAAAAAACTGCTCCATTTCTCTTGCCGGAACGGAGAGGATCAGATAACAGTGTGTGCGTCGCCAAGTCAGCTGTTCTACTTGATCAGCCGTTGAGGCATGGTAGGTTTAGCTCAGTTGGTCAGAGCGCTGGATTGTGGCTCCAGAGGTCGGGGGTTCAAGTCCCCCCATCTACCCTTTTATTTTTCTTCGGGCTTTTAGCTCAACTGGTAGAGCATCGGACTCTTAATCCGCAGGTTCTGGGTTCAAGCCCCAGAGAGCCCATACAAGAAGGCACGGAACGGAGAACATCCGTCCGTGCCTTTCTGTTTCTGGCCTCATCCGTTCACGGACGGGGCTGCCCCGCTCCGGGGCTTGCGAGAATGGCGGAATCGGCAGACGCGCCGGACTTAGGATCCGGTGGGGTGACTCGTGGGGGTTCAACTCCCCCTTCTCGCAGTCCGGGACCCTTCCATAGTTCACAGAGAGGCGAGGAGTACATGTCCTTCCAGATCGAGACGGTTTCGGCTTCGCAGAAGCGGATTGACTTCGTGGTTCCCCAGACGGACGTCGCAGGCAAGGTGGAAGAGGCCTTCCGCAAGGTCGCCGTCCGCGCACAGCTCCCCGGCTTCCGTCGCGGCAAGGTCCCGCGCCGGCTCCTGGAGGATCGCTTCGGCAAGCAGATCCGCCAGGACGTCGCATCGGAGCTGATCGACTTCAACTTCCGCATCGCCTCTCAGGAGGTGAGCTACCTGGGCCAGCCCCGGATGCAGAGCGCGCCCGATCTGAAGGAGTCTTCCGACTTCGCCTTCTCTGTGCTGCTGGACGTCAAGCCTGAGCTGCAGGCGACCGGCTATCAGTCCATCGAGATCGACTTCCCCGTGCCGCCGGTGACCGACGCGCAGGTGGACGCGGCGGTCCAGGCCAAGACCAAGGATCAGGCCCGCCTCCAGGACGCCGAGGAAGGCAAGCTGGTGGAGGAGGGCGATCTGGTGCTCACCGAGATCTGGGAGCAGACCGGCGAGGACACCTGGAACCAGACCGATTTCGGCACGATGATCAACACGAAGGGCGACAAGTACCACGCCGGCATCGAGCCGCTGCTGATCGGCGCCGCCAAGGGCGAGGAGCGCACCGGCGAGGTCAACGGCAAGACCCTGCGCGTGAAGGTCAACGGCATCCAGATCTCCCGCGTGCCGGATCTCGATGACGCGCTCGCCGGGAAGCTCGGCTACGAGGGCGGCGTCGAGGCGATGAAGGCCGCGCTCCGCATGGAACTGGAGGCCCGCGCCAACGATGTCGCCCGCAACCAGGCCCGCGTCCAGATCCTCCAGAAGATCGTCGCCGCCAACCCCACCACCGTCCCCGACGCGATGGTCGAGAGCCACTTCACCCTCCTCCAGGAGGAGATGAAGATCCAGAACACCTGGCGCGGCAAGGACGCCCGCCAGCTCCGTCTCAGCGACGCCCAGCGCGCCGATCTGCGCCGCCGCGCCGCCTTCGCCGCCCAGGCCTCCCTGGTGCTGGAAGCCGTCGCCCGCCAGGAGGGCGTCGAGATCACCGACGCCGACCTCGACGCCAAGTACCAGGAGATCGCCGATCTGCGCGGCCAGCGCGTCGAGGCCATCCGTGGCTACTTCGTCAAGGAGAACGCCGTCGAGGAGCTCCGCAAGCGCCTCCTCGAAGAGCGCACCCTGGAGTGGATCCTGGAGCAGGCCGACCTGAAGGTGGCGGACGCCCCGGTTGATGCCCCGGCTGACGCCCCGGTTGATGCCCCGGCTGACGCCCCCGAGGCCGCCCCCGAGGCCGCTGAGAGCGCCGAAGGCTGAGCCGCCGGACTCAATTCTGAGTCCGATCTGAGTCCGATGCCCAGATGCAGCGCCCCGGATCAGGACGATCCGGGGCGCTGTGTTTAGGGTTACGTTCCCATAGAGAACCCGTCCAGGAGGTGAGCATGTTCCCCCGTCCCCTTGAGCCGATGATGATCCCGCACTTCCCCAGCGTCGTGGAGCAGACCCACCGGGGGGAGCGGGCATGGGATCTGCTCTCCATGCTGCTGAAGGATCGCATCATCTTCATCGGCACCCCGATCGATGACATGGTGGCCAATTCCGTCGTCGCCCAGCTCCTCTACCTGGAGTCCCAGGATCCCGAGCGCGACGTCTTCCTCTACATCAACAGCCCGGGCGGCTCCGTCGTGGCCGGGATGGCGATCTACGACACCATCCAGTACATCAAGCCCGATGTCTGCACCATCGCCATGGGTCAGGCCGCCTCCATGGGCGCCTTCCTCCTCGCCGCTGGTGCCGCAGGCAAGCGCAAGGTGCTCGCCCACACCCGCGTCATGATCCATCAGCCCTGGGCCGGTGGCATCGGGGGTCAGGTCACCGACATCGAGATCCGCGCCAAGGAGCTCGTGAAGACCAAGCAGGAGCTCAACCATCTCCTCGCCAAGCACTGCCGCCAGTCGCTGGAGAAGGTCGCGCATGACACGGAGCGCGACTACTTCATGATGGCCGAAGAAGCCGTCCAGTACGGGATCGCAGATGAGCTGATCGCGCCCCGGCGGTAGGGGTTCTTGCCGGTGATGATCGCCCCGCCTCCGGGGCGATCTGCGTTTTTCGGCTCCCGCGATCCATTCTGTGTCCTTCCTCACACATCAGATCACCACCGATAGACGATTCACCTCTCTCCATCTATCGGAGAGAGGACAGCGGCCCTCCGGCACAGGGGCCTGCAGGGCGTTGACAGAGTTTTGACATTTCCTCCTGACCCGCCCCTCTCTCCTGATATCCTGTTCTGAGGCTGATCAACCCGGAACCCCCCGCTCTGGAGACGCCGGATCCACCCTGAGGTGCGAATTTTTTTTCGCACCTGCCCTTTTCACAGGACTGCAGTCTTGGTAGGGTAAGAATCTCCGGGAGGATGGATAGTGGGTCTTCTTACGGTTCTTACGTTCTCCGCCTTCGCTGCTGGCTTCGGTCCTCTTCTGGAGGAGTTTCCCGGTGTTGACGAGCTGCCCACGCTCGACACCGGCGATACGGCCAGCACCGGCGGCTGCTCCTCACAGTACCTTCAGAACGGCGTTCAACTTCCTGATCTACCGCTGTTCTACGCCCGTGTAGCCCCGGACGGTGCGTGGGGGACGCAGACGATGATCGACGTGCTGGTCGAGACAACCCGTCACATGCGCTGGTTGATGCCGGAGGCGTCGCGCATCGTGATCGGGGACATCTCCCACCGGAACGGCGGCCACTTTGAGGGCCACAAGAGCCACCGTGGCGGGCTGGACGCGGACGTTGGGATCTTCAAGACCGGCGGCTGGCAGAGCACCTATGGCTTCACGGAGCTGAGTCCGGACAACTTCGATCTGGAGGCCAATTGGGCGCTCATCTCCACGATGCTCGACACGGGCAAGGTGGACATGATCCTGCTCGATCAGGGCCACATCAACCGGCTGAAGTCCTACACGCTGCGGACGGGCCTGCTGGATGCGCGCGAGGTCGCCCGCGTCTTCCCTGATCCGGGCAGCCGGGAGTCCTGGGCCTCAACCGGGATCGTGCGCCATGTCCAGGGCCACGCGGGCCACCTGCACCTGCGCGTCCTGTGCGACGACGGGACGCGCGGTCACTGATCAGCCTGTTGATCAACGGGCTGATCAGGCATTGATCAACAGGCTGATCAGAGCGTTGATCAGATCGCGATCTCGTCCTCATCGACGCGCTTGACGGCGATCCCCTCCTTCTTGGCGACCTCCTCCAGGATGCCGTTGACCCAGGCCTCGTAGGCGGCGGCGTCCTTGAACGGCTGCTCCGGGGTCATGGTGACGGGGGTGCTGGTGCCTTTGCAGCGGGAGGCGAGGGTGAGGGAGAAGCCGCTGGCGACATGATCCTTGATGCGGACCGCGAGCTGATCGGGCCATGTCCGACCCGGATCCTTGACCTTCGCCGCGTGGATCTCCACCTTCTTATCGCCTTTCTTGCAGGTGGCGACATCCACCACGACGACCCCATACAGCAGCGAACCATCGGCCTGCTTCACGTTGTCATAGCGGAAGATCGCCATCGCGTCCGACTCTGCCTCTGCGCCGAGCGCGAGCAGCACGGTGCGGGCCTGGTTGACCGCCTGATCGGGGAGCGTCGGGGCCAATTCGGTGATCGCGGCGATCACGAGCGGCTTGGCGTCGGGATCGGCGCTGGTGGCGTCGAGGAAGGTCTGGACGAGCGTGGCGGCGATCTCCGGATCGGTCTCCTTGGCCAGCATGGCGCGCAGCACCGGGACGGCGTTCTTGCCGAGGTTGCGCGTGAACACAGACAGGACGCTGAAGTAGCGCGCCCGATCTGAGATCTTCGCGGACACTGCCGCCCGCAGCAGCTCCTGGACGCCCGGATCGCGGCAGCTCCCCAGGCCGCTGTACCAGCCGTCGCTCCAGAACTTGTCGCCGAGCGCGGTGGCGGTGCCGGTGAAGAAGGCGGGGACACCGGCCTTGTCACAGGAGCTTCCCAGCATCTTGATCAGCGAGGAGCGCTCATCCGGCTCGCGGGTCATCGTCCAGGAGCGGACGACATCGCCCAGCCCGAGCGAGATCCCGGCGAGCGCCGCAGCATCGCCGCCCTCGCCTGCCAGCACCTTCTTGAAGGCGGTGGGCGCGTATGCCTTGGCCGCTGCCGGATCGCAGGCAGCCATCTCGGCGTAGATTTTTCCGGAGGAGGAGGGGCTCGCGGCCTCGAAAGAGGTCTGGAGCGCCTTGATATCACAGGGAGCGGCCTGAGCCGCGAAGATGAGTGTGAGCAGCATGGTGCCTGCTTAACCGGCGCCCGGCGCATTGCATTCCGCGCCAGAAAGACACTCTGTTCAGAGTCACTGCCGCTTGCCAGCGCCCCCGCTGACACGCTACAACGCTGTGCTGGAGATCCGGGATGCGCAGCCGTTATCGTGCCCTCTGTGACAACCTCTGGTGGTGCTGGGATGCAGCAGCCACCGACCTGTTCCGCTCGCTCGATCCGGAGCGGTGGGAGGAGGTTCATCACGATCCTGTCGCGCTGCTCGCCGAACTCCCGGACGATCGGCTCCCTGACACCCCTGCGCTCGCCTCGGTGGAGCTGCGGCTGGCCGCCTACCTCGCCGACACCGGGACGTGGTGCGCGCGCGAATTGCCGGAGTTGAAGCAGCCGGTTGCGTACTTCTCGATGGAGTTCGCGCTGCACGAGTCGCTGCCCATCTACTCGGGCGGGCTGGGGGTGCTGGCGGGCGATCACATGAAGTCCGCCTCCGATCTCGGCGTCCCGTTTGTCGGCGTCGGGCTGCTCTACCGCGAGGGCTACTTCAAGCAGGTCATCGCGCACGGGCGGCAGGTGGTGGCCTACCCGCCGATCCCGCTCGATCACAGCCCGCTGCGGCTGCTGGACATACAGGTGGATGTCCCGCACGGGCACCACAGCTACAAGGCGGCGATCTGGGAGCTGAAGGTCGGTCGCGCCCGGCTGCTGCTGCTCGACAGCGATCTGGAGGGCAACCCCGCAGAGCACCGCATGCTCTCCCAGCAGCTCTACGGCGGCGACGTCGCCACCCGCATCGCTCAGGAGGTGCTGCTCGGGGTGGGCGGGGTGCGCGCGCTGCGGGCGCTGGGGATCGACCCGTCCACGATCCACCTCAACGAAGGACACTGCGCCTTCGCCATCCTGGAGCGGTGGCGCGAAGAGATCGCCGCCGGGCTCGCGCCGCGCGAGGCGTTCGCCCGCGTCAAGGAGGGCGTCGTCTTCACCACCCACACCCCGGTCCCCGCCGGGCACGACCGCTTCGGCTGGGATCTGAAGAAGGAGGCGCTCTCCGGGCTGCGGGAGGAAATGGGGCTGCCCAAGGGCGCGTTCATGGATCTCGGGCGCGTCGATCCTGGCGATCTCAACGAGCCGCTGTGCATGACCGTCCTCGCCATCCGGGGGAGCCGCGCCTGCAACGGCGTCTCGGCGCTCCACGGCCATGTAAGCCGCGTCATGTGGAAGGATCTGTTCCCCGGCGTCCCCGAGGCCCGCATCCCCATCGGCCACGTCACCAACGGCGTCCACCTGCCCTCCTGGATGCACCCGCGCGTCCAGCAGCTCCTCGACGATCGCTGCAGCGAATGGCGCGAGGGCGTCATCCCCTCGCTCTCCGCCGTCCCCGACAGCGAGATCTGGGCGATCCGCTCTGAGCTGCGCGCCTCGCTCGTCGATTTTATCCACCGCTCCACCGGCAAGGGCTGGCTCGATCCGAACGCCCTCACGATCGGGTTCGCCCGCCGCTTCGCGCCTTACAAGCGCGGCAACCTGCTGTTCACTGATCCCGATCGCCTCCGCGACATCCTCAGCCGCCACAACCTCCAGATCCTGTTCGCCGGGAAGGCCCACCCCCGCGACGCTGCCGGGCAGGGGATCCTGCGCGACGTGATCCGATGGACGCGCGACGAGCGGTTCCGTGGCAAAATCCTGTTCCTCGCCGACTACGACATGTCGCTGGCGCGCCGCATGGTCCAGGGTGTCGACATCTGGCTCAACACCCCCCGCCGCCCCCGCGAGGCCAGCGGCACCAGCGGCATGAAGGCGACGATGAACCTCGGCATCAACCTCTCCGTCCTCGACGGCTGGTGGCCTGAGGCGTCGGACGGCACCAACGGCTACGTCGTCGGCAGCGCGATCGAACCCGCAACTGTCGAGGAGCAGGACGCCGAAGACGCCGAGAGCCTCTACCACAACCTCGAAGCCCTGATCCTCCCCGAATTCGAGGATCGCGGCCCCGACGGCCTGCCGCACCGACTCATCCAGCGGATGCGCCGCAGCCTGGAGACCTGCTGCCGCCAGTTCCACACCAACCGGATGGTCGCCGAGTACGCCCGCCGCTACTACAGCGGCGCCTGAGCGCCCGGAAGGGCGGCCCGGCCCCGATCAGCGGGCGGCGTTCAGCACGATGGCATGCTGGCGGGCCGACTCCGCCTCCCGCGTCTTCCCCTGCGAGGCCAGCAGATCGGCCTTCAGCGCGTAGAGCCGCGCCCGGAACGCGGTGTTGGCGGTGGAGCGCCGCAGCCCGTCTTCGATGAGCGCGAGCGCTGTACCGCTCTGACCCGCCTGCCACCACGCCCGCGCCGCCCGGAACGCGGCGTCCTGCGCAACGTTGTTGCGCTCATCGCTCATCAGCCGCTGCCACGCCGCCGCCGCCGCCGGCCAGGAGCGCGCCGCCTCCAATGCGAGCGCCGCCTGGTAGGCCGGAACCACATCCGGGTAGCGCGTGTACCAGCCCTCCGCATAGTCGAGCGGCCAGACGCTCCCGCCCGCTCCGTCCGTCTGTGTCGCCTGCGCCATCGGGGCGTCGTACGACGGAGACGCCGGGGCGGCCGGACCGGAGCGCGCGGCGCTCTTCGGGGCGCTCTTCGCCGCTACGCTCTCCGCTATCGACAGATCGTCCATCTCCGCTCCGCCCTCTGCGCGCTCCTCTTCCAGACGGGCCAGCTCCTGCTTCTCCTTCCTGTCCTCCGGCGCTTCGTCGTTCTCGCGCTCAGCGGTCACCCCGCCGGTCGCAGGGGCTCCATAGGCGGAGACATCACCCTGCGCGTTATTATCGGCATCTGTCTTCATCTCTGTCGCAGCAACCGTCACAGCGACCGGATCGCGACGCGCCGCGCCAGGGGTGGCGGGCATCGGCGCGGGCGCCGGCATCGCCGCAGCGGCCGGGCCGGAGGCGGCGGGAGGCGCCTGTCCGACCGCAGGGGAGGCCGCCAGAGGGGCGGGAGACGCTGCCGGCCGCTCTCCCGGCGGTGCGGCCTCGGCCACCACGGCGCGCTGAGGCTGAGCGGGCGGGGGCGGGGTCGCGGAGGCCATCTCCGGCATCGGCGCATGCAGCACGTCCGGGTTCGGCTCCGTCACCCCGTACATCGTCGCCACCGGGATCACCAGCACCGCCGCGAGCGCCGCTGCCGCCGCCAGCCCCACCGCCGGGAGGAACCGGCGGGGAACGAGCGGGCGCGGCGCGGTCGGAACAGGGCGCGGTGCCGACGACGCGACCCGGCGGGGATCAGGGCGCGGCTGCACCGGCTCCGGTCGCGCCGGCTCTGGCGGCGCGGCGAACGGCCCGGACTTCACCCCCGCGATCAGGGCGTCCAGATCGAGCCGGGGGGCAGGGGCGCGCTTCGGGGAGAGCGTGTAGACCACACCGAGCAGCTCAGGATCGAGGCCCGGTTCACCGCTCAACTCTGCAGACGGCCCGCCGTCCCACCCCTCCGTCTCCGGCGCGTCGAGCCAGCGGGCGAGCAATTCGGCCTGCCGGTTCTCATTTCTGTTATTTTTTTCTTCCGTCATGGTACATCCCCGGCGTAGATCTTGCGGAAGGCAGCACAGGCCCGGTGCAGGATCACATCAAAATTTCCTACCGTCACCCCCATCTGCTCCGCGCACGCCTCGCGGGGCAGCTCGTCAACAAGCCGCATCCGGAGCGCCTCTGCGTAGCGGGGGTTGATCTTCAGAAAGGCCTCCTCAATCTTCGCCCGGGTGTTTTCCCGGTCCATGTCTGGCTCTACCGGATCACTGTAGACCGGGATGCTGGCCTCCGCCTCCATCGCCTCTTCGAGCCGCCGTGCGCGGCGCCAGGCGCGGTAGACATCCATCCCCCGGTTGATCGCGATCCGCCGGATCCAGAAGTAGACACTCTTGTTCTCTTCAGGGGTGTACTGATGGATGCGCTCCAGCACCAGCCGGAATGTGTCCCTCAGAACGTCCTCTGCAAGCTCCCGCACCGGCACCCGTGGCAGGATGACCTCCCGGAACAGGCAGTCCCCGTACCAGCGATACAGCGTCCCGACCGCGTTGCGGTCTCCCTTCTGCAGCGCCGCTACGAGCGCCCGCTCTTCCACAAGCGGAACCAGCTCGGCTTCATCGACCAGGGTGCCCTCCGATGCACCCGCCGTTCAACGCCGGGTGCAGACCTCCCTTACAGCTAACCGGCTTCCGGTTATACCGCGCCCAGAAACCGGCGCTCTCATGCTGCTCCTCTGCTTTGCCGCCTCAACCGCCTCCGCCGATCCGCCTGAACCTACCGGCGGGATCTACGGCGGCCAGTACTACTTTCAGGGTGAGCCGGCTGCGTGGTCGGTCGGCGGGCGCCTCGGCATCCGGGCGATCCGGGCGTTCGATCTGGAGCTGGAGCTCGGGTACGGCCAGGGCGAGGACTGGCACCTCTACTCACCCCGGCTCTCCGCCCTCTACCACCTGAGCCCCGACTTCCGCATGGACGTTTTCTTCCTCGCCGGGACCGGCGCGCTGCTGCGCGAGGATCAATTCACCTCGGCCACCGAGCTGCTGATGTCCGCCGGGGCGGGCTTCACCCTCCAGCTCGTCGGACCGCTGCACATCCGCGCGGACGGGCGCTGGGTCGGCGGCTTCGGCGAGGTCACGCGGAGCGACTTCGAGTGGAACGTCGGGCTCGACTTCCGCCCGGAATTGCCCCCCGATCTGGACGGGGACGGCATGAAGAACCGGGTGGACGGCTGCCCAGAGCAGGCCGAGGATCTGGACGAATTTGAGGATGAGGACGGCTGCCCTGATCTGGACAACGACAAGGACGGGCTCCGGGACAAGGACGATCGCTGCGACGACGAGAAGGAGGACTACGACAACTTCGACGACGATGACGGCTGCCCCGATCCGGACAACGACGAGGACGGCATCTCCGACCGGCGCGACAAGTGCCCCGACAACGCCGAGGATAAGGACGGCTACCAGGACACCGACGGCTGTCCCGACAAGGACAACGACAACGACAGCCTGAGCGACCGCAAGGATCAGTGCCCCGACCAGTCTGAGGACATGGACGGCTTCCAGGACGATGACGGCTGCCCCGATCTCGACAACGATGAAGACGGCATCTCCGATCCCGACGACACCTGCCCTGATCACGCCGAAGACCTGGACGGATTCGATGACGGAGACGGCTGCCCCGACAAGGACGACGACGACGACCGGGTCCCCGACGAGCGCGACACCTGCCCCCGCGACCCGGAGGTCTACAACGGCATCACCGACGACGACGGCTGCCCCGACGAGGTGCCTGCCGAGGTGCAGCGCTTCAACGGCGTCGTCCGGGGCATCACCTTCGAGACCGGCAAGGCCATCATCCGGCCCAGCTCTGAGTACGTCCTGTTCGAGGCGCTCTACATCTTCCAGACCTACCCCGATCTCTATATGGAGATCCAGGGCCACACCGACAGCAAGGGCGATGACGCCGTCAACCTCGCGCTCTCCCAGGCACGCGCCGACGCTGTGCGCCAGTGGTTCACCGATCACGGCGTGGAGCCTGATCGCATCGTCGCCATCGGCTACGGGGAGACCAACCCCCTCGCAGACAACCGGACAGAGGCAGGGCGATCCGAGAACCGGAGAGTGGAATTCCGCATATTGGATACGACGCCGGAGCCGGAGATTGTGCCGATGGAGGTCGAGGAGCCGATCAATCCATAAGGGAGAGGGAAGGACGGAAGCTGTTAAGATATTGTTGAGAGGAGCGGGAGGAGCGGGGCTGCCGCCTCTCCGGGGTAGATCGCGAGCGCTGCGGCGATGCCTTCTGCGCCCGGCGCGCCTGGCTTCACCCGCGCCATCCCGATCACCCGCTCCATGAGCCGCCACTCCGCCTCGATCTCCGCCGCCTGCACCATCGCCCGCAGGTCCTCCTCCCCCCGCCCTCTCAACCACCTCCGCACCCGCCGCAGCCCCCCGACCGCCTCCTCCCGCCACTCCCGCACCTCCGCCTCCAGCCGCCGCGCCTCCCCCGGCTCCACCCTCCCTCCGCCCCACCCGATCCACACCAGCGCCAGCATCAGCGCCACATCCACCCCCGCCTCCTCCTGCAGCTGCAGGCACGCCTCCCGCACCCCCTCGGCTCCGTACACCCGCCCCACGAACTCCCTCATCCTCCCCCTCCCCTCACACCACCAGCAAACCGCTCCGCCGCAACCGCCCCCACAGCCACTCCGGCAATTGCACCTCCTCCTGCTTGAGCGCCGGTTCTTCAGGCCGCGCCGCCATGAGGATCCCTCCAACGACCTCGCGCACCTCCGCCGGCAGCTTCAGGATCTCCTCCCCGCCCGGCAGGTTGAGCCGCAGCCCGTCCCCGCTCTCCAGCACCTCGCCGCCGGTCCAGATCAGGCGGCTGCCGGTGGCAGGCGCCTGCGTCTGGAGGGCGAGCCGGATGAGGTCAGGGGGGACGGTGGTGGCGGGGAGCCATCTTCCCCATGTGGTGAGCGGCGCGTCGAGCTGCTGGCCGCGCATCCAGGCGTGGAGGGCGCGGGGGAGGAGGTCATCGAAGCGGTCGTGGTTCCCGCCCTGCGGATCGCGGTGGTCGAGGTCATTCCGGGCGAAGGCGCGGGGATCTTCGATCACCTCGATCCCGAACCGGGCGGGATCGGGGTAGATGCCGGAGTGGCGGGTCAGGACGAAGCGGTGCCAGAAGGCGCTGGAGAGGGCGCCGGAGGAGAACAATTGGCGGACGGTCTCCAGGGCGTCGACGGTCTCCTGATCGGTCTGGGTGGGGAAGCCGTACATGAGGTAGGCGTGGACGCGGACCCCGGCCTGCCGGAAGTTGCGGGCGACCCGCGCGACCTGGGCGACGGTGACGCCCTTCTGCATCTTCTCCAGCAGCCGATCTGAGGCGACCTCCAGCCCGCCGGTGACCGCGATCAGCCCGGCGGCGGCGAGGAGGCGGCAGAGATCGGGTGTGAAGGTCTCGTCGAACCGGATATTTCCCCACCAGTGGACGACCAGACCACGCCGCAGGATCTCCAGCGCCAGATCGCGCATCCCCCTCGGCGGCGCCGCCTCATCAGAGAGGTGGAAGCCGGACTGGCCGGTGGCCGCGATCAATTCCTCCATCTGATCGACGAGGACGCTGGCGCGGCTCGGGGCGTAGCGGCTGATATAGTCGAGCTGGATGTCGCAGAAGCTGCACTTCTTCCAATAGCAGCCGTGGGCCAGCGTGATCCGGCTCCACCGCCCGTCCGACCAGAGCCGGTGGGCGGGGTTGGTTCCGTCGATGAGCTGGAGGTAGGGGCTGAGGTCGAGATCGGCGTACCAGGCGGCGGACTCGGCGGGGTGATCGGGGGCGGGGCGGGAGAGCAGCCCGTCGCGGGTGCGGGTGCGGTGGCGCTGATCGGTGAAGCCGGGGCGATCCCGGTTCCGGTGCCAGTCGAGCAGCGCGAGCAGCGGCCCCTCGCCGTCGTCATAGCAGAGGGCGTCAACGGCGTCCCAGAGCCGATCCTCGCTGACCTCGCGCAATTCGGTGCTGACGAAGCCGCCGCCCATCACCACATAGCGGCCCTGCGCGCGGAGGCGGCGCCCGATGCGGAGGGCGGCGTAGAGGGTGCCGGGGAAGGGGACGGAGAGGCCGATGACGGGGCTGTCCGCCGGATCTCCGGGATCGCAGAGCGTGTCAGCGAGCCCGTCGATCCAGCCGTCGAGGAGGCCCTGCTGATCGAGGCGGGCCTGGAGCGCGTCGTAGGGGGCGGGGCTGACGCCGAGGTGGTGCTGGTAGCTGGCGAGGCCGAAGCCCGGATCGAGGCAGGCGGTGACGAGATCGGCGAGGTCTTCGAGGTAGAGGGTGGCGAGGTGGCGGGCGGCGTCCTCGACCGAGGCGTCGCCGAAGCCGCTCATGTCGGCGCGCAGGCCGCGCGGCCCGGCGGGGAGGAAGCGCCCGCCGAGGATGCGGTGGGCCATGCCGGGCTCGCGGCCCTGGAGGAAGCGGACGACGGGGCCGATGGCGGCCTCATGGCGGGCGCGGAGGGCGAGGGCGCGCCATGCGGGATCGGGCAATTCCCCCTGCTCGGCCTTCACGGCGACGGCGTCGAAGACGGCGGAGATCCCCTGTCGTGAGAACAGGCGCAGCGCGAATTCCAGGCTCAGATCGCGGAGGGCAAACGAGATCTGCGCGCGCCGCAGGGTGCGGGCGAGGTAGGCGACGGAGGGGTAGGGGGTGTTGAGCTGGGTGAGGGGCGGGAGGACGAGGGTGATCTGAGGGCGCATCGGGGGCGGCCTCAGGCTGCAGGATCTTCGCGGAAGGAGGGCCACACGCGGTTGCTGCGGACGCGGATCCCGCAGCCGCACCGCTCCGCGAGGGCGAGCGCGCCGGAGACTTCGAGCGGCACCTCGTTATAGGCGCCCCAGGCGACGGTCTGGGTGGCCTCCATCTTCTCCAGCAGCCAGCGGTCGACGGCGCTCCGGAGGGCGTCTCGGTCGCGGGTGGAGATCGCCATGATGAAGCGGCGCATCGGCGGGCCGAGGCCGGTGTCCTCCATCGAGGACTGTGACGCGGCGATCGGCAATTCGGCGTAGCGGCCGAGGAAGGCGAGGCAGATCAGGCGGGCGTTGTGGGCGGGTCCGGGGGGGAGCCCGGCGGTCTGGGCGGCGACGAGCTCCATGACCTGCCGCAGCTCCGGGGTGCTGGAGAGCTGGAGCAGCAGCACGCCGCGCACCAGAGAGAAGTCGTGGTTGTAGGTGGAGCGCGGCAGGCCGATCTGCACCTGCCCTGTCCATTCCACCACCCGTTGTCCAGCCCGCCACACCAGCCCCCTGGCCTCCGCATCCTGACGCGCGAGGCAGGCCACGGAGGCGGAGCGGATCAGGTGATCGACGAGCCCTGGCCAGTCCCCTGCGACGAGGAGGCGCCGCTCCTGCAGATCCACCCGGAGCAGCAGCCCGCTCAGCCGCTCCTGCTCGTATTCCGGCCAGTCCACGTTCATGATGCGGCGTTAACCTGCCTGCCCGCCGCCGGAGTGATGGTTGGCTCAGACTTGATGTAGAATCGCCGCGCAAGAGAGATGGCATGCATGCACTTCCCGTCATGCTGGGCGCGCTCGGCTGCCTGGCGATCGCGTGGCGCTACTACAGCGCCTTCCTGGCGACACACGTCCTCGTGCTGCGCGACACTGAGGATGTCCCGGCGCACCGCCACCGGGACGGGAGCAACTATGTCCCGATGGGAAAGTGGGTCGCCTTCGGCCACCACTTCGCCGCGATCACCGGGGCGGGGCCGCTGGTCGGGCCGGTGCTGGCGGCGCAGTTCGGCTACCTGCCCGGGCTGCTCTGGCTGATCATCGGGGTGTGCATGGCCGGGGCGGTCCACGACTTCGTGATCCTGACCGGCAGCATCCGGCGGGACGGGATGAGCCTCGCGGAGATCGCGCGGCAGGAATTGGGCGAGGGAGCGTCGCTGGTCGCGGCGGTCGGCATCCTGTTCATCCTGGTAGTGGCGATGGCGGCGATGGGATCGGTGATCACGGGGGCGCTGGCGCACTCGCCCTGGGGGGTGTTCACCATCGGGATGAGCGTCCCCATCGCGATCTGCATGGGGTTCGCCTTCCGGGGCGGGGACGCGCGGACGATCCAAATCGCCTCCGCGCTCGGGGTGGCGGCGCTGCTCGCGGGCGTGGTGGGCGGGGAGCGGGTGGCGGCGGGCGGGTGGGGGGCGTGGCTCACGCTGAGCAAGGCGCAGGTGGGCTGGGCCTTGATCATCTATGGCTTCTTCGCCTCGGCGCTGCCGGTGTGGATGCTGCTGGTGCCGCGCGACTACCTGTCGTCGTACATGAAGATCGGCACGATCCTGCTGCTGGTGGTCGGGGTGATGGTGGTGAACCCGTCGCTGGAGATGCCGCCGGTGACTGAGTATGTGAGCGGGGGCGGGCCGGTGATCCCGGGGAAGCTGTACCCGTTCGTGTTCATCACCATCGCCTGCGGGGCGATCTCCGGGTTCCACGGGCTGATCGCTTCGGGGACGACGCCGAAGATCGTGTCCAACGAGGCCCACTGCCGCACCATCGGCTACGGGGCGATGCTGATGGAGGGGCTGGTGGGCGTGACGGCGCTGCTGGCGGCCTCGGCGCTGGAGCCGGCGGACTACTTCGCGATCAACGTCTCGCCGGAGAAGTACGCGACGCTCGGGATGAACCCGGTGGAGCTTCAGCACTTTTCCGAGGTGGTGCATGAGGAATTGGCAGGGCGGGCGGGCGGGGCGGTGAGCCTCGCCATCGGGATGGCGAAGGTGTTTGAGAAGCTGCCGGGGATGAGCGGGCTGCTCGGCTACTGGTACCACTTCGCGATCATGTTCGAGGCGCTGTTCATCCTCACGACCATCGACGCCGGGACGCGGGTGGGGCGGTTCGTGGTGCAGGAATTGATGGGGCGGCTGCATGCGCCGCTGGCGAAGCCGGACAACCTCGGGGCGAACCTGCTGGCGAGCCTGCTGATCGCGGGGACGTGGGGCTTCCTGCTCCAGACCGGCGAGATCCAGACGATCTGGCCGATGCTCGGGATATCGAACCAATTGCTTGCGAGCATCGCGCTGGTGGTGGGGACGGTGCTGATCGTGCGGTCGGGGCGCGGGCGCTACGCCTGGGTGACGGCGGTGCCGCTGGCCTTCGTGGCGACGACGACGCTCTACGCGGGCGCGCTGTCGATCCGCGACAACTTCCTGGGGGCGATGGTGGCGTCGGGGAAGGTGTGGCAGGGCTGGCTGAACGCGGGGCTGTGCGTGGTGATGATGGGTTGCTGCGTGATCATCCTGGGATACGGCGCGCAGGCGATCCGCCGTCACTGGCGGGAGGAGGCACAGCGCGCTACCTCCTCCTGATCAGAGGAGGCGCGGTGGCGATCCGGCGTGTGGCACAGATGGGGCACCCGATCTTGAGGCAGGTGGCGGTAGCGGTGCCGGTGGAGGAGATCCAGACGCCGGAATTCCAGCGGCTCTGTGACGATCTGCTGGAGACGATGCGCGAGTACGACGGGCTGGGGCTGGCCGCCCCGCAGATCCACGAGGGACGACGGCTGGTGGTGTTCCAGCTCGACCCGGAGGACGAGCCGATCTTCCTCATCAACCCGATCATCAAGCCGCTCAATGACACCCTCTCGGCGGGCTACGAGGGCTGCCTGTCGGTGACCAACCTGCGCGGGCGCGTCGAGCGGCCCGATGCGGTGCGCGTCGAGGCGCTGGGCCGGGACGGCGCCCCCTTCGCCTTCCGGGCCGAGGGCTGGGCGGCGCGGGTGGTGCAGCACGAGTGCGATCACCTCGACGGCGTGCTCTACGTCGACCGGGCCGATCCGCGCTCTCTCGCGTTCCTGACCGAGTACAAGCGCCACGGGCCGCTGGTGCCGGTCCCGGCGGAGGAGGAGGGGCCGGAGGAGGGCGGCGAAGAGGGCGGGGCGGAGGAATCTGGCGCGTAGCCGCCTGAAGAAAAGATCCGGGCTGTGCGTTAGGGGGCGACGATGAACAGACGCCTCTGCATGCGGAACCTCCTCCCCGGCCTGCTCCCGGGCCTGATCCCCGGAATCCTCATCGGCCTGCTGCTCCAGCCCGGCGCGATCGCCTGGGCGGCGGCAGCGGTGCTGGCCTGGGTGAACGATCAGACGATCAGCAGCGAGGAATTCCTCGACCGGGGGCGCTCAGTGGTGCCGGAGTCGGGGACGCTGCTCTCGGAGGCGCAGAAGCGCGAATTGCTCGACGAGCTGATCTCTGAGGAATTGCTTTACCAGCAGGCGGTCAAGGGCGGCTACGCCGATCACCCGATGGTGCGGAAGACGATGGTCAACATGATGCTCCGCGAGCTGGTCTACCAGGAGATCAAGGACGCGGATGTGAGCCAGCAGGAGCAGCGGGCGTGGTTCCAGGCCCACCGCGCCGAGTTCACGCTGCCAGAGAAGCGGCAGGTGAGCCTGCTGCAGATCGGGACGGGGGAGCGGAGCGAGGCGGAGGCGCGCAAGCTCGCAGAGAAGCTGCAGCGGCAGCTCGCCAAGGATCCCTCTCAGTTCGCGGCGGTCGTCCAGGAGAACTCCGACGCGGCCCACCGGCGGCGCGGGGGGGATGTGGGCTACGTCACCCTCAGCGGGCGGGCGCCGATCAGCGCGGAGTTGGTGACGGCAGCGTTCGCGCTGGAGGCGGGGAAGGTGTCGGAGGTGATCCAGACACCGGAGGGGTTCAACGTGCTGCTGGTCACCGAGATCCGGCCCGCCGAGGAGCGCACCTTCGAACAGGTGCAGGGCCAGGTGCTGCGGGCGGTCAAGAACGAGCGCACGCAGGCGCGATACGCCGCCTACGTCGAGCGGCTGAAGTCGGAGGCGAAGATCCGCGAGGACGCCAACCTGCTCCGCGCGATCCAGGTTCCGGGGAGCAGCGGCCCGCCCCCGGCAGAAGAGGCGGAGGGCGAAGACGCCCCCTCCCAGCTCCGCCCGCGCCGCTGATGCTGGACAGGGCGCCACAAAAAAGCGCCTTGATCGCTGGTAGCGCAGGAGCATAGCGGAGGATAGCGTGCAGGAAACAGGAGCGTTCATGCGCCGGATCCACCCCGCCCTCCTCCTCCCTGCCTTCCTCCTGGGCACCTGCCTCGACGCGGCGCTCCCCGCTCTGCTGCCCGGCTCTCCGGGGCTGATCCCGATGGCCCGGGCAGCCGCCGGGGTCGTGCTGGCCTGGGTGAACGGGACAGAGATCAACGCCGATCAATTGCTGCTCTCGGCCGGGCGGGTGAGCCCGGAGTCGGGGGCGCTGCTCTCGGAGGCGCAGAAGGAGGAGCTGCTCCGGCGGCTGATCGAGGACGAGGTGCTGTACCAGGAGGCGAAGCGGCTGGGCTACGCGGAGGATCCGAAGGTGAAAAAGGTGATGGCCAACACGCTGCTGCGGGAGGTGGTCTACGACAAGGTGAAGAATTCAGACTTCACCGACGAGATGCTGCGGGACTACTTCGACGCGCACCGGGAGGAGTTCACCGTACCGGCGAAGGTGCAGATCAAGCTGATCCTCATCGGGACGGCGGAGCGGAGCGCGGTGGAGGCGCGCCGCCTCGCCCTGAACCTGCGGCGGGAGCTGCTGACGGCGCCGGATCGGTTCGCGGAATTGGCGGCGGCGCACTCGGAGGACGCCTACAAGCGGCGCGGCGGGGACGCGGGGTTCGTCGCCGCCGAGGGCAAGCCGGGGCTGTCGCAGGCGCTGGTGGACGCGGCGTTCGCGCTGGAGGTCGGGAACATCTCCCAGGTGATCGAGACGCCGGAGGGGTTCTGGCTGGTGATGGCGGCGTCGCGGCGGGAGCAGGTGGAGCGCACCTTCGAGCAGATGAAGGGTTCGGTGCTGCGTCAGGTAAAGAATCAGGAGATGAAAGAGCTGTATGACGCCTACATGGTGCAGCTCATCGCGGCGGCAAAGATCCGCAAGGACGGGGCGGCGCTCCGGCTGCTGGAGGTGCCGGGGGGGCGCCCGACCGCGATCCCCGGCGGGCTGTCGGCGCCGGTAGAGGAAGAGGAGGCGCCGGAGGGGGCGCCTGGAGAGCAGTAGCCGCCCCGCCCGCTCACCGGCCAGACACGACCCAGGTGTAGCCGTCGACGGTCCCGGTGATCTCAGGGGCGAACCGCATCCGGCGCACGACGTTGCTGATGCAGCTGCCGAGCGTGTCGCTGCCGGTGCTGTTGGTGAGCAGGCGGCTGGCCTGCACGCGCCCGGCGACGACCTCCCAGCCCACGGTGATGCGCCCGCCCACGCGGGGATCGGCGGCGAGGGCGGTCGCGGTGCAGTTCTCCACGCCGGAGCGGTAACTGCGGATGACCGCCAGCATGTCGCCGGTGTCCCCGGCCTCCGGGGTGATGTCAGGGGCGTCCTCCTTGACCAGCGGCTTGAACTCCACGCGCCCGCTGCCGGTGCCGGGGCCGCCCTTTCCGCCCGGCCCGCCCGGCCCGCCCGGCCCCATGATCCCGCCCGGCCCGCCGGGGACATTGATGATCGTGTCGGGCAATTCGCCCGTCGCCCCGCCCTTGATGATCGACCCCGGCGCCTTGCCGCCCTCCCCGAGCGGGATCTGCGACCACTCCAGGATCGGCCCGCCGTCTTTCTGGAGCCCGCCCAGATCGAGCTTCGCCACCAGCCCCTCCGCCGCCGCACGCCCCCGCGATCCGGCGGCGGCGCCGATCTGCTCAGCCTGCGCCTCCGGGGTGGCAGCGGGCGCCCGGTCGAGGATCTTCGGCGTCTCCTGCGCCTCCGTCTTCCCCTGCGCCTCCGTGGCCGGATCGACGGTGGTCGGCGTCACCGGCAGCGGTGCCATCCGGGCAAGATCGAGCACCTGCATCGCCTCCTCCATGTCCGGCCCGTCCATCATCGGCGGGAGGAGCTGCACCCAGAGCGAGAACGCCCCGAAGCAGATCGCGCTGCCCGCCAGCAGCCCCTCGAACAGCCGATCCTCCCCCGGCTCCTCCAGCGTCCGCCGCCGCATCACCGGCACCTCCACCACCTGGCACAGCAGCGTCCCCTGCCCGGTCAGCACCTTGAGGCGGTGCCCCGGCTCCAGCCGCACCGCACCCTCCGCCCCGATCCGCTGCTCCCCCCGCGAGAGCCGGATCTGGACGGGATCCTGCTCGTCGCGGCTGAGCGGCACAGCGAGCGTCCAGCCGCCCTGCGGGGACGGCGCAGCGATCACCGTCCGCTCCATGCCGGGGACGTGGATCAGCCCGCCCTCCCCGAGCGACAGCGCCTCGCCCGGCGCGAGGATGCGCTCGCTGGCGATGCGCCCGCCCTCCACCCAGGCGATGCGGAGCCGGATGGGCGGGGGCGCGGCGGGGGCGCGGAAGGGGTTGACGCGGGAGAAGAAGGAGCGGATCGGCGTGAATGACATATGACCTCCGTGCCTGTTCCTATAGACTCGTTCTTTCCCAAAAGCCTGCAAAGCATCTGTGTAAATCCAGTCATGCCCTCCTTTACAAGCCGCTCACAGATTGTTGTCATCTGTCATGTAAGGCTGACACCGGCTCCACCGTTGCTTGATATCTGTCTGGCGCGCTTGACAAGGCGCGGCGCGATCCGGCAGCGCAGCGCCAGAAGCAGGTATCACGGTTATACGTGTCCCATGTCTGATTCCCGCTATACACGGCAGTCCAGGCTCCGGGAGGACGCGATCTCCTCCTGGTACGAGGCCCGCGCCACCAACGGGGCCGGCGCGGCCTGCCTGCTCCGCCTGCTGTCCGCGCCGCGCGCAGAGTCGGCGTTTCTGGAGGCGGCGGCGTTCCACGCCCGGATCCCGCATGTGAGCATCCTGACCTTCCGCGAGAAGATCGAGGTCGACGGGGCGCCTGCGGTGGTGTTCGCCGCCGCCGACTGCTTCACGCTTGCCGATCAGCTCCAGCCCGGCCCCCTCCCCGCGCCGGAGGCGATGCGGGTGTTCCGGGTGCTGACCGGGGCGGTGGCGGCGATCCATACGCAGGGCGGGCGGCTGGAATTGACGGCGGATCGGGTGTTCTGGAATGACGGGCAGCCGCTGATCGCGGATCTGTGCGCGCTGCCGCAGGAGGAGCTGATCCAGGCGCCGGAGCGGCAGGATCAGCCCGCCGATCCGCGCAGCGATGTCTACGCGCTCGGCTGCCTGCTCCACCTGCTGATGAGCGGGCGCCCCGCCTTCACCGGCAGCGGCGCCGCCCTGCTCGACGCCAAGCGCCAGCAGCGGTTCGCCCACCGCGCATACTCTCCCTCGCTGCTCAACGTGCTGGAGCGGTGCCTGCGCGCCGATCCGGCCAGCCGCTACCCGCATGCCGGATCGCTGCTGGCCGCGCTGGAGGGGGTGAGCGTCCGCGCCACCGTGCTGCCGCCGCCGGAGAAGACCGAGAAGAACCCCGTCCTCGCCCCGCCCCCGCCCGGGGCGCCGGGCGCCAGCCTCCCGCCGCCGCCCACCTTCACCCCGGCGGGCCGCGCGCCGAAGCCGGAGCCGCAGGCCGCGCCTGCGCCTGCGCTTGCGACTGCGCCTGCGCCTCCGGCCTTCATCCCGGTGAGCCGTCCGCCGAAGCCTGAGCCGCAGGCGGCGCCCGCGCCTGCGTCTGCACACGTCGACGGGTGGAGCCGCAGCGCCACCCCCGTCCCGGTCGAGGAGGCCGCCCCGGAGAGCAGCCTGCGCTGGGGCGTGCTGATCGGCGGCGCGGGTGCGGCGGTGACCCTCGCCGTCTTCTGCGCGGGCGCGGCTGGTTTATGGTGGTGGAGCGCCCAGCCGGACGGCAGCGACGGCGCTGACGGCACCGACATCGTCGCCGCCCGCCCCGATCCCCTCCCCGACCGCCCGCCCGCCACCCCCGACCCCGACGCCCCGCCCTCGCCCATCGATCAGGCGCCACCCCCGCCCGCGCCCACCTCGCCCTCCACCTCGGTCGTCCGCTTCGTCGGCGCCGCGCCCGAAGCAGTGACGGTGACCTGCGCGAAGCACGGGCGCTTCGAGGCCACAGTGGTCAACGATGTGGCGACGGTCAAAGACCTGCCGGTCGGCGCCAACTGCCTGATGTTCATCAAGGGCGCCAGCGTCCCGGTGTCGGTGCAGGCGGGGCGCAGCTACACCTGTGAGATCAAGGGCAATATCAGTAATTGCCGGTGAGCAGGGTGGATTTGTTCATTGTCCTATCGGGCGTGCGCGGTCGGCGAGGAGTTCGGTGATCTGTTCGACGCGGAGATGGCAGGAGAACGACGGTTCCTGGCCGGATGTATCGACCTGATCCCAGGAGGTGAGGAGATAGAACACACCGGCAGTAGAGTAGACAGAGGTGTGCGGACGATTGGCGGCGACCAGGCCTGCCTGCGGAAAGACGGGTTCGGAGCGGATAAGGATCGATCCATCATAGATATCACGCATAATGGAGCCGAAGTCACCCATCAAGGCCATGCTCGCTGAGAATTGTCGATAAGTGATAATGGTGTAGCGATTAAAAAATCGAACAATGGTAGGCATTGCATAAATCTGAGTACCGATGGCGGGAAAAACGGCAGGATGAGAAGCATTTGAGATAATATATCCATTTGGAAGATTAGGTACAGGGTTGATGGAAGCGTCCCAATTCAATTCTATAAGTGATATTTTGTTTTCCATAATTGGATCAACATTTGGATTGAGTGTTGTAGGAGCCAAAAGACACAGGGGGTAGGGATAAAAATCTGGTATATACCTGGCAGATGCACCATTCGAAAGGGAGACTCCGATAGAAGATAGATCAATCAATATCTGCGATTTCGATGGTCGAATATCTGATGTTGTTCTATCGAATTCAACAGGAAGGAGGATTATTTTTCCTGCATGGTTCCAGATTCCGACTCCTGCTATTTCAGGGTCAGGAGAGAGCGGAGACGTTTCTTTGATTCTGACAAGGAAGTGATCATTGATGGCGCCAAAGGTGGAAGGCGGAGAGAAGGGAGAGGCCAGAATGGTGGAGGCGACTACAGATGGATTCAACTCACAATCAATGAGAGCAAGCCCAAGAACGACATCATCTTGGTCGAGATAGTAAGAATTGGTTGTATCTCGATTTCCATAAGATATCCAATGCAATCCAGGTGAACGAATTTGTGAAGATGGGATAAAAATATGCCAATGATCGGCTATGTTTGATTCTAAATTGTCAAGAGGTATATTTTCAAGCCTTGTCCAACCAGTGATTGCAGCAGGCCACGTTGCGTGATCAAGAGGATCAATTCTATAACAATATAGATAAGATTTAGAAAATATTTCATCAAAGTATTCTCCTGACAAAAGAACAGAACGTCCAGTGTTGTAAGGATCTTGATCTGGAATTGCAAACAACCAACCATTTACACCATTTACCTTAAAATCATTAATTATTTTAAAATTAATCATTTATTCTCCATATCCAAAAAAGAAATATGAAGCACCAGAAATTTCAGGATAATATTCTGATGATTGACGATTTGAATTAAAATCCTGGTACCTGTCGTTATTAACATCACCTATTGACTTACATCCAGAACCCATAATAGTAAAATTATTATCTGACAGATTATTTTCTCCAATCTTTAATTCATAAAATCCATAAACAAAAACCGTTACTCCATTCTCATAAAAACCATTAAATCCTATCAATAAATCATCTTTTTGATCTCCATCTAAATCTCCAGATCCCCATAGACAGGTTGAAGAAAGATCACTTTCTGTCTCACCATAAAAAACAGATTCCGCCAAAGATAGCGGAATACTCCCCTCTGAAACTCCGGATACCACATACACCGCCCCAGCTTCCGAACCGTTATGATCATCGCCCGGAACTCCGACGGCGATCTCTCCATACCCGTCACCGTTCAGATCTCCCGCAGGGACCATCGTATCCCCTGCATAATCCATCTCATGCTCTCCGATAAACGTCGCATCCGCGTCTTCTTCCACCATCTCTCCTTCCACCGGCCCACGGAACACATAGACCCCTCCTCCTTCCCGCGCTCCGATGCTCCGCGTACGCATGCTCACGACAAGATCGTTGATCCCGTCTCCATTTACATCCTTGCTTCCGTTATGCACCGTCCAATCATCCTCGGAAAGATGTATCGCAAACGCATAGTCTGTCTGCTCCTGCTCTATATTTGTGAAATCTGCAAATCCTACAACCTGATACGGTGAGTTAAAAAAAGGCACTACGCACAGATCCAGCTTCCCATCTCCTGTCACATCTCCCACCGGCTCATCATCATCCCTGAAATAAAACTCCCGATCCGTCACCTCTACCGCCACATCTTCCAACAGGACTGCGTCCCGGATCTCCCGCACCACGTGCATCCGGTACCCGCTCATCACCAGCATGTCTTCCCGGCCATCCTGGTCGATGTCTCCCAGCATCCGGGGTACCGGTGTCTCCCAGTCTCCCCACCCCCTCATCTTGATTGGCGCATCTGCGAGGTTTCCCACCAGCGCATCCCCATGCATAAAATAGAGCTGTCTGACAAAATTCCCAGGGGTCTCCTCTGTCCCCCCGCTGAACACCACCTCGTTGCGCCCATCCCCGTCCACATCCCCCGTCCCATACGCAAAAATCCAGCTCCGAAAGGACTCCTCCTCCACCTTGAAGTCTGCATCCTCCACATGCCACTCCCCTGTCCGTCGGCACGCCTCCCGCCCCGCCCCGCAGCTCTGATCCACGCCGTCCTGGCAGATCTCCGCGCCCGGATTGACTGCCGGGTTGCTGTCCTCGCAGTCGCCGCCCACCGCGACATATCCCCCAGGTGCTGCACAGCCCATCGTCCCCGTCGCATCGTCCCCGTAGCCGTCCCCATCCCCATCCCCATAAACCAACTGTGCGTCCGCCGCCTCCTCATCCACCACGCCGTCACAGTCGTTGTCCACGCCATCACACATCTCTGTCCCCGCCATGCAGCCGCTGTCCCCCGCAGACTCCACGGTGTTCACCGTATCTGCCGGTTCCACACCCTTTCCGCTCTCTCCCGCAGGCGGACAGCCCAATATCAGCGTCAACCACATTCAGGCTCCTGCCGGGTGAGGATAGCGAGCCATTGGTGTAACACACCATACAACACCTCAACCGCCCTCGCGCACCTCGACCGAGACCCGGTCGCTGCCGCCGCCGCCGTCCATGACGACGATCTCATGGCGTCCGGGGGCAGGCTGCCACCAGAGCCGCTCTCCCCGGCTGTCCCCGACGAAGCGCCCGTCGACGTACCAGGAGAACGGCGCCTCGCCCCCCGCGCTCTCCAGGGGGATCTCCTGCTGATCCGGCGCGACGCCAGGCATGAGCATCACGGTCGTCCCGGCCTCCGGGGAGCGGATCACCGGGCGGCCCTCCGGCACCTCGCAGCCTGCGGCCCAGGGCGGCGCCTCGCTCTCGGCGGAGAACCGGCTCCCCAGCCAGCGACGCACAGCGGCGGGCCACACGACGCGGCTCTCGGCATGCCAGACCTCGCCCCGGCAGGAGGCGTTGACGCGCAGGCCGTGGTCGTCCAATTCGACGCGCCGGTGGTAGGGGCAGCGCTCAGTGGGGACGCGCTGCTGCCGCGCCAGCACGGTGCGGCGTCCGGTACACGCCTCGCCCGCCGGGTGGCCGGAGAGCGCGCAGACCTCCACCGGGCGCAATTCCTCCGGCGGCGGATCGGCGCTCACCAGCCGATCCCCGAGGCTGTCCATCAGATCGAACAGCAGCGGCGCCGCGACCTCCGCCCCGACCAGGTGCGAAGAGGAGCGGTTGTCGAGGTTGCCGAGCCACACCACCACCGTATACCGCTCGCCCGAACCGGCGGCCCAGGCATCCCGGTTGCCGAAGCTGGTGCCGGTCTTCCAGTGGATGCCTGCCGGGAGCGCCACTGAGGCCCGCGTCGGGAAGTCCGGGCGCTCCCGCAGCCGCAGCGCCCGCCGCGTCAGCCACGCCGCACCGGGCGAGATCAGCGGCTCGCCCGCCCCGTCCGCCCCGTCGCCGCGCTGCCACCGGAGCGGTCGCCAGCTTCCGTCCCCGGCGAGCGCCGCGTACAGCCCCGCCATCTCCAGCGGCGTCAATTCGATGCTGCCCGCCACCAGCGAGAGCCCGTAATGCCCCGGCGTCGGGTTCAGGTGCGCCGCCCCGCCGCGCCGCAGGAAGCCGAGGAACGGCTCCACCCCGACCTGCTGCAGCAGGTGGATGAACGGCACGTTCAGCGAGCGGGACAGCGACTCCTCCAGCGTCGACAGCCCCGACCACAGCCCGTCGTAGTTCTCCGGCGTGTAGCCGCCGAAGCTCACCGGCGCGTCCGGCACCAGGAACCCCGGCAGCGCCACGCCCGCGTCGATGGCGCGGGCGTACACAAAGGGCTTCAGCGCCGACCCCGGCGAGCGCGGCGCGTCGAAGCTGGCGATCTGGCCGCCGTTCTCCTTATCCCAGAAGTCGAAGTTCCCCGCCAGCGCCCGGATCTGCGCCGTCCGGTGTTCTACGACGACCACCGCGACGTTGTGGATGCCCTCCGCCTCCCGCTCCTTCCGGATCTGCTCCAGCCGCCGCTCCACCTGCCGCTGCAGCCCCGCGTCGAGCGTGCTCCGCAGGCGGCTCACCCCCGGCAATTGCGCCCGCATCCAGCCCGCCGCATGCGCCGCCTCGCGCGGGATCGGGCGGATCTGCATCGGCACGTCCTGGGCGACCGCCTCCGCGAACCCCTCCGCCTCGCTGCCCTCCCCGGCGAACACCCCGCGTCGGTACAGCTTCTTCAGGATCTCGTCCCGCGCCGACCGCAGCTTCGGCGCATGCACCGCCGTCGGGAACCGCTCCGCCGGAGACTGCGGCACCGCCAGCAACACCGCGATCTCCGCCGGGCTCAGCCGCCGCGCCGAGTGGCCGAAGTACCACAGCGACGCCGCCTCCAGCCCCTCGATGTTCCGCCCGAACGGCAGGTAGGACAGGTACCCCTCCAGCACCTCCCGCTTCCCCATCCGGATCTCCACCTGGAGCGCCCGCGCCGCCTCGACGGCCTTCGAGCTGAGCCGCCTCGGCCTCGGCTCCAGCATCCGCACGAGCTGCATCGTCAGCGTCGACGCCCCCGACACCACCCGCCCCTGCGCCGCGTTGCTCCCCGCCGCCCGCACCACCGAGAGCGCGTCCACCCCCGGGTGCAGCGGGAACCGCTCATCCTCCAGCAGCCGCAGCGCCTGCAGGTAGCGTCCGTCCACCTCCGCCAGCACCGCCGGGATGCGCCACCGATCGTCAGGGGCCAGAAAAACGTGCGCGGCGGTGTCGTCCTCGTAGAGGAGCACCGCCGATCCCGCCATGTTCAGCCGCTCAGGCAGCGGCAGCGCGTGGGCCAGCCCGATGAGGGCCAGGAGCATCAAGAGCAGGGCGGCGACAGCGCGGGGGTACAGGTTTGATCGCATGTCGCCGCCTTGGCAAGCCGTATGCCAGCGCGCTTACTGTGGTCCCGGCGCCTGATCGGGCTGCCCCGGCGTCCGCACCGTCGCCGACCCGCTCTCCAGCCGCGCCCACATCTCCGGATCGTACATCGCCTCCGCCGTGCTGCCCGGCAGCGTGTAGGTGCCGGCGGTGACCGCCCGCACCATGTACACCACCTCCACCGAGTCCTTCGGGCTGAGGCCGCCGAAGAACTCCACCCGGTCGTCGCGCAGGTTCATGTAGCTGTAGCCCCACAGCTCATCCGCATCGACCCACTCCGGCATCCCGCCCCGCCCGAGGCGCGGGTTCTCGATTTCCCAGCCCGCCGGGATCTGATCGACCAGCGCGATGTTCTCCTGATAAAACCCGCTGGTGTTGGTGAGCTTGAGGTGGACGTAGATCGCGTCCCCGATGGCCGGGACGGCCTCCAGCGGCTCCCCGTTGGCGAGCTGGTAGGCGCGCTCGATCTGGAGGCCCTGGCCGCCGCTCGGGCGATCATCGACCTTCAGGCTGCCCTCGACGGTGCTGATCAGGTAGAGGTGGCCGCCCGCGTTGTCCGGCACCTGCATGGTGAGCTGCGAGGCCAGCGAGCCGCGCGCGACAGTGAACGTGGTGTCCCCCTTGCCGCTCGCCGCCGCCACCGCCTGCCCGTCCCGCGTCACGGTCGGCGCCTTCGCCGGGGGCGCGATCGTCCCGAGCGTCTTGCCGAGGCCGGTGATGGCCCACGCCAATTCCTGGGTCGTGTAGCGCCACTCCGGCTGGCGCGAGAGCGCCTCCGCTACCCGATCCGCCAGCGCGTCGCCGCCCTTGTCGTCCCCGAACAGGTCGCGATAGACCGAGAGCCGGAGCGCCTGCTCGCGCAGATCCGAGTAGAAGTACCAGCCGTTGTAGCGGTGCAGCAGGATCGGATCGGCGGACATCGCCCGCAGATCCGCCTCGAAGCGGCGATCCCCGGCGAGGTACATCGCCGCCTCCAGCAGGTAGCGGCTCTCGTTCCGGGCGTAGTCGTCCTTGGAGATCGCCTTGATCGCCGCCGCCGCCGCTGTCGCGCGCCCCTTCCCGGCGAGGGCGAGGACGTAGTGGGCGTAGGCGGTGTCCGCCTTGCCCTCCTGCTGGCTGCTCTCGGTGAGCCGACCCAGCCAGGAGAGCGCGTCCTGCAGCGACTCCTCGCTGACCGGATAGCCCGCCTTCTTCGCGTCGAGCAGGACGTGGGTGGCGTAGGCCGTCCCCCACGGGTGCGGCACATCCGCGCCCGGCCAGTAGCCGAAGCCGCCGGAGGGCGTCTGCATCGACATCAGCCGCTCGATCCCGCGCCCGACCATCTCCTCCGCCCGGATGGTCTGGTCAGGGTCGATGGTCGGGAGCAGGCTGCTGAGGTACAGCATCGGGCGGATCGCCGAGGAGGTCTGCTCGATGCAGCCGTAGGGGTAGCGGATCAGGTAGCGCATCCGGCTCATCGCCGGGGCGTAGGGGTTGGTGGTCACCCAGAAGCGCGACAGCTCGGTGCCAGGGATGAAGTCCGCGATCTGCGTCCGCAGATCGACCGTGCCGACCGGGAGGTCAATCTTGCGGATCTGGCGGGCGGGGCTGCGCGGCGGCTGGAGCGGGATCTCCAGCTCCTCCCGCGACTCCAGGCTCCCCGCCTTCGCCCGCACCACCAGCTTCGCCCCGCCCGTCGCGGCCAGCCCCTTGAGCCGCACCTTGACGCTGCCCGACTGCTCCTTGGCGAGCTTCAGGCTGCCGCCCCCGCTCACCTCCACCGCCTGCGTGACCCCGCCGATCCCCTCGGCCTCCACGGTGATCGCCACCGTCTGCGGGCTGCCGCTCATGTTGGTGACCTGGATCGGCACCTCTGCGGTGTCGCCCTGCATCAGGAAGCGCGGCAGCGTCGTCTGGAGCACCAGCGGATCGCGCACCTTCACCGCCGCCTCCGCGTGGCCGGTGTGGCTCTTGCCCGCCGCCACCGCCATCACGCGCAATTCGCCCCGGTAGCCGGGGATGTCGAAGCTCACCGACGCCTTGCCCGACGCCGGGACCTCCACCGCCCCCGACCACAGCGCCACCGGCTTCACCATCTGGATGCGGCCCATCGCCCCCGCCTCGTCGCCGCCCGTCCGCTTGCCGCTGCCCGCCGGGGCAGAGAGCAGCGTCCAGCCGATCGTCTCGAAGCTCTCCACCCCCAGCCGCCGCCGCGCGAACAGATCCCGCGTCGGGTCAGGCGTCACGAACTTCGTCAGCGACAGGATGCCCTCGTCGATCGCCGACACCGTCACCCAGGTCGGCTCCTTCAGCGGCCCCAGATCCAGATCCACCTTCAGCGGGCTGTAGGGGCGGATCTCCGCCGGGACGGTCAGCGCCACCGGGACGACGAACTTCGTCGGCTCCACGCGCACCGACTTCACCCCGAACGCCCGATCCGGCAGGTAGCTGTCCGGGGACTCCAGGTGCGGGTCCTTGATCAGCAGCGCCGAGACGTACAGGTTCGGCGCGAACTCCGACACCGTGAAGCCCCACTCGTTCTCCCCGGCCTTCATGTCCATCCACTCCTGCCGCTGCACGCTGTCGGTCTCCACCGTCAGCAGCGCCTTCCCGGCGAACGGCGCCTGGAACTTCACCGGCACCCGGTCGCCCACCTTCACGTCCTTCGGAACATCCACCGGCAGCGGCTTCGGCGCCTCCGGGCGCGGCGTCTGGTCGATCTCCTCGTCGAACGACCAGTACCACCAGTTGTTCTGGCCGTACAGGTACAGCTCCGTCCGCGCCTTGCCCGCCTTCGCCACGATCAGGTAGCCCGCGCTCCGGCGCGGCACCACCTCCGCCTCGAAGCTGCCATCGGCGTTCACCTTGGCCACCTGCTTGCTCTCCGAGGTCTGCCGCAGGAAGCGGCGGTAGCGGCTGCGCCCCTCGCTCTCGTCCCAGGTCCAGACGCTCTCCTCTTCCAATTGGATCAGCTCCACCTCCAATTCCTGGCCCGACAGCGCCGAGGCCGCCGCCCCCTTGCCCTCCCACCCGACGAGCTGCCCCCGGACCTGGACCGGTACCCCGCCCTCGATCTCGTCCTTGTTGGCCTTCATGCCGATGTAGTACCGCTCAGGGTGGATCGGCGCTGAGGCCACCGACACCGTGCTGCGCCCGGAGTCCCCCTCGAACACCGCCGCCTGCACCTTCAGCCGCGACGGGGCTGACAGCGAGGTGAGCGCCCGGCTCGTCGGGCAGGCCGCGCCGCCCAGCCCCTCCGCGTCCAGCGTCCCGTCGACGTCGCCCAGCGACAGCAGGCGGCTGTCCGCCTCCGCGCCCACCGAGGCCGGGCCGAAGCTGTAGCCCCGGAACTGCTCAGAGGTGAACGCCGACGGCTCCACCGTGCAGCTCAGCTGGTAGCGCGCGTCCGCTGCAGGCGCCCCGAACAGCCAGTCCGCCTCCACGTCCACCTTCATCTCCTCGCCCGCGAGGTAGTCGGCCTTGGCCGCCTTCGCCCCGACGCGAAGCCGCTCCGGTACGAACTCCTCCACCTTGAAGCTGACCGATCCTACGCTCCGCTTCGCGACCTCCAGGCTCACCGACCACGAACCGGTCGGCGCCGCCGTCGAGAAGGGCACGTCCCAGGTGATCAGCCCCGCCGCGTTCGTCGTCAGCACCTTCTGGCGGATCATCTTGCCCCGCGCGTCGTAGAGCTTCGCCAGCACCGGCACCGCCTCCGCCGGGGCGACCATCGCGTCTGTCCGCACCACCGCCGCCACATGCGCCGTGTCGCCGGGCCGGTACACCCCGCGATCCGTCCACGGCGCCGTCCGGTAGGCTGCGTCCGACTGCCACGGCTCGCCCGAAACGTCGCCGTCGTGGCTCAACCGCAGATCCGAGAAGCGCAGGTAGGTGAGGTCGTTCCCCTTCTGCGCCAGCAGCGCGAAGGGCGCCGTCTGATCGGGCGTCTGCTCTGTCGGCTGCTCCACCGCGATCCGGCAGTGCCCGTCCCCGCCGGTCGTGCAGCGCCCCACGCTCATCCCGGAGGGCCGCACGAGGTTCAATTCCACGCCCCCGATGGGGTTGTTGGTGTGGACATCCACCACCCAGCCGTCCACTGCCTCCGTGTACGGCGCCCCGGTCTTCGCCGCAGCCATCTTCGCGATCACATGCATGTCCGTCCGCAGCAGCCGCGACACCGCCGTCACCGACGTCCGCTCCCACGCCTCCAGCCCGCTGCTGCCCCCGCTGCTGCCCGTGTCCTGCGCCTCCTCCTCCCCGGAGGAGCGGCTGGGCGGGATCACCCGCGACAGCGACAGCTCGTAGACGCCCTTTCCCGCCTCCGGCACCAGCCCGCCGACATCCACGTAGGAGGTCGTCGCCGTGTCAAGCGGGGAGGTGAAGGCCAGCTCTTTTTCGAGGATCAGGTTCGAGGTGCTGGTGGAGGCCGATTCGTTGCCGGTCAGCCAGAACACAAGATTCTCAGCCGGGATGTGCCGGACCTGGAGCTTCACCTTCTCAGTGTTCGTGTGCTGCACCGCGAGGTTACGCCACGCCGACCGGGGCAGGTAGCGCCCGCTCGACGCGAACTGGATGCGCGGCGTCCGGTGCGGCACGGCCAGCTTTGTCTCGTAGCGCCGCTGCAGCCGCCCGCCGTCCTCAGTCTCCGCGCCGCCGTCCAGCGTCATGTTGTAGGATGTGCCGGGGATGAAGTCCCCGAAGATGCGGAACCCGGCCTCCCCCGGCGCGATTGACAGGTTCTCCACCGCCGGGGAGAAGTGCAGCACGCTCCCCATCGCCTTCGCGTCGAGCATGCAGCGCTCTGACACCCGGTACTCGTCCCAGCTCTCCCGATCCCACCACCACATCTTGCTTGCGACCGCGTCGTCGTCGCACACAACGTCCATGTAAAAACCCTTCGTCCCCTCGCGCACCTTCGTATTCAATATCTTCATCGGCGGATCGCCGAAGGAGAGCCGCACCTCCGCGCTCGACTTCCCTGCCTTCGACTTCCCCCCCTGGATCGACACCTCCGGGATCTGGATCTGCAGCGTCACCGCCGGGGGCTTCTCCTGACCGAACAGCGCGTCGGTCAGCCGCACCAGGATCTCCCCGTCCCCGCCCCCCGCGACGATCCGGCCCTCCACCGGGATGCCGTCCAGCCGCATCTGGAGCCGATCCGGCAGCCCGTCCACCGCCGCCGTCCACGCCAGCGCCACCGTCACCTGACGCTCCTTCCGATCCCAGCTCACAAGCTTCGCCCCACGGAAGTAAAAGCCCGGCGTCGTGAACACATGCGACCAGCCCGCGTCTGAGGGCGGCGTCGGCGCGACCGCGCCGGGCTCAGAGGGCTTCAGCGACTTCAGCGTGGCGGTGTACTTCGTGTCCGGCGCGAACGGGCGATCCGGGCGGAAGATCAGGCTGTACCGATCCAGCACCTCCAGCCGGCCAGGGATCTGCGGGCTGATGTCCAGGTCGGTGCCGGGCGGGTTCTTGCCGACCGCCGAATCCGCGAACAGCGCCACCTTCGAGGTGATGACGATCGCCTCCGGGATGCCAGACTCCTGGCCCCGGGTGTAGATGGCGAGGTCAGGCCCGGCGGCCTCGTTGGTGCTGAACCGGGTCTGGTTGGCGGGGACCACCTGCCCGGTGTCCACATCCATGTCCTTCGGTTTTCCAGGGCAGGCCATCGCGAGAAACAACCACCACATGTATGCTCCAGATTCGCGGGCAGCATAGCAAGGATGGTGCCTGAGCGGGGATGGAGCGATGTAGCAGGCGGTAACAGTTCAGGGGGAAGGGGCGCTGCGCGCAAGGAACGAAGGAACGAAGAGGGGAGCGGGGAGTCTATTTATTGTAGATGGGATGCTATTGAAGGGGGAGTGCGAGGGGGGCGGGGTTGGGACGCGGACAGGGTGTCGGAATTCTGACAGGTGTCGGAATTCTGACAGGGGACAGAGAACAGGTCAGGCGGGGCGCTTCCAGGCGGGGCGGCCGGTGGACTCGCGGGGCTGGCGGGCGACCGCGACGACGGCTTCGGCGAAGGCGGTAGCAGCGGCCTCGCAGGCGTCGAGGTCGCCGGAGAGCCAGGCAGAGGCGAAGTTTGTCTCGCTGGGGGGCGGGAAGATTTTGGCGGCGCGGACAGAGGCGGCCTTCAGGGCGGCGTCGAGCGCCACAGTGGCCTCCATCGGCGGGGCGACGAGGTAGGCCATCGGCTGGCCGGGTTCGAGCCCGGCGGCCTGGCTCAGGTAGCGGCCCAGGGAGGCGATGACGTGCGGGAATACGCCGATGCTGCCGTCCTCGTTGGCGGCGTAGAAGCAGGCGTCATGTTCGAGGCAGTTGATGAGCGCCTTCAGCCCCTCGTCGATCTCGTCAGGATCGGCGGCGGCGATCACGCCGAGGATCTCGCCGGAGAGCGGGCCGCTGGCGTGGCGCGATCCGGCGTAGAAGGATCGGGCGTAGACAACGTCAACGTTCGCATGCTTCGTCGCCTCGTCGAGCGCGACGTAGGTCGGGTCGTCCTGATCGACGGTGATCAGGCCGAGCGAGCGGTGGCGGTCGGGATCGGCGCCGTAGGCCCGCAGGAGCGCAGGATCGGCGCCGGGGATGCGGCGCACCGAGAGGATGACCGGTCGGATGGGATCGAGGATCACGGGACCTCCACCAGGCGGGTGCGGATCTGCGGGGCGCGGTAGCCGCCGCTCGCCGCCTCGCCGAGTTCAGCCGAGAGCGGCGCGAGATCGAGGGTCACGCCGGAGGTCTGCTGCTCCAGCATCGCCCCCGCGAGGAGCGCCAGCCGCCGCGCCGCCAATTCCGGCGGCGTGCCGCGCGCGTGGATGTTCGACATCATGTTGCGGTCGCCGTCGCGCCTGTCCAGCCCCGGCCGGTACACCATGTAGGCTGACAGCCCGTCGCCCGTCCCCAGCCCCGGACGCTCGCCGAGCAGGATCGCGGCCACCTTCGCCTGCACCTCCACCCCGATCTCGTCCTCCAGCCACACCCGCGCGAACTTCGCGCACACCGGCGTCCCCACCGACCAGCCCCGCGCCTCGCACTCCCGGATGAACGCCGCCATCAGCGTCGGCCCCGCGCCCATGCAGGCCACCGCCGAGAGGCCGTCCGCCAGGATCGGCTGGATGTCCACCCCCTTCTTCGCCTGCTCGCGCAGCCGCTGCACCGACGCTGCGTCCAGCCTGCGGCCCCGATCCGGGCGCAGCAGGAACTCCCGGTGGCCGGTCACCCGCGATTGAAGCGGCAGATAACCCTGCTGCACCGCCCACTCCGCCGGGAGCTCCGTCGCCACCGCCCCGTGCGCCACCGCCAATTCGGCCTGGAACTGCAGCGTCACGTCCACCGGGTAGCGCGTCCCCACCCGTCCGATCCCCACCAGCGCCGTCGTGTACGGCGCAGCCGCCTCAGCATAGTCAGAGCGCCGCTGCGGGGTCGGGAAGATCCGGTGCGGCGGGAGCAGGATATCCTCTGGCGGCGGGCCGGGCGGGGGCATCGGATCGGCGCCGCCCAGCCGCCGCTGCAGCGCCGCCATCAGGTCGCGGGTGCGCGAGAGCGGGATCGCAGGCGGGGTAAAGGGCGGGGCGGGCGTACTCAACGGATCACCCGTGGATCGCCGAAGCGCGGGCCGGGCCGGCCGTCCTCCAGGATGCCGCTCGCGTGGAGCCACGCGTCGAACTCCGGCGTCGGGCGCTTGCCGACCAGCCCGCGCACGCTCGGGATGTCGTGGTAGCTCGTCGACTGGTAATTCAACATGATGTCGTCCCCCACCGGCATCGACATCAGGTAGGTACAGCCCGCCGTCGCCAGCAGCACCTTCAGCGACTCAAGCTCGTCCTGCGACATCTTCGCGTGGTAGGTGAAGCAGGCGTCACAGCCCATCGGCAGCCCCATCAGCTTGCCCATGAAGTGATCCTCCAGCGCCGCCCGCGTGATCTGCGGCCCGTCCTCCAGGTACTCCGGGCCGATGAAGCCGACCACCGTGTTGACAAGGAACGGCTTGTATCGCCGCGCGAACCCGTAGCACCGCGCCTCCAGCGTGAGCTGATCCGCCCCGTGGTGCGCCTCAGAGGACAGCGCGTTGCCCTGCCCCGTCTCAAAATACATGAAGTTCGGGCCGGTGCTGCTCTTGAGTCGCCGCATCTTGTCGTACGCCTCGTCCATCAGCGCCGCGCTGATCCCGAACGCCGCGTTGCCCTTCTGCGAACCGGCGAAGGACTGGAACATCAGATCCATCGGACATCCCAGATCCAGCGCCTTCATCTGCACCGTCACATGCGACAGCACACAATTCTGCGTGGGGATGCGGTTGCGCGACCGGAGCGCGTACAGCTCCCGCAGGATCTCCGCCGTCGACTCCGGCGTGTCGGTCGCCGGGTTCACCCCGATCACCGCGTCCCCGCAGCCGTAGGCCAGCCCCTCCCGCGTCGAGTACAAAATACCCGACACGTCGTCCGTCGGGTGGTTCGGCTGCAGCCGCGAGGAGAAGCGCCCGGTCAGCCCCAGCGTGCTGTTGCAGCGCACCACCACCTCGCACTTCGCCCCCGCCACCATCAGATCCAGGTTCGACATCAGCTTCGCCGTCGCCGCCACCATCTCCGGCGTCAGCCCCGCCGAGATCGAGCGGATCCGCGCCCCCGTCGTCCCCGTGTCCAGCAGCCAGTCCCGGAACTCCCCCACCGTCAGGCCCTTCACCGCCGCGTAGGCCGCCTCATCGAGCCCGTCCTCCACCAGCCGCGTGATCTCGTCCTCCTCGTACGGGATCACCGGGTTCGCCCGCAGCTCTGAGAGCAACACCTCCGACAGCACCGCCCGCGCCGCCACCCGCTCCACCGGCTCCCGCGCTGACACGCCCGCCAGATCGTCCCCCGACTTCGGCGCGTTCGCCTTCGCCAGCACCTCCTTGATGCCGCCAAAACTCCACCGCTGGGCCCGGATCGTCGCTGAGAGCTTCACCGGATTCCGGTATCCGCCTGCTTTCCCTCTGTCGAGGTTTTTGCGGGGGGAGAGGCCTCCCCCCGCACCGGCACGGGGCGTGGCCCGTGCCTCCCCCC
>JBEIQZ010000255.1:0-8331 GCA_040376255.1 Alphaproteobacteria bacterium
CACCACCACCCGCCCCCCGCCCCACACCCGCCGCACCACCGCCCACCCCTCCTCCGTCAGCACCGCATCCTCCACGTCCGGCAGCACCACCGCCGTCCGGGCGAACCCGCACTCCGGCCTGAACCTCAGCTCCTCCAGCCCGTGCCACCCCCCGCACCCGCCCGCGCACACCATCCCCCGCTCCCCTCCCCTCCTCCACCCCTCCAGCGCCCGCACGAACCCCGCCGTCACCACCCGCCCGTCCACCGGACAATCCACCCGGAACCCCCCCAGCCCGCTGCTGTAGAACCGCACCCCCTCCCCCCCGACTACCCGCCCCGCTCCCGCCAGCCCGACCCCCCGGAGCCCCGCCAGCAACCCCTCCCCGTCGCACACCTCCTCCACCCCCTCCGGCATCACCACCACGCTCACCCGATGCACCGCCCGCGCCATCGCTCCCCCTAAAAAAAATCCGGTATCCGCACCCGCACCGCCCCCAGAATCTGCGCCTGACACGCCAGCCGCCCCTTCTCCCGGTGCTCGCTGCTCAGCGCGAACTCCTCCATCCCCTCCATCTTTGAGAGGTTCTTCGCCCCCTCGACGATCTCGACCCTGCACGTCCCGCAGGAGCAGTTTCCCCCGCAGTAGGATCTAAGCTCGATATCCGCCGCCCGCGCCGCCTCCAGGATCGTGACCCCCGGCTGGATCCGGATCTCCCGCACCCCCTCTGCGCCCTCCAGCCGGACGGAGACCCCCTGGGCGCTCTGGCGGCTGTCGGCGGGGCGGGCGTTCGCGAGCGGCTCCGGGTCGGCAGAGCTGCGGAGGACGCGATCGAGGACAGCCGAGCCGGCGCGGCTGGCGGCGCGCAGGCTGCGCTGGAGGACGCGGAAGGGGAGAGCGGGACGTTCGGCCACGTTGACAATGTGGCGGAGCGGCGCGGGAGCAGCAACCTCATCCCGGGCAGGGCGTAGCAGACGGTACAGAGGGCGGGTTAGAAGGGACACATGGGCATGACGGCGCGGTGGCTCTCTCCTGAATGGCTCTCTCCTGAGCTGCTGGCGGGGGCCGGATCGGGGCTGCTCCACCTGCTGCTGCTGGGGTGGATCGGGCCGTGGGCGCCGCTGACCCCGGAGCCTGAGCCGGTGGCGATCGCGCTGGTCATCGAGGAGCCGCCGGAGGCGCGGGAGGCGCGGGAGAAGATCCAGATCCCGCGCCGGGTGCGCCGCCCGCACCCGCTGCTCAGGCTCGCCAGGCCGCCGCCGACGCCCGCCCCGCCGTTGAAGCCGCCGGAAGAGAAGCCGGAAGAGAAACCTGTGGAGAAGCCCGAGGAGAAGCGGATCGTGACCCCGCCGCCCGAGGAGAAGGTGGAGGAGAAGGAGAAGGAGCAGAAGAAGGAGCCACAACCGGAGGAGTCCGCGCAGAAGGGGGTGGTGGCGGGGGATCGGCTCGCGGACAAGAAGCCGGAGGAGCTGAAGTTTGTACGGAGCGACGCGGAGGGCGGGAAGATCTCGCTCAGCACGTCCGCGATCAGCGACCGGAACCACATCGAATTGGAGGAGACCCGCGCTCCGACGAGCACGGCGCGGGGGCTGGGCGACGGCAGCACTGAGGAGGATCGGATCGTGCTGCACCCGGATCGGTACTCAGCCAAAAAGGAGGTGAAGACCGGTCTGAAGAAGGGGCAGCGGACGCGGCGGCAGCAGGCGGCGGCGACGGCGGTGAGGGGCGGGGGGGAGCGTCCGGCGGCAGGGGCGGCGCCGGAGACGGTGCGGCTGCCGGAGGTGATCCCGGCGGAGGCGGGCGGGGATGACCCGTCGGAGGCGGGCGGGGATGACCCGGCGGGCGCAGCGCAGGAGGCGCAGGGCGCGGCGCAGGAGGCAGCGGCGGGCGGGCTGACGATCTGGATCGAGCCGGCGCCCCCGCCGGTGCCGGTGGTGCGGCGCCCGGTGCGGCAGGCGGAGGAGCAGGCGCCGGTGCAGGCGGTTCCGATCCCGGCGCCGGTGCAGGCACCGGTCGCGGCGGAGCCTGAGCGGCCGCTGTTCTTCGGGGACGACTTCATGAACGCCTGGAGCAGCCCGGAGCTGAGCGGGAGCGCCACCACGGCCTCCGGCGAAGACGTACCGACGGAGCTCGCCGATCAGACGCCCGACCGCACCTCCTCGGCGGGCGCCTCCTTCGCGAGCCTGGAGGTGGCGGATCTCCGGCTGCCGGAGGGGCACCGGACGCAGATCTCGACGCGGCGCGATCCGATGGGGGTGTGGGCGACGGATCTCGATCAGCAATTGCGCGAGGGGATGGTGTACCCGGCGGAATTGAAGGCGCTGGGGGTGTACGGGGTGGTGGTGGTGGGCTTCCGGGTGCAGCCGGACGGGCGGATCACCGACGTCCGGATCATCTCCTCGGACGTGCCGGAATTGGTGGTGCCTGCGGTGCAGTCGATCCCTGAGCGCACCGGCCCGCTGCCCCAGGAGCGGGAGCGATCCTACCGGCGCGGGATCGAGCTGCGCTACACGTTCCGCTTCGGCAGCGCGCCTTCCGGGTGAGCATTTCCCGGGACATGCCGATCTCCAGACAAAAAGAGTGTGGCGCAACGGAGAGACAGCCGCTAGCTTGAGAGGGTGATCCGGCTGCGTCAGAGCCTCGGCATCCTCCTCCTCTCCCTGCTGCTGCATGGTCTCATGCTGGCATGGATCGATCCGTCCTGGCTGATCGTCAATTTTGCCGTCGATCCCGCGCCGATCCACATCGAGGTCATCGACTACGACGGCGCAGCGGACGAGGTGGGCCTGCCGGACTTCCAGGACGCGCAGGACGTGATCGTGGATCGGGTGATCCCCGCCCCGGAGCCGCCCCCCGAGCCCGAGCCGCCCCCCGAGCCCGAGCCGCCTCCCGTCGACGGCCAGATCGTCGAGATCCCGCCCCCGCGCGACCAGAAGATCCCGACTCAGGCGGAGTACCTCGCTGAGTACAACAGCGCCGTCCCGAAGGAGACCCGCACCGAGGCGTTCCGGGTCAACCCGGACATCCTCTCGGATCAGTACAGCCGCGAGTCGAAGATGGCGCTGGAGAACGTGCCGGACGTGGGCGCCACCGAGGTCTCCACCGGGGCCACCGTCGGCAGCATGGACGACCTGCCGGGGACGCAGGGCGCGCCGCGCTCGGCGATCCCGTCGATGTTCACCGTCACCAACAAGGCGGGGCTGGCCGCCCCCACCGCCGGATCGACGGGCGAGCAGGTGATCTCAGGCGCGCCGCAGAACGACCGGCTCAACGAGGCGCTCGGCGACCGGGTGGCGCTCAACGCGCGGGAGCTCATCGGGGCCGAGTACCTGAACCGGATCCGCCGGATGGTAAACCACTACTGGGTGGCGAACATCGAGCACCTGCCGCCGGGGACGCCCATCGGCAAGGACTCCTACCGGACGGTGGTGGAGGCGGTGCTGACGACGGACGGGCTGCTGGAGTCGGTCACCGTCTCCATCGAGAGCGGCTCCGATCCCATCGACGGCTGCCTGATCGACGCCTTCCGGCTCGCCGGGCCGTTCCCCAACCCCCCCGAACAGCTCATCAGCCGCGACGGGCGCGTCTACCTGCCGGATTTTGATTTTGAGGTGAACTTCTCCCACGCGCGCAACCAGGACCAGGGCATCGATCCCCGATCGGGCGTGCAGTTCCCGGGGATCATGAAGAACCCCCGGTAGCTGCCTGGCAACCGCTCAGCGCTGGTTCTTCCTTGCCTTGCGCGCGGCCTTCGCCTTCCTGCGGCGATCCTCGCGGTCGGCGTCAGAAAGAACCGGCATCAGCTTCAGATCCTGGGCGGAGGGCTCGGCCTCGATGGTGTTGGGGTTGAGGCCCCGCGCCATGTCCTGGAGGCGCTTCTGCATCTTGCGCTGCTGGCCCGGCCCCATCATGCCGGATGCGGCGCCGACGGTGGACATCATCTCGCGGGTCATCTTGAACCGCTCCAGCAGCTCCTTGACCTCCTTGAGCGGGCGGCCGGCGCCCTTCGCGATGCGCTGCATGCGCGAGTCGTTGAGGATGTCGGGCTTCTGGCGCTCCTGGCGGGTCATTGACTGGATCATGGACTCGACCCGGACGAGCTCGTAGTCGTCGAGCGCCTCGGGCGGGATCTGCTCCATCATCTCTTCCATGAACGGCAGCTTGGCCATCACGTCGCGGAGGCTGCCCATCTTCTTGATCATCTGGAGCTGATTGTGGAAGTCGTCGAAGGTGAAGTCGCCGCGCAGCATGCGGTTGGCGTCCTTCTCGGCCTTGTCCTTGTCGATGACGGACTCAAAGTCCTTCATCAGCCCGACGACGTCGCCGAAGCCGAGGATGCGGCTGGCGATGCCCTGGGGGCGGAACTCTTCGAGCTTGTCGAGGCTCTCGCCCATGCCGAGGAACTTGATCGGCTTCCCGGTGACCTGCTTGATGGAGAGGGCGGCCCCGCCGCGCGCGTCGCCGTCGAACTTGGTCAGCACGAACCCGGTGAAGGCCAGGCGGCGGTCGAACTCCTTGGCGGTGCGGACGGCGTCCTGCCCGATCATGGCGTCGCAGACGAACAGGATGTTCTTCGGCTGCGTCTTCTCCTTGATCTGCTCAAGCTCCACCATCAGCGTCTCGTCGATGGCGAGCCGGCCGGCGGTGTCGATGATCAGCACGTCGCGGCCCACGTTGCGCGCCTGGGTGAGCGCGAGCGAGGCGAGCTGGACGGGGTTCATTCCCTTGATGGTGAACACCGGGATGTTGAGCTTGCGCCCGATGATCGAGAGCTGGTCGATGGCGGCGGGGCGGTAGATGTCCCCGGCGACGAGCATCGGCTTCTTCCCCTGCTTCTGGAGGTACCGCGCCAGCTTCCCCGCCGTCGTGGTCTTGCCCGACCCCTGCAGCCCGACCATCATGATCACCGCCGGGCGTCCCTCCAATTCCAGCCCCCCGTCCACCGGACCCATCAGGGCCTCAAGCTGGTCGTGGCAGGCCTTTATAAAATATTCCGCCGGACCCACCGGGATGCCCTTCGGCACGTCGAGCTTGACCACCTTCCCGATCACGGCCTGCTTGACCGATTCGAGGAAGGTCTTGATCACGTCGAGATCGACGTCGGCCTCGATGAGCGAGATGCGGACATCGCGCAGGGCGTCAGCGATGGTGTCATCGTTGAGCTCGGCTTTTCCCTGGAGTCTGAGGCGGGCGTTACGGAACCCTTTGGAGAGTGCTTCAAGCATGGGCGCGCCTCTAACCTGCCCGCGCCCGGTTGGTTAGTCTGGATGACCGCAACCCGCACCCGGAAAGAGCATCATGGAGACCGAAGCCACCTTCCGCCCCGCCGTTGATGCCCTGCTCCGCCGCCTGCTCCGCCAGCTCGACGCCATCGACCCCGACGGCGAGAAGATGGACGTCCGGATCAGCGACGGTGTGCTGCAGGTGGACTTCGAGGGCGGCGGGACGTTCGTGCTGTCCCAGCAGGTGCCGGTCCGCGAGCTGTGGCTCTCCGCCGAGCGCCGCGCCTGGCACTTCAGCGGCCCCGGCTGGGCCGAGCGCGACACCGGCGAGGCGCTCGGCGCGGTGCTGGAGGGGCTGTTCAGCCGGCGGCTCGGCGGCCCGGTGCGCTTCACGGTGGATTGATCACGGAGAGGGGAGCGCTCCCGCCAGCACCGTCCCCTCCCCCCGCACCCGCACCCGCCCCGGCCTGATCAGCGCCGACGCGCCGCAGCCGAGCACCTCCGGCCCGCCGCCCGGCCCGCCGCCCGACCCGCCCGGCCCGTTCTCAGGCGCGATCTCCAATTCCCCGTCAATCACCGTCCAGACCTCCTGATCGGCGATCTCCACGGCGCTCCCGACAGCGGCCCCCGCGAACACCAGCCGATCCAGCCGGTAGTGCGGCGTGACAAAGAGCCGCTCCCGCCGCCCCGGCACCGGCGTGGCCTCCCATGTGCGCTCCTCCCACGCCCCGACCGTCCGGCGCGCGACGGCGAGCGCCCGGTCGAGGTGGAGGGGTCGCGGGCGGCCCCAGTCATAGAGGCGGTAGGTGAGGTCTGAGGGCTGCTGGATCTCGTAGAGCAGCACGCCGCCGCCGATTGTGTGGATCGTCCCCGGCGGCACATCGATGAGCTGCCCGGCCCGCACTGGCCGCCAGGCGAGATCGCGCTCGATCTCCCCGGAGCGCGCCCGCGCCCGCAATTCTTCCGGCGACAATTCGCGGTTCAGCCCCCACGCCACCCGCGCCCCCGGCTCCGCCGCGAGGATCACCCAGCCCTCGGCCTTCCCGCAGGCGCCCGGCCCCTCCAGCCGCGCCGCCTGCGCGTCGTCGGGGTGGACCTGCACCGAGAGCGGCCCCGCCACGTCGATGAGCTTGATGAGCAGCGGCAGATCCGCGCACCCCGGCAGCCCCGGCCCGGCCTCCCAGCTCTCCCCGATCTGCGCCCCCGGCGGCCCCTTCCCGAACGCCTCCGCCAGCCGCCGCCCGCCCCAGGGTGGGGAGTGGATCTGAGGCGGCGGGCGGTGGATCATCAGGACTCCAGGGCGGCCTGTCTATATACCCGGACGGCCCGGCGCTGTCCGGCGGGTGTCGGATATCCGACACCCGGATCGCCGGATCTGTCGGAAAGCTGACACCTCCCCGTGAATAAACCGGCGTTGCTCTGTTCCGGCCCTGTGGCACGCCCCATGCTCTACGGGGTTCGCCGCCGCAACGCATCCACATCAACTCAACCGGGCGGCACGGAGTCAATCATGAAGGGTCTCAATCGCGTCTTCCTCATCGGGTACATCGGCCACGATCCCGACGTCCGCCACAGCCAGAGCGGCAGCCAGGTCGTCAAGATCTCGGTCGCCACGCCCAACGTCAAGAAGGTCGGGGAGGAGTGGGTGGACAGCCCCGACTGGCACCGCGTCACCGCCTTCTCGCTGGAGGCCGACTACCTCGCCCGCTTCGCGAAGAAGGGCAGCTCGGTGGCGCTGGAGTGCTTCCTGAAGCAGAACCGCTGGACGGACAAGGAGGGGCGCTTCCACAACGACGTGGAGATCGTCATCGACCGCGTCCTCTGGCTGGGGACGCGCCCCGGCAGCGTCGCGGTCAGCGGGGACACCGGCGGCGACAGCGCCCCGATCCCCGACACCGCCGGTCCGACGGCGGAGGCCCGCGCCGAGGCCCGCGCCGACGAGGCGGTCCCGTTCTGATCAGGCGCTGCCCGGTCGGCTGATACCTCTCCGGAGGATCAGCCGACCCGCAGCAGCTTCGCCCCGGCTTCGACCGCCTGGCCCGGCGCGACGAGGATCTCCTCGATGATCCCGTCCACCGGGCTCTTCAGTTCGTTCTCCATCTTCATCGCCTCGACGACGATCACCGGCTGACCCTTCGTCACCCGGTCGCCCACCGCGCCCATGAGCCGCACGATGCGGCCGGGCATCGATGTGGAGATCATGCCTGATCCGCTGCTGCCGGAGATGCGGAGCGCCTTCCGGCGCGGATCGACCACGCCGACCACGGCGCTGACCCCGACGACATCGACGAGGTAGCCGGCGTCGCTCCCGCTGTCCTGCGCGTGCGGCACGCAGCCGACCTCCCAGCTCTCGCCGTCGATGAGCATCTGGAACGCCTCCGGGCTGGGCCGGTAGACATCGACGGTGTGCTCCTGGAGCGCGCCGTCCTCCTCCCAGGAGAGCCGGTAGACGCCGGGGCGGACGGACGCGACGCTGACAGCGCGGGTGGTGCCGTGGACGGTGACTTCGTACTTCATCGGCGGACTCTCCCTGAGCGCTTCCAGGCGCTCATCTGCTGACCGGCGGTGTCGGGCCGGGCGGGCTGCACATCGGCCTCATAGCGGGCGATGGCGGCGGCGATGGTGGCGATGCGGTCGTTCTGGGCGGTAGCGGCGGTGAGGCGCGCCATGCGCTCCGGGGTCAGGTAGCCAGTGGAGTAGTCCCCGGCGATGAAGTCCGGGTCGCGCAGGACGGCGGTGAAGAACGGGATGGAGGTGCGGATGCCGCGCACCCGGTACTCCCGCAGCGCCCGGTAGGTGCGCGAGATCGCCTCCTCCCGATCCCGGCCCCAGCAGATCAGCTTGGCGACCATCGGATCGTAGAAGATCGGCACCTCGTACCCGGCGTACACGCCGCTGTCCACGCGCACCCAGGGGCCGCCCGGCTCGCGCAGCCCCTCGATCTTCCCCGGCGTCGGCGCGAAGTTCTCAGAGGGGTCCTCGGCGTTGATCCGGCACTCGATGGCGTGGCCGACCTGCTTCACGTCGGCCTGATCGAACCACAGCGGCTCCCCGGCGGCGATCCGCAATTGCGCCCGCACAAGGTCCACGCCGGTCACCATCTCGGTGATCGGGTGCTCGACCTGGAGGC
>JBEIQZ010000358.1:0-6537 GCA_040376255.1 Alphaproteobacteria bacterium
CCATCTTTTCTGCTTACCACACTTCTCCCCTGCCTTTTGCCTTTTCCGTGCTTCCGTGCTTCCGTGGTTGCGTTTTCCCCCCTGCCCCTCCCCCTACCCCCTCAACCTCCCCACCACCTCCCCCATCACCCCCACCACCCGCGCTATCTCCTCCTCCGTCGTCCCCTCCCCCAGCGAGAACCTGACCGCGCTCCCCGGGAACCCCATCGCCCGGAGCACATGAGACGGCCCCGAAGCCCCCGAAGCGCAGGCTGACCCGGCGGAGACACAGATCCCGTCGAGATCGAGCGCGAGGACGAGATCCTGGGCGTCGATGTTGTCGAAGGCGACGCAGGCGGTGTTGGGGAGGCGGGGGGCATCTGCGGAGGCGACGCGCCCCCCCAGCGTGATGAGCGCCGCTTCAAGCTGATCGCGGAGGTCAGGGGAGAGCGTCCGGCCCTGGAGGGCGTCAAAGGCGGCGCCCATCCCGGCGATCCCGGCGACGTTGTGGGTACCGGCGCGCTGGGCGCGCTCCTGGGGGCCGCCGGGGAGGAGGGGCGGGGGCCAGGGCTTTTTCATCAGGAGGGCGCCGACCCCGGCGGGGCCACCGGCCTTGTGGGCGGAGAGGGTGAGGAGGTCGCAAGGGATGTCGCGCACGGGGACGCGGCCCGGCCCCTGGCTGGCGTCGACGTGGAGGCGGAGGCTGCGGGCGGCGCAGAAGGCGGCCCATGCGGGGATGGGCTGGAGGACACCGGTCTCATTGTTGGCGAGCTGGATGGAGATGCCGGTGAGGCCGTCCGGCAGGGGGAGCGCGGGATCGGGCCATGCGCGGCCATCGCGGTCGACGGGGAGGAGGGCGGCGGCCCGGGCGAGGACGGAGGGGTGTTCGACGGCGGAGGCGGCCCAGCGACCGGTGTGGAGCGCCCAGGCGTTGGCCTCGGTGGCGCCGGAGGTGAAAAACACGCTCTCGCGGGGCCAGCCGGTGAGGGCGGCGACCCGGGCGCGGGCCTGGTCGATGGCGGCGGCGGCGGCGCGCCCGGCGGCGTGGGCGGACATGGGGTTGGCGGGGCGGCCGAGCCAGGGGAGCATGGCGGCGCGGGCGGCGGGGTGCAGCGGAGCGGTGGCGTTGTGATCGAGGTAGATCATCGCTGCCAGGTATCCTGCAGCCGCTACGGGATGGCGGGCTTCTCGACGGTGGAGGGGTCGCCGCCCTCCATGGTGACCTTGAGGCTCTGCTCCAGATAGCCGGTGATCGCGCGCAATTCGGCGTCGCCTCCGGCGCTCTGGAGCTTCTGGAGCAGCGCGGCCTCGCGGGCCAGCACCTCGTCGGTCTTGAGCTGATCGCCGTTGAGGTTGGCCATCTCGCGCATATAAATGCTGTTCTCGCGGATCTCCTTGGACAGCTCCGGGTTGGAGGTCATGAGGATCTGCGCCGCCCGGCCCCACCAGGAGCTCGCCGTATAGACGTGCTTGTTGTAGGGGCGGGCGAGGCGGGCCTCCTGCTCCAGCTCGGCCTTGTTGGGTTCGCGGTACTGGCCGGGATCTTTGGTCTCGCTCCTGACGCCGGTCTGGGGGCCGGCGGGGGCGGCGGGATCGCCCGCGCTGACCGGGCGGAGGGTGTTGCCGGAGGGTTCCCCGGCTTCGCCGGGCTCTCCGGAGATGCCGGCCTTCTTCTTCCCGCCCTTCTTCCCGCCGGTCGCTTCCTCACCGGGGGCATCGGGATCGGGCGTGATCAGATAGACCGCGAGCGCCCCGGTGACAAGAACCCCGACCACTGCGAGCCCGACCAGCACCTTCTTCATCTCAGAACTCCTACAGGGTGCGGTACACTGATACCACGACCGTGCGATCATCGCCGCCCATGTTCGCCGCGAGGCCGTGCTGCGGACGCCCGGACACCTGGTAGGCGCCGCACAGTCCCTTCATCTGGCGGAAAATCTCGACCGCCTGCTTGATGCCCGTCGCGCCGACCGGGTGGCCGAAGCCGACCAGCCCGCCGCCGGTGTTGACCGGGAGGCGTCCGCCGATCTCCGTCGCGCCGTCGCGCAGCAGCGCCGCGCCCTGGCCGGGATCGGCGAAGCCGAGCGCCTCGTACATCATCAGCTCGGTGACGGTGAAGCAGTCATGCACCTCGGCCACCTGGATGTCGGCGGCGGTGAGCTTCGCGGCGGCGTAGGCGAGCTGACCCGCGCGCTTGACGGTGGACAGCTCGGTCGGGTCGCCGTCGACATAGAGCGAGGAGACGGCGTGGCCGATGCTGAGCAGCTCGATGGCGTCGGCCTCGGTCTTGCCCATCGCGCGCAGCCCGTCCTCGCTGACGAGGATCGCCGCCGATGCGCCGTCGGAGACCTGGGAGCAGTCCGACATGCGGATATAGGGCGCGTACTCGGCGTTCTGGAGGAAGCAGGGGTTCTTCTCGCTCGCCGCTGCGGCGGTCGCCAGATCCATCTTCCGCGCCTTCATGTGGGCGAGCGGGTTCTTGTTGGCGTTGGCGTAGGCCTTGACCGCCGCGCGCCCGATGTCCTCGCCGGTCACGCCGTAGCGCTCCTGGTAGTGCTTGGAGCGGCGCCCGAACAGCGCCGGGAAGGTGAACTCGTCGATGCTGCGCTGGCGGCGGTAGTCCGAGGCCCGCGCGAGGAAGTCCGCCCCTTCGCGCGCGCTCACCGTCGTCTGCACCTCCACCCCGGAGATCAGCACCGTGTCCACGCCCGCCCGGATCGCGTCCTGCGCGCAGGCCAGCGCCAGCCCGCCCGAGGCGCATGCGCCCTCCACCCGCGTCATCGGCTTGCCCGCCAGCGCCGGGTGCGACCCCGCGAGCGCCGCCCCGAGGTGGCCCTGCTTACAGAACAGCTCTCCGACGAAGTTGCCGACATAGCCGCGCTCGATCCGCTCCGGGTCCACGCCGGTCTGGGCGATGGCCGCATGCACCGCCGCCGCCAGCAGCTCGTCCAGCGTCGGGTTCTCGCGCTTGCCGAAGTCCGGATGGTTCTTCCAGATGTAATCGGGGTGGCCCTTGCCGATATAGGGGGTGTGGGCGCCGCCCACCAGAAAGACGCGACGGGACATCTGCATGCTCCTTGAGAGGCGCGAACCATAACCGGAGGGCGCCCGCGCTGCACGCGCCACCTGCTGCGATGCGGCATCAAATATGCTGCGATGCAGTAGCGGCGGGTCGCTGCTGCCGCTGAGGATTGCAGGCACTGATACGGAAATGCTGAAAGCAGTTCCGTATCAAGAGAGCAATGAATACCGACCTGAAGAATAGATGGTTGATGGAAGCACGCTTAGCGCGGAACGCGCTGCGGACGACCATCGGCCATCTATTCTTCAGGTCGGCATGATAAACAAGGTTAGATTAACCTGATGAACCCGCAGGATCATATCCCCGTCTTCTACTGCCCCGAGATGGTGGCAGAGTCCGGCTCCTTCTCGCCCAGCGCGGCCAAGCCGGGGAAGGTGGTGGAGCGCTGGCAGCGGCGCGGGCTGCCGATCCGGGTGGAGCGCCCGGAGCCGGTGACAGAGCAAACGCTGTGCCTCGCGCACGACCCGGCCTATGTGCGCGGGGTGCTGGCGCGGGAGATCGACAACGGCTTCGGCAACCGGCGGGCGGACGTCGCGGCCTCGCTGCCCTGGACGACCGGGGCGATGCTCTCGGCGGCGCGGGCGGCGATCCAGGCGCGGGGGGTGACCTGCGCGCCCTGCTCAGGCTTCCACCACGCGCACTACCGGGCGGCGGAGGGCTTCTGTACGTTCAACGGGCTGATGGTGACCGCAATGGCGCTGCTCCGCGAGGGGGCAACAAAGATCGGCATCCTCGACGCCGACATGCACTACGGCGACGGCACCGACGACATCATCGGCGCCCTCGGCGTCCGCCGTCGCGTCCACCACGTCACCATCGGCCAGACCTTCACCCACCCCTCACGCGCTGCAGAGTTCCAGCGCAAGCTCCCCGGCCTCACCGCCAGCTTTGAGGGCTGCGATGTCCTGCTCTACCAGGCGGGCGCCGACCCCCACATCGACGACCCCTTCGGCGGCTGGCTCACCACCGATCAGCTCCTCGCCCGCGACCTCACCGTGTTCCAGACCGCCGCCCGCATGGGCCTGCCGCTCGCCTGGAACCTCGCCGGGGGCTACCAGTACGACACCGCCGGAACCATCGATCCGGTGCTGCTCATCCATGAGAACACGATGCGGGCCTGCGCGGAGGTGTATGTGCGGGCCATCGGATGATCAGGGCGCACACAGGGCGTCACGCGGCACCCCGCGACCTCTGAGCCTGACGGAATTCCGCCATCACGATATCCTGAAGCTCAATGCTCCTTGCTCCAAGCTCATTTTTTTAATTCATCGATTTTTTCTATACAAGAATCCTCTCCCTGCATCCACCGCCTGAGCAGGCTCCGGAACGCCGCCAGCCGCTCCTCGGTGTCCACGTCGAACTCCTCAGGAACCCCCATCAATTCCTGCATGATCGCCGGGTAGCTCATCCCCTGCGCCCCCGGCCTCGGCGGATCGACGACCACCCTCCCGCCCTCCAACCGGAAGGCATGGATCCAGGCGTCGCTCGCTGAGCTCAGCACGAACGGGGAGTGGGTGGTGGCGATGATCTGTGCGTTCGGGAACAGGCGCTCAGCCATCGGCAGCACGCGCCGCTGCCACGCCGGGTGCAGGTGAACCTCCACCTCGTCCAGCAGCAGCAGGAACGGCTGATCCGTCACTGGCCCCGGCTCCGCCCACGGTATCCGATCCAGCCGCATCAGCAGGTCGCCCAGCCAGGAGAACAGCGACTGCAGCCCATCCGCCAGCAATTCCACTTCCCCACCCCGTTCGGCCCCACCAACAGATGCACATCCGCCCGATCCGCCCGCCTCCCCTCCGGAAACTGCAGATCCAATTCCTCAAACGGCCCCACCCCCCGCATCAACAACCGCCGCACCAGCATCCCGCCCTCCCCGCCTTTCGCCTTTCGCCGTGTCGTCCCCTGTCTTCCGCCGTGATCTCCCGCCTTTTGTATTTCTCCGTGTAGCGAAGCGTCCGTGCTTCCGTGGTTGCGTTTCCCCTCTCCCCTCTCCCCTCTCCCCTACCGCCCCACCACCCGACTCCACATCGTCATCAAAGTCCGCACCACCGCCCCCTCCGGCATCGTCGCCACCGGCGGGATGTCCACCTGCACCCCATACTGCGCATATTTAACAAACGGGTTGTTCCCGTCTGCGGTCTTGATGGCGATGGCGGGGTCACCGGGCCGGAACCCGTAGGCGAGCGCCCGCTGCTGGACGGATGAGCTGTGGAGCCACTCCAGCCAGACCTTCGCTGCCGCCTGCTCCTCCGCCGACGCCCCGGACAAAATAGCTGCCGGATTATCACTCCACACCGTCGTCGACGGATAGTAGACCTTCAGGTTCCCCCAGCGGCCCTGGGCGTTGCCGATCTGGGAGATAGCAAGACTCTCATAGACGACCGCGACATCGTACTTGGACGGCCCGAAGCGGACCATATCGGTCATGAAGGTGCCAGTGGAGGTCTCGAACTTGCCGACGCCCTTCTCGATCTGGCCGACCCACTCCTGGTACTTCGGATCGAGGACGTCCCCGACGCTGATCGCGCCCTTCTGGTAATAATCGAGCGTCATCAAAAACAGCGTCTGGATTCCGGAATTGGACTGTGTCGGATCGGTGTGGCCGAGCTTCACAAAGCCCCACTCCGGCTTGCCGCCGATGGCGGGCCAGCCCTGGTTGGAGGAGACGGCCTGGTGGATGGTCTTCCAGTTGACGATGCCGCCCCCGGCGGTCTGGAGGATCTGGGCGCGCTCCTCCCAGATGACGAAGACGAGGGGGGTGATGACGAGGGGTTCGGGGGTGCCGGTGAAGGGGGCGGTGTGGTACTTCGCGTCCCAGTCGGAGGCGAGGAGGTTCATCGCGAGGCTGTCGGCGGGCGAGAACACGGTGGGCTTCTCGGTGCCGTCGAGGATGGCTTCGGCGGCCTTGAAGGAGCCCATGCCCTTCAGGTTGAGGCCGATGCCGGGGTTGGCGGTGCGGAAGTCGGCGGCGGCGCTCTGGATCCAGTCCTCTTTCTCGCTGCTGTAGAGCATGGAGATGCTGACGGCGGGCTTTCCGGGCTTGCCAGCGCCTGCCTCTCCCGCTCCCTCTGGGCCGTCCTCCTTGCCGAACAGCAGGGTAGCGCCGATGATGGCGGCGATGGCGACCACAAACAGTCCGATGATCAAGCCCTTGTTCACGGCGACTCCAGCGACGGGCCTGTTATAACCCGCCTGCCGCCACCTGCTTCAGCGACTCCTCGAACATGCGGATCTCCCCGTTCATCTGATCCAACTCGCGGGAGACGTCGCCGCCGACCTCATCGAGCGCCTGTCCGTCGAGGGCGCGCATGCGGACCATGCGGGGCGGGAGGGCTTCGAGGCCGGCGACGATGCGGGCGAGGTTGGCCTGGACGCGCTCGCGGGCGCCTGCGATGTCGTCGAGCGCCTGGATCTGCTCGCGCTTGGCGTCGAGGGCGCGCCCGAACTCCTCGCGGGCGGCGCGGTCGCGGGCGCCC
>JBEIQZ010000070.1:0-15991 GCA_040376255.1 Alphaproteobacteria bacterium
CCGGGGGCATGTCTCCCTGATGGGGCTGGCGCGCCCGCAGTGCGACGTGCTGGTCGCCAGCATCTATGTGAACCCGCTCCAGTTCGCGCCGACCGAGGATCTGAGCCGCTACCCGCGCGATCCGGCGGGCGATCAGGAGAAGTGCGCGGCGGCCGGGGTCGATCTGCTGTTCTGCCCTGAGAGCCTCTACCCGCCGGGCTTCCGCACCCGCGTCAGCGTCTCGGCGATCACCGCGCGCTGGGAGGGGGCGTCGCGGCCCGGCCACTTCGAGGGGGTGGCGACGGTGGTGGCGCGGCTGTTCGGGCTGGTGCAGCCTGCGGTGGCGGTCTTCGGGGAGAAGGACTACCAGCAATTGGCGGTGCTGCGGGCGATGGTGCGCGATCTGGCGATGGACATCGAGATCATCGGCGGGCCGCTCGTGCGCGATGACGACGGCCTCGCGCTCTCCTCGCGCAACGTCTACCTGACCCCTGAGCAGCGCCGCCGCGCGCTGAGCCTGCGCCGCGCCCTCCAGGCGCTCGTCGATCACCCCGCGCCCTCCGCTGCGGCGCGGCTCCATGACGCGCTGCCGCTGATCGACGCCGACGCTATCGACTATTTTGCTGTCGTCGACGCCGACACCCTGGAGCCGCTGGATGCGCTGGATCGCCCGGCGCGGGCGCTGGTGGTCGGGCGCTACGGGGCGACGCGGCTGCTCGACAACATGGCGATCGCCCCGGTCGGCGGCGCGATCCCCGCATGAGCGCCGCAGCCTACCCCTGGGAGATCATCCTGCTGTCAGCGGTGCTGCTCTCCAACCGGCTCACCGCGCGCTTCTTCCACCTGCGCGCCTCGCTGTTCTGGGGCGTGCAGGCGTGCAACATCGGGATGGCCGTGTTCGTCGTGCGCCACGGCCTGCCGGGCCTCGCGCAGTTCGGCAGCATCGCCTGGATGATCGCGGCGCTGCTCGTGTTCCATGTCGCGCAGAATTTCGGCGTCCGCGAGAAGTACGCCCGCGACGCGCGCTCAGACGCGGCGGATCGGGAGCGGCTGCGCCTGCTGAGGGGGGTGGGGCGGGATATGAACGCGCCGGAGGAGCCATGATCGGGATCACAGGCGGGGTGTTGTGGGTGATCGGGGCGCTGGGCGGGGCGCTCGGGTGCGCCGGGGACGACGAGGAGAAGGACGCCTCGCTGTTCAGCGAGGCCGATCTGAAGTCCGAGATCGAGGGCTATGAGGACTGGGCGCAGCCGGCGGGCTGGGCGGGCGCGGTGATCTCCTGCGACGGATCGCACGGGCCGCGCGTGGACATCTGGTTCAACCAGATCGCGGCAGACGCGCTGTTCAATGGGGAGCAGACCCTGCCGGACGGCGCGGCGCTGGTGAAGGAGGCCTATGAGGAGGACGGCGTCACCCCCACCAAGATGAGCGCGATGCGGAAGGTCGAGGGCTTCTCGCCCGACAACGGGGACTGGTTCTGGGGGCTGTTCGCCCCCGACGGCTCCACGCTCTCCTCGGGCGATCTCGACACCTGCTACAGCTGCCACACCGCCGGTCAGGATCACATCCGCTTCCCCGACTCGCCGCAGGTCGCCGACGCTGCAGACTGCCCCTGAAAATGTCTGCGGTGCGCGCCGCCGGTGAATTTCCAGTGAAGAGCAGGCAGGCCAAAGCGTAGCAGGCTCAGACATCGGAAAAGGGAGGCATGATGCTGCTGTTTGGGCTGCTGTCCGAAGTGTGTGCGCAGGAGATGACGGTCGGGGAGATGCCGGAGGCGCCGGGCACGGAGGCGGGGGAAGAGGCCGGGATCGTCTACCGGCACCGCACATACAGCAAGAAGAAGACGCCCCGGCGGCACGAGGTCGAGGTCGAGGAGCCCAGCACGGACGTCACCATCCTGGTCTCCACCCCGATGATCACCGACCCGATGGCCGAATTCCAGGCTGAGCTGCGCGTCGATCCGAAGGTGGGCGTGGCGGTGCTCGGCGGGGTCGGCGGCTATATGGGGATGTCGACGTGGACCGTCGGCGCAGAGGGGCGCGGCTATGTGACGGGCGGGTTCGAGCGCGGGATCTTCCTCGGCCTGGATGTCCGCTACACCAACAACTCCTTCCCCGGTCGCGCCGATCCGACCCTCACCATCGGGCCGATGTTCGGCGCCAAGTACACCTTCGACGTCCCGCTGACGGTCGAGGCGAAGGTGGGCGTGGCCTACATCCAGGGGGGGGGCTGGGGCGGCATCGCCCCCTCGGCCACGGCGGGGATCGGCTGGAGCTTCTGAGCGCCCGGCGGACATGTGTGAAAACAAACACTCACGGCGGGCAGACGGTGGGAGGGGACACAGAAAACCGGGCTGAGGCGGCCTGGAGAGGCATGGCAGGCTCAAAAGACCAAGCAGTATGTGGTTTTTGCCGATCCGGCCCCGGCTGGCACACAGGTTGCGTAGCGGGGGACGAGCCCGGTCACCCGCCACAATACAGTGGGGCCGATCGGAAGGAGCCCGGATGAAGCGCAATGACCCTATCTCTCACCTGATGACCCGCGACCCGTTCTGTGTGCAGCGCGGCCAGCCGATCTCCGAGGTGCGCCGCCTGCTCGCCGAGCACACGATCCACCACGTGCCGGTCGTCGACGGCAAGCGGCTGGTCGGGATGGTCAGCTCGCTCGACCTGGTGAAGCTGGCCTGGGGCAGCACCGACAGCCGGTGGTTCGATGCCATCGTTGACCACACGAAGGCGCTGGCCGACGTGATGAGCGCCGATCCGGTCTGCCTGCGGGCCACGCAGACGGTCCGGGAGGCCGCTGAGGTGCTGGCTGAGGGCAAGTTCCACGGCCTGCCGGTGGTCGATGTCGAGGGCAACCTCGTCGGCATCGTCACCAGCACCGACCTGATCCGCTACCTGCTCGCGCAGTACTGAGGGGGTGGAAGATGGCACAGACTGAGCCGGAGATGGACGGGGCGATCGACATCGATCTCTCCGCCGTCCGCCGCCGCCTGGAGCAGCGCTGGGCGGAGCTCAGCGGGGTCGCGGTCCAGGTGGAGGCCCGCCTCCGCCGCTCCGACGGCAGCTTCCCCGACGACTGGCCGGAGCGCGCGTCGGTGGTGGCCGGGGACGAGGTGCTGGAGGCCATCGAGGGGAGCGGTCGCGCCGGGATGGAGGAGATCCGGGCCGCCATCGCGCGCATCGACGCGGGGGTCTACGGCGCCTGTACCAGCTGCGGGGCGCCCGTCGCGCCCGGCCGCCTGCTGGCGCTGCCCTGGGCCGCCGACTGCGTCCCCTGCGCGGAGCAGGCAGATCGGCAGGACAGGTAGACCGGCGGGCAGACAGCCAACAGGCAGCAGATCGGATAGTCCGTCTGCATGAAACTGCTCGCCTTCCTGTTGAGCAGCGCGAACGCTCCGTTCAGCATCGCTGTAGCCGTCGCGCTGCTCTTCTTCGCCGTCCAGGCATCGGGGCTCCTCTCCCTGTTCTCAGGCGGGGATGACGCAGACGGGGACGGGGACGCGGACGCGGACGCGGACGCAGACGGGGACGCAGACGGCCACGACCACGACCACGACCACGAGGGTGACAGCGACGGCGGGCTGCTGGAGCGGCTGCTCGGGCCGCTGGGCGTGGGGACGATCCCGCTCTCGTTCATCTGGACCGGCTACGCGATGATCTTCGGCGTCTGCGGGATCGTCCTCAACGCGGGGATGGTCGGCCAGGAGATCCCGACCGACCGGCTGCTGTGGACCGTCCCGCTCTCCGTCGTCGCCGCCTACGCGATCATGGCGGCTGTCGCCCGCCTCATCCGCCCGATCTTCGCCACCGAGGCGCAGGAGGCCACCACCACCCGCCAGCTCACCGGCCAGAGCGGCGTCGTCATCTCCTCCCGCGCCAACCAGGAGTTCGGCGAGATCCGCATCCAGGATCGATCCGGCCACCTGCTGCGCCTCCCCTGCCGGATGGAGCCGGGCTACCCCGGCGTGCCGGAGGGCGGCACGGTCGTCGTGGTCGGGCAGCAGGGGGCGTGGCTGCGGGTGGTGCCGCTCGAGATCGGGCCGGACTCTGTAGCCGGGCGCACATCGGTGAAGAATGTGAAGAAGGATACAGAACAGCGCTGACCGGCGATGAACGGGGGACTTATCTTCCCGACCAGCAGACCACAGGATCTTTCCGGCCTGCATGGACAGTCATGGACAATCCCGCAAATCTCTCCCCTGACGCGCTGCTCAGCACCGCGATCGTCTACGGCGGCGTCGCTATCGCCATCGTCTTCCTCATCCTCAGCCTGGGTTTTGTGCTGTCGCGCTTCTACCGGCGCTGCGGCGCGGATGAGGCGCTGGTCCGCACCGGCGCTGGCGGCAACAAGGTGGTCATCGGCGGCGGCGTGCTGGTCTACCCGATCCTGCACCAGCTCCAGCGCGTGTCGCTGCGCTCAGTGAAGCTCTCAGTCGAACGCTCCGGCCGGAACTCCCTGGTGACCGCCGACAAGATCAAGGCCAACGTCGTCACCGAGCTGTACATCAAGGTGGAGCCGGTGCAGGAGGACGTGCTCTCTGCCGCCCGCTCCTTCGGCGACCGCAACATGGACGAGCATGCCATCGGCGATCTGATCGAGGGCAAGCTTACCGACGCGCTGCGCTCGGTGGCGGCCAACCAGACGTTCATGGATCTCCACGGCAAGCGCAAGGAGTTCGCCGAGCAGATCCAGGCCGTGCTGGCTGAGGAGCTGAAGAAGAACGGCCTCACGCTGGAGAACGTGTCGATCACCGCGCTGGCGATGGTCCCGGTCAAGGAGCTCGACGATCAGGACGTCTTCGACGCCGAGGGCCTCCGCGCCATCACCGAGAGCGTCCAGAGCAACCGCGAGAAGACCAACCAGATCCAGCGCGAGAAAGAGATCGCGATCCAGAAGCAGAACGTCGACGCCCGCATGCAGGGGCTGCTGCTCGAACAGCAGCAGAAGCATGCCGAGGCCGACCAGAGCCGCAAGGTCGCCGAGTACTCCGCCGCGCAGCTCGCCGAGCAGGCGAAGGCCGTCTACATCCAGGAGCAGGCCCGCGAGCTCGCCGCCCTCGACAAGCAGCGGCAGGTCGAGATGGGCCGCATCTCCCAGGAGCAGTCGCTCGCCGTCGCCACCGCCGAGCGCGTCCGCATCGAGCAGGAGGCCAAGATCGCCGCCGAGAAGGGGCGTCAGGCCGCCGAGATCGAGAAGCAGCGCGTGATCCAGACCGCCGAGATCGCGCGCCAGAAGGCCACTGAGGCCGCCACCATCGACAAGGAGAAGGCCGTCGGCGCGGCTACCATCGACAAAGAGAAGGCGATGGAGGTCGCCCGGATCGAGAAGGAGATCGCCATCACCCGCGCCCAGGAGGAGGCCGCCCGCGCCGCCGCCGCCAAGGCCCTCGCCACCGCCGAGGAGGAGCGCGCCGAGCAGGCGATCATCATGGTCGAGACCAGCGCCAAGGCCGAGCGCGAGAAGGCCGTGCAGGTCATCCAGGCCCAGGCCCAGGCCGAGGTCAAGCGCGCCCAGGCCGATGCCGAGGCCGCCCGCCTCCGCATCGAGGCCGAGTCCCGCGCCGCCGCCGCCCGCCAGGACGCCGAGGCCATGCTCACGATCGCCGAGGCCACCGCCCGCAAGGGCCAGATCGACGCGGAGAACCGCCGCCTCATGATCGACGCCGAGAACGCGCAGGGCATGAAGTTCATCCTCCGCGACGTCGCGATGAAGGTGCTGGACGTCGCCCCTGACGTCACCCGCGAGCTCATGGCCCCCGCCCGCGCCATCTCCGAGATCAAGATCCTCCAGACCGGCGCCCCCGGCGGCAACGGCAACGGCGCCCTCGGCAGCGCCTCCCCTATCATCAAGACCATCCTCGAAGCGGGCGCCGCCTGGCCGATGATGCGCGAGCTCGTCGACTTCGCCCGCACCGATCCGCAGATCGCCGGGAAGGCCCGCGAGGTGATGGATGAGCTGACCTCGGAGCTGGGGATGATCCTCCCTGAAGCTGCGAACCTGCCTCAGGTGGACGGGCCGAAGCCGGAGCCGAAGCCGGAGCCGAAGCCGGAGCCGAAGCCGGAGCCGAAGCCCGCGCCGAAGCCGGAGCCCGCGCCGAAGCCCGCTGACAGCCGCCCGCGCCCGGCGAAGCAGGCGGGGAGCGCGGCGTGAACCCGGCCCGCCGTCCTGGCGCGAGCCGGGGGACGGACTGGATCGCCGTCGCGGGCCTGTTCGCGGTGGCGGCCTCCAGCGCGGGCGGCTACGGGCGGATCAAGCAGGAGATCCGCGACGCGGTCCACCGCGATCCGATGGACGCAGCGGCGGTGACGGTGCTGGGCGGGGCGTGGCTGTTCTTCCTCGCGGAGCGCGGCCACAACCCGAAGATCCTGAGCTACTGGGACTCGCTGGTCTTTGTCAGCACCTCGCTCTCTGTCGGCTACGCGGACAGCTTCGCCCGCACCCCTGCCGGGAAGGCGCTCGCCTCGGCGCTGATGACCTTCGGCCCGGCGCTCTCCGCCCGCTTCTTCGATGTGCCGTCGCCGGGAGGCGCTGTGCCGCCAGGGGGCGCTCCCAGAGAAGAGAGCGCCGATCTCACCCCGGAGATGCTGCGGGTGCAGACGGTGATCGCGGAGAAGCTGGAGAAGATGCTCGGGCTGATGGAGCAGCGCGCGGGGAGCTAAGCCGGGGCAAGCACCGCCACCGTCTCGACGTGGGGGGTCTGCGGGAACATGTCGCAGGGCAGGACGCGCCGGAGGTGCATCCTGCCCTGCGCGCTCCCGGCCCCGACGGCTCCTCCGCACAGCCGCGCCAGATCCCGCGCCATCGGCTGCGGGTGGCAGGCGATGTAGATCAGGCGGCGCGGCTGGAGCGCGAGGATCTTGCCGATCATCCCGTCCTCCAGCCCCTTCCGGGGCGGATCGACCAGCACGGTCGCGCCGTGGAATTCCGGCGGGAACGCCATGTCTGCCGCCCGCCCCGCCTCAAACCTCGCCAGCCCGCCAAGCCCATTCCGCGCAGCGTTCGCCCGCGCCCGCGCCACCGCCCCCGCGTTGTCCTCCACGCCGAGCAGCGCCGTCAGGCCCGGCCCCGGCGCCTTCGCCAGCGACAGCCCCACCGCGCCCACCCCGCAGTACAGATCCAGCAGCGGCCCCGGCGGGTCGGCGCTGATCTCCAGCAGGATCTCTGCCAGCAGCCGCTCGAACAGCGGCACATTGGTCTGAAAAAAGTCGCCCGGCCCCGCGAGGAGCGTCAGCGGATCGCCCGCGCCGATCTTCAGCGGGATCTCCAGGTGCGGGAGCCCGCAGACGGGGATCGTCGGGCCGTCCGGATCCATCAGGCCGTCCCCGTCTCTCCGGTTGGTGTGCAGCGCCACCCCGTCCGCCGGGAGGGTCGCGGCGATCCGGCGCACTCCGGCGGTGTCCTCCCGCGCCACCAGCAGCGCCAGCGTCGACCCGTCGGGGGCGGCCCGCACGATCAGGGCGCGGATCAGCCCGCCGGTGTCCGGCAGCCGCAGCGACAGGAAGGGGCGCAGCGCGGGGACGGGGATCAGGCAGCCGGGGATGGGGAGGTGGTCGTGGGAGCGGTGCGCCCAGGTGCCGGGGGTGCCGTCCGGGGCGATGATCAGCTTGATCACGCTGCGGAAGCCGAGATCGGCGCCGGGGACGTGCAGCACCGGATCGACCGGCGGGCGCAGCCCCTCCGCCGCCAGCGCGTCGATCACCGCCTGCCGCCGCCAGCGCCGCGCTGCCTCCGGGCGCATGTGCATCCAGCCGCAGCCGCCGCAGGCGTCTGACTGCAGGCAGGGCGGCTCCACCCGGTCGGGGGAGGGGTCGGGCGCGCGCTGCCAGCGGGCGAACCGGAGGTGCTGTCCCTGACCGAGCGGCGTGACCTCGCAGTCCTCGCCGGGGATCGCGCCGAGGATGCGGGTGGGCGGGCGTGTATCGGCGACAGCCTCGCCGGAGGGGTGGAAGCGGAGGGGCAGCACGGCGGCGGCATAACCTGGATATAGGTGCGCAGGGGAGGCGTGATGAAGCCGGAGATAAGGACGCTCATCGGATCGGGGATCGCGGCGCTCTCTCTGAGCGGGTGCTCGGTGCCGGAGGTGGAGCTGTACCCGCTGCAGGTGTACGCGGCGGGGCTGCAGCTCGATCCGGTGGCGGTGAAGATCCAGCAGATCGTCCTGGAGCGGTGTACGGAGGCGGAGCCGGACACGGTGAAGGTGCGGCGGAGGTTCACCCTTACAAATCCCCGCCCCTTCTTCGTGCCGGATCGGCGGCGCTGCGGGCTGCTGGTGACGCTCTCAGAGGGCTTCCTGATCAGCGGCGAGACGTACAGCGGCACCCGCTTCAGCTACACCCTGCCGCCGCAGACCGTCGCGCGCCGGCAGGAATTCAGCGCAGGCGGGGCGCTGCTGGCGATGGTGCTGGACCCGGCGCTGCTGCTCGCGGCGGAGGAGATCGACGCGGCGGTGGAGGATCAGGTCTCGCTCCGGCCGGTGATCGCGCGGGGGGCGGACAGCCCGGAGTCCGCCGCGCTCTCGCTCCGGCTGCCGGACGCGATCTGGGTGGGGACGCTGGAGGAGGGGTACAGCCGGTTCGGTCCCCGCTGGCCCTACCCGCCGGAGATTTTTCTCACCGGCGTCCCCATCGACAGCGCGGACAGCGCGGACAGCCGGCCGGACAGCAGCGCGGACAGCGCGGACAGCGGGCGGGACAGCCTGGACACCGCGCGGGCCGCGTGGCGGCTCGACACCGGCAGCGGCGGCGGCTGCGGCGGTTCGGGCGCGGGAGACAGCAGCGAAAGTGTGGACAGCGCGGACAGCGCGAGCGTCGACAAGACCGATGACACTGCCAAGGATCTCGACTCCTCGGGCGACGAAGGCGGGGGCTGCGGCTGCGGGGGCAGCGGAGACGACAGCGGGGACGACAGCGGGGACAGCGGGGACGACAGCGGGGACTCTACCGCGCAACGGGGGCCTGCGGGGGCTCCGGCGCGCGGCACAGGCGGCGCGGCGATGCTGTTCGGGGCGTGGGCGCTGCGCCGTCAGCGCGGGAGCGGCGGGCAGGGCGGCGGGCAGGGCGACAGGCAGGGGAGGGGGTAGGCCGGTGCTGGATCTGCTGCTGACACACGCATACTTCCTCGCGCAGGATCCGCACGAGCAGGAGCTGATGCGCCCGTTCCCGCCGCTCGGCATCCAGTACCTGACGGCGTGGCTGCGGCGGGAGGGGTTCGCGCGGGTGGACTGGTGGGACGCGACGTTCCAGCCGGGGCCGGAGGCGTTCGGCGGGGTGCTGGCCGACACCGATCCGCGCGCGGTCGGCTTCTACGGCCACACGATCACGCGGCCGGTCGCCGCCGGGATGATCCGCCTCTGCCGCGCGCAGGGGCGGCGCGTGATCGCCGGGGGGCCGGACCCGGTGCAGTACCTCGACGCCTACCTGGACATGGGCGTGGAGGTCGTCGTCATCGGGGAGGGCGAGCAGACGCTGCAGGCGCTGGTGGCGCACCTCGCGGCGAACCGCTGGGCCTGGGACTGGGGATCGCTGGGGGAGATCGACGGGATCGCCTTCCGCGCCCCGGACGGCACGCTCCAGCGCACCCGGCCCCGCGCCCTGCTGCGCCCGCTCGACCGGCTGCCGATGCCCCACCGCTCCCCGCGCGATCTGGCGGGCTACGCGGCGGCGTGGAAGGCCCGCCACGGGCGGACGGCGATGAGCATGGGCACCAGCCGGGGCTGCCCCTACCGGTGCGCGTGGTGCTCGAAGCAGGTCTACGGCGACACCTTCCGCCGCCGCACGCCGGGGCATGTGCTGGACGAATTGCTGGCGCTGCGCCGGGACTTCGATCCGGATGAGATCTGGTTCGTCGACGACATGTTCACCCTCAACCGCCAGTGGGTGCTCGACTTCTGCCGGGAGAAGATCCGCCGCGACCGTCCCGACAGCCCGATCCCGTTCTACCTCATCGGGCGCGCCGAGACGCTGGAGGAGGGGGTCGTCTCGGCCCTCGCGGCGGCGGGCTGCTACCGCATCTACCTCTCCGCCGAGAGCGGCTCCCAGAAGGTGCTGGACGCGATGGAGAAGGGGACCGACCTCAACGAGATCTTCCGCGCCGGCGATCTGCTGCGCCGCCACAGGATCGAGCTGGGGATCTTTGTAATGCTCGGCTACCCCGGCGAAGACCGGCAGGACGTCGTCGCGACGCTCCGCATGATCCGCAGGCTCGACCCGGAGGTGGTGCTGGTGTCGGTCGCCCACCCGATGAAGGGGACGCGCTTCCATGAAGACGTGAAGGATCGCGTCACCGGGGAGCGCGGCGGGCGGCTGCTGTTCGACATGGCCCGCTCCCCGGCGTTCTATGAGCGCGCCCAGCGGCTCATCTGGGCCGAGCAGTCGATCCTGCGCGGCATGCAGCGGCGCGACTGGCGCGCGGCGCTGCCGGGGCTGATCCGGTGGCCGGGGCTTCGGCTGGGGCTGGAGGTGGGCGGTTGATGCCGGTCAGGGGCGGGATATCGGAGCGTGAAACCGCTGTGATACTCTCTGTGTGCCTGTAGAATTTCCTGCGGAGAAGCAGGTGTGATACTGTGCGGTTCCCACCGGAGTTACGATGCGCCGCACCTCTCCCCTCCTCACGCTGATGCTGTCAGCGACGGCGCTCTCGTCGGTCGCCGGGGTGCTCGCGCCGTCGCCTGCCCGCGCCGCCTTCCTCTCGATCAGCGGCACAGTGCGCGACTTCACGCCCTACACCAACCCCGACTTCGAGCACGTCATCACCGACGACCGGGGCATCGTCCAGACCTGGCTCGGGGTGGACGGGAAGCCGGTCTACAACGCGGCGAACGTCAACCCGACCATCCACAGCGCCGGCACCTTCGATCAGTGGTACCGCGACGTCTCCGGCGTCAACCTGAGCTACGCGCACGGCATCACGCTCACCAATTCCTCGTCGTTCCCCGGCGTCTACACCTACAGCTCCAGCGCCTTCTATCCCCTGGACGGGCGCGGCTTCGGCAACTACTACGCAGGGCATAACTACCACTTCACCTACGAGCTCTCTACATGGTTCACCTACCAGGGCGGCGAGCGCTTCAGCTTCACCGGCGACGATGACCTGTGGGTGTTCATCAACGGCGTCCTCGCCGTCGACATCGGCGGCATCCACCCCGCTGAGAGCACGACGATCTCCCTCGACGCCCTCGCCGCCAGCCTCGGCATCACCCCCGGCGGCACCTACAGCTTCCACCTCTTCTTCGCCGAGCGCCACACCGTCGCCTCCGAATTCCGCATCGACACCAGCATCGAGTTCCAGCCTGAGATCTGCTTCGACGGCCGCGACAACGACAGCGACGGCCGCTCAGACGCCGCCGATCCCGACTGCCAGATCTGCGGCGACGGCGACATCGATCCGGGCGAGCAGTGCGATGATGGGAACACCGGCACCGGCGACGGCTGCACATCGGCCTGCGTGGACGAGGATCAGGACGGCGACGGCCATAACGACGACGGCTACGGGGGCGATGACTGCGACGACGGGCGGGTGGATGTCTATCCGGGCGCGCCCGACGCCCCGTATGACGGGCTGGACGCGGACTGCGACGGCGGCTCCGACAACGATGGCGACGGCGACGGCCATGACGACGACGGCCACGGGGGCGACGACTGCGACGACAGCGACCCCGACGTGTACCCCGGCGCCTATGACGCGCCCTACGACGGGCTGGACGCGGACTGCGACGGCGGCTCCGACAACGACGGCGACGGCGACGGCCACGACGACGACGGCCACGGGGGCGACGACTGCGACGACAGCGACCCTGATGTGTACCCCGGCGCCTATGACGCGCCCTATGACGGGCTGGACGCGGACTGCGGCGGCGGCTCCGACAACGACGGCGACGGCGACGGCCACGACGACGACGGCCACGGGGGCGACGACTGCGACGACGGGGACGCCTCAGTGAACCCGGACGGCGCAGAGGGCGGGATCTCTGCCCCGTATGCGGCGGCCTCGGTGATCTCCGCCAGCCAGGGGCGGCGCCGCAACAACCTGCCGGTCGTGCCGATGCGCTCCGATCCGCTCGCCGGGCTCGACTACCAGTCTGCCGACATCGAGGGCGTGTTCTACAGCATGGGCTTCGGCGGCAGCCTGGAGGTGGAGTTCGCCTGCCCGCTCACCGACGGAGCCGGCGACGACCTCCTGATCTATGAGAAGACCTACGGGGCGGGCAGCGCCTACCCGGAGGAGGCGGCGGAGGTCTACGCCTGGGACGGCGGCCAGTGGGTGCTGCTCGGCGGCGCGACCAACCTCCCCTCCTCCTCGCGCTCCAACGTCCGCTCCCGGTTCGATCTGGGCGGCCTCACCGGCGTCACCCGCGTCCGCATCGTCGACACCTCCGACGTCACCCTGTTCGACAACAGCGCCGACGGCTTCGATCTCAACGGCGTCTACGCCCTGCACGACTGCCTCACCGCCTGCGACGGGCTGGACAACGACTGCGACGGGACCGCCGATAACGGCCAGTCAGACAGCGACAGCGACGGCACCTGTGACAGCGCCGACATCGAGGCCTGCGACGGGCTGGACAACGACGGCGACGGCGGCGTGGATGAGGGGCTCGATTATGACGGCGACGGGATCGCCAACTGCTTCGACACCGAGGTCTGCGACGGGCTGGACAACGACGGGGACAGCGCCGTCGATGAGGGCTTCGACGCGGACAACGACGGCTTCGCTGACTGCAGTGAGACCTGTGAGGTCGCGGAGCGCCTCTGCTCCGGCGACGGGGAGACGCTGCTGGAGGACGGCAGCCCTGCCGTGCGGACCTGGGATGAGAACCGCCGCTGGACCGCCCGGATCGATGGCGCGTCGTGGATCTGGGACGAGTACCTGGAGTCTGATCCGGAGAACGATCAGATCCGCTCCTTCTTCCGCCACCTGCCGCTCCAGGCGGGCGCGACCGGCCTCTCCGCCACCATGGAGATCGCCGCCGACAACTCCTATGAGCTCTGGCTCAACGGGGACGCGGTCGGCGCGGACGCCACCGAGTTCAACTATTTTGACAGCGGGATCGACAGCTACGATCTCACCCCCCTGCTCGGCAGCGGGGACAACGTCCTCGAAGCCGAGATCCGCAATTGGGGCCGCCCCGGCACCACCGCCCGGGGCAACCCCGGCGGGCTGCTCTATTGCGTCGATGTCAGCTACAGCTATGAGATGGACGCCGAGTCCTGCAACGGGGTCGATGACGACTGTGACGGGATCGCCGACGAGGATCAGCCCGATCTCGACGGCGACGATCTCTGCGACGGCATCGACAGCGACGCCGACGGGGACGGCGCCGACGCGACGGACATGGGCGGCGACGACTGCGACGACGCCGACGACGGGCGCGCCCCCGGCGCTGTCGAGATCGACGCTGACGGGATCGATCAGGACTGCACCGGCGTGGACAGCGGCGTGGACACCGACGGCGACGGCTTCAGCGACGAGGAGGAGGTCGCGGGCGGCACCGATCCGCTCCGCCCCGACAACACCGACCGCGACGGCGACGGCCACGATGACGCGCGCTTCGGCGGCGACGACTGCGACGACGGGCGGGCGGACGTGTACCCCGGCGCGGCGGAGGTCTGGTATGACGGCGTCGATCAGGGCTGTGACGGCGGCGACGACAACGATCAGGACGGCGACGGCTACGCGGTGAGCTGGCAGGGAGGCACAGACTGCGACGACACGGACGGGGACGCCTACCCCGGGTCGCCCGAGTTCAATGATGGGGTGGACAACGACTGCAACGGGCTGGTGGAGGAGGGAGATCCGGACGGGGACGGGGTGCTGACCGGGGTGGAGGCGGCGATCGGATCGGACTGGAGCATCCCGGACACCGACGGGGACGGCGTGTGGGACGGCGATGAGATCGGGGATGATCCGTCGCACCCGCTCGACACCGACGGCGATGGCCTCTCTGACTGGGAGGACAGCGACGATGACGGCGACGGCGTCCCCACCGCCGATGAGATCGGCGGCTACGACGCCACCGACCGCAGCGCCGATCTGCCCGATCTGGACGGCGACCTGCTGCCCGATCACCGCGACAGCGACGCCGACGGGGACGGGTACGGGGACGCGGTCGAGGGGCAGATCGACACCGACGGGGACGGCGCCGCCGACTTCCAGGACGGGGACGATGACGGCGACGGCCTCTCCACCCTCGACGAGCGGCAGGCCGACAGCGACCGGGACGGCGACGCCGATCCTGACGCCGACGGCGACGGCACCCCCAACGACCGGGACAGCGACTCGGACAACGACGGCCGCGACGACGCTGCAGAGGGCCTCGCGGATCAGGACGGGGACGGCGTCGCCGACTTCGTCGATCCGTGGTCGCCGGTCGACAGCGGGGACCCCGGGCAGGGCGGGGACGGCGGAGCGGACAGCGCAGACAGCGACGGGGAGGACAGCGACGATCAGGAGGAGGCAGGAGCAGAGCATGGCCACGGCTGCGCCACCGGCGTCGAGGCGGGGATGGCCGGCCTGCTGCTCGCGGTCGGGGCGCTGCGCCGTCGCCGCCGCTGAGCGGGGTTCAGGGCGCCCGCCGCCGGGCGGGGAGGGCGAGGAGCGGCAGCCAGAGCAGGAGCGGGGGGCTGTGGGCGCAGGCACCGGCGCCCTTCGGCGCGTCCCGGTTCACGGGGGCCGGATCGCTGTCTGCGGTGTCCGGCGCGTGATCGTCGCCGGAGTCTGCGGCGGAGTCTGCGGCGCTGTCCGCCGGAGAGTCCTGCTGCTCCGGGGTGAGCCGGTCGGGGTCGGTCGCGTCAGGCAGGCCGTCATCGTCGGAGTCGGGATCGCGGTGATCGGGCAGCCCGTCGCCGTCGGTGTCGGCGGCGGGTAATTCGGCGGCGGTGGGGACGCCGTCGCCGTCGTCGTCGCTGTCCTGGAAGTCGCGCAGGCCGTCGCCGTCGGTGTCGGCGGTGCCTTCGTAGGCGTCCATCAGGCCGTCGCCGTCGGCGTCGCTGTCGCGGTGATCGGGCAGCAGGTCGCCGTCGGTGTCGGGGAGGGTCAGGGGATCGGCGGGGTCGGCGCCGGACGCCTCGGCGGCGGTCGGGATGCCGTCGTCGTCGTCGTCGCTGTCCTGGAAGTCGGCGGCGCCGTCCCCGTCGGTGTCGCGCACCAGCGGGAGATCGTCGCCGAGCTCGTAGAGATCGTGGACGCTGTCGCCGTCGGTGTCGGGGGCGTTCCAGTCTGACCCCGCCGCCGCCTCGACCCCGGTCAGCACCCCGTCCCCGTCCGGATCCCCCTCCTCCACCAGCCCGTTGCAGTCGTTGTCCACCCCGTCGTTGAACTCAGGCGACCCGGGGTAGATGTCCCCGTCCGTGTCGTCGCAGTCCGCGCCCCCGTGCCAGCTCACCGCGTAGCCGTCGCCGTCGGCGTCATAGTCGTCGTTCCCGGCGCAGTCTGAGTCGGTGCCGTCGTACCAGGCGTCCGCCGCGCCGGGGTACACGTCCGCCCGCCCGTCGTCGCAGTCGTCCCCCCGGCGGGCGGCGGCGTCGTGGCCGTCGCCGTCCGCGTCGTCGTCGGAGCCGCCGCTGCAGTCCGCGTCCAGCCCGTCGTAGGGCGCGTCATAGGCGCCGGGGTACACGTCAGGGCGCGCGTCGTTGCAGTCTGTCCCGCCGTAGCGGCTGGCGGCGACCCCGTCGGCGTCGGCGTCGAAGTCGTCGTCCCCCGCGCAGTCCGCGTCCAGCCCGTCGTACCACGCATCCGGCGCGCCCGGGTGTACGTCCGGATCGCCGTCGTCGCAGTCTGTCCCGCCCCGGGAGGCCGCGTCATGGCCGTCGCCGTCGGCATCATCGTCGGAGCCGCCGCTGCAGTCTGAGTCGGTGCCGTCGTACCAGGCGTCGGGCGCGCCGGGGTACACGTCCGCCCGCGCGTCGTCGCAGTCTGTCCCGACGCGGGAGGCCGCGTCATGGCCGTCGCCGACGGCGTCGTCGTCACAGCCGCCGCACCAGTCTGAGACCAGCCCGTCGTACCAGACCTC
>JBEIQZ010000484.1:0-4834 GCA_040376255.1 Alphaproteobacteria bacterium
CTACTACCAGCCGGAGGCGTCGGAGGTGATGGGGCGGCGCGGCGGCCCGGCGCGGGGCGCGGCGCCGACGGCGGCGCCGGCGCCCTCGGCGGCAGAATTGGGGCGGGTGGAGTGGCTGGTGCAGGAGTGGATGTCGGCGGTCGGGCAGGCGGGCTATCTGATGGGGCATGAGCCGGTGCTGGTCTCCTCGACGGTGCGGCAGATCCTGCAGCGGGCGGGGCTGGATGAGCGGGAAGTGATTGCGCTCCGGGGCATGTTCAAGAAGATGCGCCGCAAGATGGAAAAGACTGATTAGAAGGTCTGAATATTTATGGAACACCGCAACCATGAGCGCGGATCCGATGACCTCTGAGCGGGCAGTTATGGTATAGGAGCGCGGTATTGCTGCGGAGATTTCATGTATGCCCTGCTGCTGATCCTGGCCTGTGACTCCTCCGAACCTGCGCCGCCCCCGCCCCCCCCGCCGGTCGTGGAGGCGCCTGCCGCGCCGAAGCTGGACGGATCGGCGCTGTTCCGGCAGGGCAAGTACGCGGAGGCGGCGGAGGCGCTGCAGAAGGAATTGGCGGCGGGCGGGCAGGACGCAGCGACCCAGGCAGTCTTGTGGGAGCGGCTGGAATTGGCGGCGCTGCGGAGCGGGAAGGCCGGCGAGGTGCTGGATCGGCTGGCGGCGGACGCGGCGCTGCAGCAGGCGGCGCCCTTCGGGCTGGTGAAGGGATCGCTGGCGCTGGCGGCGGGCCGGCCGGCAGACGCGATCGCCGTGGCGACGGGCCTGCGGGGGAGCGACCCGGGGGACGCGGCGTGGCTGGTGGTGTCGGCGGTGGCGGCGGGCGGGGCGGCGCCGGAGGTGCTCCCGGCGGAGGAGGCGGCGCTGATCGGCTGGCTGCAGAGCCCGAAGGCGGTGCTGGATCCGGCTGCGGCGGGGATGGAGGGCTGGCGGCTGGCGCTGTGGCGCGGGCAGCAGCGGCTGATGCGCGGGGATCGCGCGGGGGCGCTGGAGGAGGCGGGGCGGGCCGAGCTGGGGGGCGGGCGGGCGAAGCAGGAGGCGGCGCTGCTGCGGGTGCATGCGCTGTCGAGCGCTGAGGAGGTCTGGTACGCGCTGGAGGGGCTGAAGACGGCGTCGGGGGAGGACGCGGTCGGGGCGGCGGAGGTGCTGAGCGTCGGCGCGGATCGGGTGGTGGGCAACTGGAAGGGCACGGAGCTCCTGGCGCTCGTCGGAGATCTCAGGAAGGCGGCTGAGACCGACAAGAACCCGGACGCGGCGGCGCGCTTCGGGGTGGTGCAGGCGAAGGTGCTGCTGCGGACGGGGCACCCGCTCCAGGCGAAGGACGCGCTGGCGGCGGCGCTGGAGATGGAGGGCATGAAGGCGTCGGCCTCGTGGACGCAGGCGCTGATCAGCGGGGCGCTCGGAGACGCGGCGGGGGTGGAGGCGGCGGCGGCGCAGCTGGCGGAGCCGAAGAAGACGGCGGCGCTGGATCTGGCGCGGGCGATGCACGGAGAGCGCATGAGCCTGCCGAGCGCGGGCCTGCTCGTCCCCGGAATGAGGGGTGACGCGGCGTTCCAGGCGCTGATCGGTGCGGGCTGGATGGCAGATCCGCGCCCGGCGCGCCAGGCGGCGCTGCAGATCGCGACGCAGGACAACGAGGCGGATCTGAAGATCTGGGCCGAGCTGGCGCTGGATCGCCGCAGGCTCCCGCTGACCGACACCCCGGCGGCGCAGGCGGAGGGGGCGGCGCGCGCCTTCCTGAGCGGCGGGAGTCCGGGCGCGTTCCCGGCGGACGCCCACCCGGACGCGGCGGCGTGGCAGGCGCTGGTGAAGCGGGAGGCGGTGACGACGGGCGCGGGGGTGGCCGCGTGGTCGCGGGCGCGCGCGGCGCTGTCGGCGGGGGATCTGGTGACGGCGGTGCGCGAGTACGGGACGGTGTCGATCGCGGTCCCCTGGTGGCGGACGGGGCCGTGGGAGCCGCTCCTCGGGCTGGAGGGGCCGACGCCGGAGGAGATGAGCCTCGTGGAGGCAGGGCTCCTCAAGGGGGCGAGCGATCCGCTGCCGATGGCGGTGCTGCTGCACGGCTGGTCGCACCGGGTGAATTCGGCGCGGCAGACGTGGAGCGCGGGGGCTTCGCCGCTGCCTGCGGGGACGATGGCGTTGAAGCGGGAAGCTGTGTGGGACGCGCAGGCGGCGCACCGCGCGGCGACGGTGGCGTGGATCGCGGGCAAGGGGGCCGCGCCGGTCGGGACCTGGACCGCGCTCGGCGTCGCGGAGGAGCAGGCGGGGCTCACCAACTTCCAGACGCCCTCCGTCGCCTCTCTGCGATCGGGGCTGACGAAGGGCGCGATGATCTCGATGCGTCCGCTGCCGGAGGGCAAGGGCGACGGGATGGAGGTGCTGCTGCTCACGGAGAACAAGAGCGCGATCTTCAACGTGCCGGGCCGGACGGTGGCGGATCTGACGCAATTGCTCTCACAGCTGCCGACCTCGCCGGGCGCGGCGCTCGGGAACCGCGTGCGGGAGCAGCTCATCGATCCGCACATGGACGTGCTGCTCGGGATCGGGCGCTACTTCGTGGTGGGGACGGGCGCGATGGGGGCGCTGCCGCTCTCGGCGATGCCGGAGCAGCAGGACGCGCAGCGCTACCTGATGGAGATCCGCTCAGTCGGTCACTACAACACGTTCGAGCAGCTCATTCCGGGCAACGATCCGCCCAAAAACTACTCTCTCGACGTGCTGGCCTTCTGCAGCAGCCCCGCTGAGGCGGACGCGATCCGCCGGGTGTTCCCGAACGGGAGCATCTATCTGCCGGAGCAGGCGACGCTGGCGCTCTGGCGCGAGAAGGCGCCGCAGGCGCGCTTCATCCACATCGGGCGGCTGCCGGAGGCGGCGACGGGGCTGAAGCTGACGGACGGGATCCTCACCTTCGGCGAGATCGCCTCGACGCCCTACGCGGCGTCAGCAGCCTACCTCTGGTCAAACGGCGCGGTGGCGGCGCTGACGCGGGGCATGCTGCTGAAGCGGGCGGGCATCCATGAGGTGCTGGTGCAGGGCTGGGGCAAGACGCCCTCCTACGACGAGCACTTCCTCGGCTACTGGTGGGAGCTGCAGCTCGGCCAGGGGCTCGCGGGCCGGGCGATGTCGGAGGCGCGCCCCCGCGCGCTGAAGGAGGAGGATGACGCCGTCCGGACCCACCCGGAGATCTGGGGCGGCTACTACGCCATGGGCCGCTTCTGATCCCTCTGCTGCTCGGGCTGGTCCTGCCCGGGCCGACCGGATGGAGCGTATGGGGGCCATCGGGGCCGGACGGGGCGCAGATCGCGCTGGATCCGCTCACCTGTGAGGTGCGGGTGGCACAGCCTGAGGCGCCGGGCGGCCTTACATGGGTGTGGGAGGGCGGCTTCTGGGCCTTCGCGGAGGACTGGTCGGTGCGGGACGGCTGGCTCCTGCGGCCGGGGCGCCTGCCGGTCCCGGCGTCGTCGCTCCCCGGGCTGGAGGTCGGCGCGGACGGGCGGGTGTACGGCTGGCGCCGGGAGGAGCCGATCCGCTGGCTGCGCGAGGACGGGCCGCTGTCGGGCGTACAGGAGGGCGCGTCGTCGCGGCTGGCGCGTCCGGAGCGGCAGCGCCGGGAGGGCGGGCGGCTGACCGGCGTCGGGGACAGCCGGTTCCGCTACGGGGCGGAGGGGCTGGACGGGGTGGACTGGGGGGGCGGCTGGATCGGGGTGCGCCGCGTCGTGGCGCAGGGGCGGCTGGTGGAGAGCGCGATCGAGGGGCCGGAGGGCGCGTGGCGGTGCCGGGTGGAGGGGGAGGCGCGGCGGCTGGAGTCGCCGGAGGGGCGGCTGGAGGTGCGCCGGGAGGCAGAGAGCGGGCAGGGGAGCGCGCAGGGGAGCGCGCAGGGGAGCGCGCAGGGGAGCGGCAAGCCGGGGAGCGGTAAGCCGGGGAGCGGCCTCCAGAGCTGGGTGATCAGCGGCATGTGGACGGGGCGGATCAGCCTGCGGGACGGGCTGGTGGTGGGCTGGACGGATCCGCGCGGGACGGCGGCGCGGGTGGTGCGGGAGCCGGGCGGGCGGGTGATCGGGGTGGAGGGGGCGCAGCGCCCGGAGGGCTGGCGGGTGGAGTGGTCGGGGGAGCGGCTGGCAGGGCTGCTGCGGGGGGACGGCGCGCGGTGGCGGGTGGACGCCGGATCGGTGACGGATCCGGCGGGGCGGGTGCGGGCGCGGTCGCAGGCGGGGCGGGAGCGCTACGGCGGGTGGACGGTCGAGCGGGAGGGCGGGCAGGTGCAGAGCCTGACGGACGGCGCGGGACGGACGGCGCGGCTGGAGCGGGAGGCGGGGCGGGTGCGGGAGATCCGGCTCCCGGCTGCGGTGTGGCGGATCGGGCGGGACAGGGAGGGGGCGGTGGTGGAGATCACCGACCCGACCGGGCTGCGGTGGGGGTTTGTGCGCGAGCAGGGGCGGCTGCTGTCGCTGGAGGAGCCGGGCGGGCGGCGCTGGCGGATCGGCTGGAGCGGGGGGCGGATCGCCTCGATGGAGACGGACGGGGCGGCGTGGAGGCTGGGGCGGGATCGGGCGGGGCGGATCGTGAGCGTGGACACCCCGCTGGGCCGGTGGAGCGTGGATCGCGACCCGGCGGGGCGCGTGACAGGGTTCGTATGGCCCGGCGGCCGGGCGGCGATCCAGCCGGACGGGGCGGGCGCGGCGGTGTCGGTGGCGGGGCTGGGGCTGGCGCGGGACGGGGCGGGCCGTCCGGCGCGGATGCAGCTGCCGGGCGGCGGGTCGCTCCAGTGGCGGCGGGACGGGGCGGGGCGGCTGGCGGGGGTGGCGGCGCCGGGGGTGGAGATCGGGCTGC
>JBEIQZ010000401.1:0-5894 GCA_040376255.1 Alphaproteobacteria bacterium
CATAGCCACCTCCAGCCTCAGAATCGGGTCACCCTACCCCATCGGGCCACACCCTGTCAATCTTGTTGCGGGGGGAAAGGTTCCCCCCGCACCGGACAGGGCGCACAGGGCGCCTGTCCTCCCCCTTTCGCTGGCGCGTTCGGCTGGCCCGTGCCGGGGGTGAATGAGGGGGACGGTCGTATCTGTGATGTCGGGGGCTCTTTTGGTTTTACGTCCCCCACATTCACCGGGCCAGCCGGGGCGTATCGGGGAAAACGGTCGGGCAAGAGGTTCGGGAGTATCCGGGGTGACGGGTTCGTCAGTATCCGGGATGACGGGTTCGTCCCCTCGCCCGCCACGCGGGAGGGCCGAAGGAGCGTAAGCCGGGTGGCAGCCGAAGGCTGACGGGTGAGGGCGACACCAAAAGTCCGCCCCCGTCCGTCCCCTCGCCCGCCACGCGGGAGGGCCGAAGGGGCCGCAGGCACGCAAGTCGCGTAAGCCGGGTGGCGCGTCAGCGCCGGGTGAGGGCAACATCAAAAGTCCTTCCCATCCCGTCCGTCCCCTCGCCCGCCACGCGGGGGCCGGTGGCGCGTACGCCGGGCCGGAGGGGCCGCAGGCACGCAAGTCGCGTAAGCCGGGTGGCAGCCGAAGGCTGACGGGTGAGGGCAACACCAAAAGTCCTCCCCCGTCCCATCCCGTCTGTCCCCTCGCCCGCCACGCGGGAGAGGGTGGCGCGTCAGCGCCGGGTGAGGGCGACATCAAGAGTCCTTCCCATCCCGTCCGTCCCCTCCCGCTCACCCCCGTCCCGCCCCCATCAGCGCCCGCACCCGCTGCCTGTCATCCGGCGGCTCCACGTCCCCCAGCACCCGGTTCCGCCGCTCCGCCCCGCAGCGCTGGCAGACATACAGCAGGCGCAGGATCCCGGCCTCCTGCTCCACGCCGACCGGCGCCATCAGCCCACCGCAGCCCACCGCGCGATCCCCCGGCACGGTGTCGACGTGCAGCGAGTACAGACAGCGGTGGCAGTGATCGCGGGGCCGCCGCCCCCCCACCGGCACCGCCGCCCCGCAATGGCCGCACACGAACGCCTCGTCCCGGTGGATGGGGTTCTTGCGGATCTGCGACTCCCCCGCCCGATCCAGCAGCAGCCGGATCATCTTCTTCCCCGGCAGATCCTCCCAGCCCTCCGGCACCTCCACGCCCCGCGTCCGCGCCGCCTCCACCCGCGCCGCGCGGGCGGCCTGGCCCTCCGGCGTCCTCCCCTGCTGCTCCCACTCCTCACCGAGGCGCTTGATCTCTCCCCTGCTTGGATTTTCCGGTTCTTCTGCTGACATGTGAACACTCCGCCGCTTCAGGTTAGACCTGCGCCCCGCTGGACGCACATGGCATCGCCCCAAGATATTGCACGCTGGCTGTTCTGGGTACAGCTCCGACGGATGTTACCTGTGGAGCGCCCGCGCCTCGTGCGGAGCGCGCTGCCGCTGTGGCGGCTCCAGCACATGGCCGCGCGCAAGAGCCACGCGCTGCTCACCGACGAGTACCGCCGGAGCCTCGGCCAGTGCAGCCCGGAATTGATCGAGGCGGCGTACCGGGTGGCGTGGCGGACGCACTACGAAGAATTATTGCTGGGGAAGCTGACGGCGCAGAACATTGAGCAGTACGTCGTGTTCGAGGGGCGCGACCGGCTGGATCGGGCGCTTGAGCGAAAGAAGGGGGCGATCCTGCTGCTGCCGCATGCGGGGAGCTTCATGATGATGATCGCGGCGGTGTCGCTGGCAGGCTACCCCTACACCCAGTACGCCGCGCGCGGGCTGGCCCCGGAGGAGGTGGCGCGGGCGCACCCGGAATTGTTCGGCCACAACCCGTGGCGGGCGGAGGTGCGGGCGGCGCGGGAGGCGGCGGAGGATCAGCTCCCGGCGAAGTTCCTGACGATGGAGACGCCGCTGCGTCAGCTCTACCGGTCGCTGGCGGCGAACGAGCTGATCGGGATCGCCTTCGACGGGCGGATCGGGCGGAAGTTCGTCCCCGTCTCCTGGCTGGGGCGGCAGGCGCTGATCAACCCCGGCCCGTACCGGATGGCGCTCAGCACCGGGGCGGCCATCGTGCCGACCTTCGTCAAGTGTCCGCCGCACGGGCCGAACGTCTGCTCGTTCGGAGAGCCGATCTTTCCGTCTGATCACGCCGACGCGCCGAGCCTCTCCGCCGCCTTCCTCCGCGCCGCAGAGGGCTGGGTGCGCGCCCACCCGGAGCAGTACGGGACGTGGCTGCTCCACTGCCGCGAGCGGGCCGGGGTGGACGATCACCCGCTGTTCACCGACTACGCCCCGGACGACCGCTGGAAGGTTTATCTTAAGGGGGAGGGCGCGGAGGACGGGCAGGGCGGGCTGGGGGGGCGGCGACCGGCGGGGTCAGCGCGGCGCGCTTAGAAGCACACTAAGGCGCACCGCCATACCTTATGCTCCCGAGCTTCTCCCGCAGCGCTGCCTCTCCGCTGACGATCTCCAATTCCACCTGGAGCGCGTACACCCCGAGCTGCGACGGGAGCCGGGCGGCGTCCTTCTCGGTGGTGAGGACGACGTGGTCGTCGATCCACGCCTCGATGCTCTGGATGTCGCCCCAGGCGTAGGGCTCGTGGTCGGCGCGGATCCACTGGCGCACCGGCTGGACGCCGAGGCTCCGGAGCATGCGGAAAAAACCTTCGGGGCGGGCGATCCCGGCCATCGCCACGACGGGGCGGCGGGGCAGCCCGTCGAGCGGGAGGAGCTTCCCGCGCCGGAGCCAGCCGGTCGGGACATAGCGGGCCTCGACGACGGCGGCGCCGGGCTTCAGCAGGGGCCGCCACTCAGCGGGGAGGCCGCCGTGGTTGACCCAGACCACATCGGCCTGCCCGAGCCAGCCGAGCGGCACGCGGCGCCAGCCGACCGGGATCGGGCCGCCCCCGCCGGGCCAGCGTCCGTCGATCACGATGATCTCCAGATCGCGGTGGATGGCCCCGTACTGGAGGCCGTCGTCGAGGATCGCGACGGTGGCGCCGGATCGCACCGCCGCCTCGACCCCGGCGACCCGGTCGGGGCAGGAGGCCACCCGGTGGCCGCGCCGCGCCAGCATCGTGAGCTCGTCGCCGAGATCGACCGACTCGCCGCGCTCGCGGACGTCGCTGCCGGATCGGCGCCCGTAGCCGCGCGCGGCCACGGCGGGCTGCTGTCCTGCGGCCTGGAGCTGCGCGGCGAGCCACGCGGCCACCGGGGTCTTCCCCGATCCGCCTGCGGTAAGCCCGCCGACCGAGATCACCGGGACGCGCGCCCGCCTCCCCCCGCGCGGGCGCAACATCACCGCCAGCAGCCAGAGCGGCGCGAGCGGCCAGAGCCAGGGGCGCAGCGCGCGCTCCGGGGGCGTGTCCGGGCGCATCAGCCGCCAGATCCGCTCCGAGACCAGCTCCACGCGGGCGCGGGCGCCGCCTCCGGGGCGGATCGGGCGACCGGCGGCCAGCACCTCGCGCAGGGCCTCCGGCAATTCCTCCAGATCGAGGATCAGCCGGGTGTCGAGCGAGTCGAAGGCGGCGGCGTTGTTGCGGGTCTCCGGGCCGTGGAGGACGGGGCAGCCCGCCGCTGCCGCCTCTGCCGGGCTGTGGCCGCCGATCCGGGCGTCGAACGTCCCGCCAATCAGCGCCGCCGAGGCCGCCGGGTAGAGCCGGGCCAGCTCCCCCATCGAGTCCAGCAGCACCACCGCCGTCCCCTCCGGCACCTCCGCGCCCATCCGGCTCCGCCGCGCCGCCCGCGCCCCGGCCCGCTCCAGCCACGCCCACACCGCGTCGAAGCGGTCGGGCTGGCGCGGCGCGAGGATCAGCAGCGGGCGCGGGGAGAGCAGCGAGACCGCCGTGAGCAGCGCCTGCTCCTCCGCCGCGTAGGTGCATGCCCCGATCACCGCCGCCCCTGACCAGCGGAAGGGCGGGCGCGCCACCTCCTCCAGCAGCGGCGCCTTCAGATCGCCGGTCGGCTCCCCGCCCACCAGCGCCGCCGCCGCGACGTCCACCGGCATCCAGCTCACCGCCCGCTGGATCTCTCCCCAGATCGGCAGCCGGCGCAGCCGATCCAGCCCCGGCCCCGCCCGCGCCCCGACCACCGCCACCGGAACCCCGCGCCGTCGGCAGGCCCAGATCAGCCCCGGCCACAGCTCGCCCTCCACCAACACCACCAGCCTCGGCCTCACCCGATCCAGCATCCCCAGCATCAGCAGCGGCAGATCGAACGGCAGCATCACCTGCTGATCCGCGCCGATGTCCACCCCGCGCGCCGACGCTGACGTGCAGGTCCGCAGCACGGAGATCGGCCCCCGCGCCCGCAACCCCTGGATCAGGTTCGCCGCGATCCGCCCCTCCCCCACCGACGCCGCATGCATCCAGATCCCGCCCGGCTCCACCTCCAGGCGGCTCCGGCCCAGGCGCTCCAGAAAACCTGCCCGCAGCCTGGGATGCAGATAGAGGAGGGGCAGCAGGGGGGTGAGCAGTGTCACCAGCAGGGCGTACAGCAGGAGCACAGCCGCCTGTATCACGCCTCACCCTGCTCTGCCTGAGCCTCCTGCCCTGCCTGAGCCTCCTGCCCGGCTGCGCCGATCCCGCCGGGGACGTCCGGGCCTACGCCGCCGCCCTCCACGCCCCCGCCTTCGACGGCGCCCGCGCCGCCTGCCTGCGCGTCCGCGATCCCGGCCTCCAGGGCGACTGCCTGGTGAGCGCGATGGAGCAGCACGACCGCCTGGAAGCCGCCGACTGCCGCGAGATCCGCAGCGATCTCTGGCAGGCAGAGTGCCTGTTCCTGTACGCCGAGCGGGCCGCGCGCCACGGACAGATGGCGGCCGCCCTCGACGCCTGCGCCGACAGCGCCCGCTTCGCCCGCGCCTGCAGCTTCCACCTGATCCGCCAGTCCGTCCAGCGCCAGAAGGACGCCCCCATCGCCGACGCCGCCGCCGAAGCCGCCCGCCTGCCCCCGATGCCGCTCGCCCCCGACGCGCAGGGGCTGTTCTGGCGCGACTGGTGGCGGGAGCAGCTCGCCCGGCAGTCCCCCGGCGGTCGCCCGGCGGCCCCCGCGCCGCTCGACGCCCGCACCTGCCCGCCCACCCCCGCCGTCGCCCACCCCGGCGCGCCCCCGATGCCCGCCTGCGAGCAGGGCGCCCGCGAGGTGCTGATGGCCGTGATGGAGATCCGCATCCGCAGCCGTATCCAGACCGGCCATGACCCCCTGCGCCGCCCGGAGCCTGCCCGACCTCCCCTGGCCCGACGCGCCCCCGATGCAGGCGTGGATGGCAGAGGTCTGGGCGCGGAATTGTGCGCCGGGTTAGCCACAGCGATGCGCTCCGCCCTGCACCTCGACCTGTACCAGCTCACCTCCCTGGCCGTCCACCACGCCGCCGGGCGCTGCGATCAGCCGGTCACGATGTCCTTCTTCTCGCGGCGTCTGCCGAGGGACGAGCGCGATCAGCCGGTGCGCGGCTATCTTTTACAGGCGGCGCTGTCCCGCTGCCTGAGCTGGCTGGCAGAGGCCCGGTTCGACGATGCGCAATTGGAGAGCCTGCTTCAACAGCCGATCCTGGGGCCGCGCCTCGGCCCCGATCTGCTGGCGCGGCTGCGGTCGTGGCGGTTCCGGGGGATCATCGACGCGCCGCCGGACGGGACGCCGATCTTCGCCGGAAAGTCCGTCACGATGGAGGGCGCGCCCGCCGAGTACGGGGGCGTCCGCCCCGCCGCCTCCTGCCCCTACCTGATCGTCCAGACCGATCTGCTGAGCGCGAAGCTGATCGAGACGCCGCTGCTGTCGCTGATCAACCACATGACGATGGTGGCGAGCAAGGCAGCGCGGGTGGTCGAGGCGGCGGGCGGGCGCGCGGTCTACGAGTTCGGCCAGCGCCGCACCCACCCGGAG
>JBEIQZ010000878.1:0-1454 GCA_040376255.1 Alphaproteobacteria bacterium
GCCTTCACATCGACATCGAGGACGAGCAGCCCCTTCGTGTGCGCGCCGATATTGGCGGCAGGGGTGGAGGCCCACCAGGTGCGGAGCTGCGCCTCGTCGGTCGTGCCGTCATAGCAGCCGTTCCCGCCTTTGCGCTTCGGGATCAGCGGCTCCTTGGTGCGCGGGGCGAGGGCGAAGACGCTCCAGCCCGCCGCCGCGTACGACAGCGCCGCCTCCAGCATCTCTCCGCTCATCGACCGCTCCGCAGAAGGGCGGCGCCGGCTGAGAACGCGAGCGCGCGGGCCGGGTTCGAGGCGGCCGGGATCAGGGAGTACTTCACCGCCGGCACCGGCACCTGCAGCGCGCCGACCACGGCCGGGTTCTGCGGGTGTCCCTCACCGAGCAGCATCTTCCAGGCCACGCTGTCATGCAGGCAGACCTCCGCGCCCGTGCCTGCCTCCCGTGCTGCCAGCTTCGCCGCTGCGATCTGGACGGCGAGCGCGCAGCTCGTCCCCCCCGTATGCGCCCGGCGGATCACCTCGACCCCCCGGTAGACCACGACGATCAACCGACAGCCGCGCTCCATCCACCCCGCCGCGTACCAGCGTGGATCGCCCCAGGGGGCGCCCTCCTTCCCGATCTGCATGTTGTTCTCCCCGGAAAAAAGCGCGGCCCCTGACCGGGCAGCAGCCGGGGAGGCCCGCCGCCTTGTCAGGGGTCGCATGGTTGAAGCGGAATTGCTCGCCGCCGCGAGGGGCAATCGCTGCCCTCCGGAGCGGCGCTCTGCCTCGGCTCTGGCGCAGGCCAGCGCGATCAGCATCGCCCCGGCGCAGTCGATGCGGCAGCGGTCGGGGATCTCCAGCCCGGCGGACCCGATCCGGGCAGCGGCCTCCTCGACGCGGTGGGCGCCGTCGCCCTGCCTGTTGCATGGGACACGCACCTCTGCCGTCCACCGGCCGGCGGTGATGGGCGAGATCGCCGCCTCCACTCCGGCGGCCTGGAGCATCGCCAGGATCACGCCTGCGCGCCTGCTCATCGGGCAGGGGTTCCACGCCTCGCCCGCCCGGGCCGGGGAAGCGCGCTCATACGGGGTCGTGGCCCTGTACCAGCCGACGACAGGCTGCCCCGCCGCGAGCTGCGCCACCGCCCGCGCAACGTCCATCGCCTGCACCCGCCACGCCGGCCAGCTCCCGCCGCAGCCCGGCCACGCGCCGACGAGCTCTGCCTCGCCGGTCATTGTGTCGAGGCGCACCAGGGCGACGCTGCTGTGGGTGGGGTCGATGCCGATGGCGAGCACAGGCGTCATGCTGCGAGCCCCGGCTCATCCGTCGGGAGCTCGCGGGTATAGAAATACCTGGCAGTCCAGGGATCAGCGCAAGCCTGAATGTAGAGACGTTCTCCAGGCTCCGATCCCCCGGCCCCTCTCAGGTCACCGGATCGAAGCCCTCCCACCAGAGGCTGAGGTCGAGCTCCAC
>JBEIQZ010000445.1:0-5341 GCA_040376255.1 Alphaproteobacteria bacterium
CACTACGGCGCGCCGGTCGCCGTCTCCCTGCGCGACGTGCGCGGCACCTGGTCGATTAAGTCGCGGTTGTTCACCCGCTGATAAAGGGTAGCGGGAGCATGTTGAAGGCGCCCTAATGAAGCGCGTGGGCGTCAAACGGGCGTCCTCCCCCCGCTCTCGCGACCCTGTATCTTTGATTTTACGGTCCACGGCAAGCCGTGGCCCTGTATCATCCGGTACCGGTTGCCCGATCAGGCGAGCCCCCGTGTCCTGTTGAGCACACAGAGGGTCAGATGCCAGGGCTGAAGGACGTGATGATCGAGGTCGATGCCGCATGCGTGCAGCTCCGCAAGGCGTGGAAGCTCAAGAAGGAGCAGTCCAAGGCGGAGTGGGAGAAGTGGAAGAAGGGCAAGAAGGCCGAGGAGCTGGCGGGGGCCGAGGCTGCCTACCAGGAGCTGGTGTTCGAGGACGGGCTGGGGAAGCTGCTGGAGTCCTGGCACAAGAACGGAGACAACTACAGCAAGTTCCATTCCCACTACGTCAAGATCCACAAGATCCAGCACAAGTATCACAAGATATCCAAGGCGGCACTGAAGGAGCTGGGCGACTGCAAGAAGGTCTGTACCCTGCTCATCAAGGAGATGGACGAGCAGATCCAGATCGTCGACGACTGGCTCCAGACCGCGAAGCTGGTCTATGACACTGACCTGGACGCAGCGCTCAAGGAGTCGAAGGAGGAGACAAAGGCCGTCCAGCAGGGCAAGATGATCCCGCCGATCATCCTGATCTCGCTGCCGGTCGCCACCGTCCTGAAGAACGCCGGGCTGAAGGCGGATCAGATCGCCCGCATCGACATGGACGGGACGCTGGAGGTGATCCTCTCCGACGCGGAGATCCGCCGGGAGTTCGCGAAGCAGGAGGTCGATGTCAGCGCCCTGTGCAAGCTCACCAACAGCGCCGCCCTCCATGAGATCGCATCGGCGCTCAAGGAGGGGGCGATCGGGCTGCTGGAGAAGATGGACGACGGCAAGCTGGACGAGGACAAGGCTGAGGACGCCTTCAAGGTGCTCATTGACAAGGCGGTGGAGGAGGCAGTCGGGCGCGCGGTGGAGGAGGCAGAGCGCCTCAGCAGCATCAAGAAGATCGCCAAATACGCAACTGTCAAGAGCGCTTTCAAGGTGGTCGCGCTGGCGCTGGGGGTGGTCGCCGGGGAGGCGGTGATGATCGGGGGGGCGCTCAGCGTGAACCCGGCGGTGATCGCCATCGGGCTGTACTCGACCTACAAGGCGGTCAACAAGCTGATGGCAGAGGTGACGCGGCTCTCAAGCGACTTCGACACAATCATCGATAAGATGCAGCGGGCGATCATCCAGCTCGGCACGCACCACGGCGCGCTGAAGGAGGCGACCGGCGCCAGCATCAATGAGCTGCTCGGGAACCAGATCACCCCGACGATCAGCGACCTGATGGAGCTGTACGGGAGCGCGGTGGACAAGCTGGCCCGCGAGGAGGCGACGGTGGATCAGGTCTCCAAGAAGCTGGACGGCATGATGAGCCGATCCGACGCGCTCTCAGCGCAGATCAACAAGCTGCAGAAGGCGATGGATGCGGAGAAGCTGGACGCGAAGGCTGTCCTCGGGCCGCTGCGGAAGGAGGCGGAGGCGTTGGCTGACCAGATCAGCGAGACGATCATCGAGGTGATGGACCTCAACGGGAAGGTGGAGACGATGAACCAGACGCTCGGCTCCCTCCAGGGTGAGGTCGCGCAGCTCCGGGATCGGCTCGGCGACGTCGCCCTCTACGCCGCCATCGCCGTCTCCACCGGCCTGAGCGCGGGCCTCGTCGCCGGGCTGGGCTTCGCCGCCGAGCTCGGAGGGGCCACCTCGAAGGTGTGCAGCCTGGTCAACACCGGGATCAGCGCCGGCAACAAGACGGTGGTCGCGGCCCAGGCGGTGACCGGCTACCTGAAGGACAAACACAGCGAGCGGGCGAAGACCAAGCTCTCTTAGCGCTCGACCTTAGCGCTCGACCCCGTACAGCCGCCCCTGGCGGCTCCACAGGTGATCGAGCAGATCGGCCACCGGGTCGCGATCCCCGACCGCCGCCTTGAAGATCTCCGGCGCGTCCGTCGTGTGGCCGTGCTGATGGATCTTCTCGCGCAGCCACGCCAGCACCGGGCCGAACTCCCCGCGCGCCACCTGCCCCCAGAGGTCGGGGATCTCCTGCTGGACGCAGGCGCCGAGGCTGGCGGCGTAGAGGTTGCCGATGGTGTAGCTGGGGAAGTAGCCGAGCAGCCCGCTCGACCAGTGGATGTCCTGCAGCACGCCCTGGCGCGCCGAGGGCGCCCGGACGCCGAGGTGCTTTTCGTAGGCCGCGTCCCAGGCGGCGGGCAGGTCTGCGGCCTGCAGGCGCCCCTCCAGCATCGCCACCTCCAGCTCGAAGCGGACGACGATATGGAGGTTGTAGGTCGCCTCGTCGGCATGCACCCGGATGAGCGAGCGCTCGATCCGGTTCTGGGAGGCGAAGAGCTGCGCCGGGGTCAGCGCCAGATCGGGCCAGATCCCCTGCATGCGCGGCAGCAGGTACGCGCAGAACGGCAGCGAGCGCCCGATGAAGTTCTCCCAGAACCGCGACTGCGACTCGTGCAGCCCCATCCCGGCGGCCTTGTCCAGCCCCGTCCCGCTGAGGTGCTTCGGCAGGCCCTGCTCGTACATCCCGTGGCCGCACTCGTGGATCGTCCCGGCGAGCGCCCCGAGCGGGTTCTTGCGGTTGAGCTTCATCGTCAGCCGCACGTCGTCCACCGACAGCCCGCAGGTGAACGGGTGCTCGGAGAGGTCGAGCCGCCCGCGTGACAGGTCGAAGCCCAGATCCCGGATGACGCGCCGGGAGAGCGTGCGGACGCCCGCGTCGTCCAGCTCCAACTCCACCGCCTGCGGGCCCGCCTGCGCGCCCCGCCGCTCCACCGCCGCCAGCAGCTCCCCCAGCCCCGCGCTCAGCCGGGTGAACATCGGCGCCAGCTCCGCGACGCGCGATCCGGGGTCGTACTCCTCCAGCAATTCGTCGTAGAGGTGCGCGGTCTGCGGCCCGGCGGTGCGCTCCGCCGCCTCGCGGGACAGCCCGATCAGGCGCTGGAGCGGCTTCTCGAACGGCCCGAAGTCGTCGGCCTCGCGCGCCTTCATCCACGCCGAGAACCCCTCGCTCCGCGCGATCGCCAGATCCTCCACCAGCCGGGTCGGGAGCATCGTGGCGCGCCGGTAATTGCGGCGCTGCTTGCGGACCGCCGCCGCCTGCACCGCGTCGAGCGGGCTCTGTTCGAGCGCCCCGAGCCACTGCCCGACCTCGGGCGCGGTGAACCGCTCGTGCATCAGCGATCCGATCACCGCCGCCTGCTGCCCGCGCGAGGCGGCGCCGCCGGGGGGCATCCCGGTCTGCTGATCCCACTCCAGCAGGCCGGAGGTCCCGGCGAGGGCGTCGAGCTCAGAGAGGCGTCGGCTGAGGTTGCTCCATGCGTCGAGCATTCGTTCTCCAGGGGGACGCGCGTTAACCCGTGGTGTGCCGGTGAACCAGCGGGTGGGGATGGAGGCGGGGATGGAGATCGAGCTTCAAGGGGCGGCTGAGCCGGAGGCAATAGCGGCGTTAAACGAAATGCTGGCGGCGCTTCAGGGGGCGCTTCGGCTGCCGCCGGAGTGGTCGCCAGCGATGGAGGCGCAGCTCGACGCGGCGTTCGCGGCGTATGACCGGTACATCGCGCATGTGACGGCCCGCCACCCGATGTCCTGCCGCGCCGGCTGCACCGCCTGCTGCCACGACAATCCGCACGGCCTCTCCGGGCTGGAGCAGCGGCGGCTCTCGGCCTGGATCGACGCGCAGCCGGACGGTGCGGCGCTGCGGGCGCGGTTCGCCGCGCTCGCGGCGGAGGGGGAGGGGGTGACGCAGGGAGCGTGGCGCGCGCGCGGGCGGGCCTGCCCGCTGCTCTCTGAAGGACCTGAGAGACACTGCCGGGCCTACGCGCTGCGCCCGGTGGCCTGCCGGGCGTTCCACGCGCTGACCCCGGCGGCGTGGTGCAGCCCCGGCGATCCCCGGTACGCGGAGCGCGTCAACCCGCACCTCGACCCGCCGCCGGTGCTGCTGCTGGCGCTGAAGGTGCTGTCGGCGCGGCTGGGGCTCCCGGAGCCGTCGGATCTCCACCGGGCGATGCGGGCGGGGGGCGCGAGCGCGAGCGCAAGCGCGAGCGCGAGCGCAAGCGCGGGGGCGGGGAGCGCCGGATGAGCCTCCGCTGGAAGGACGAGGCGCGGGCGCTGGATCTGAGCGTCCAGGATCTCCTCAGCGCCGAGCAGACCCACCTGGAGCGGCAGAGCGCGCTGTCCAGCCGCGCGCGGCTGGAGGCGGGCGTGGAGATCCACCGGCAGTCGCAGGCGGAGTCCCTGGCCTCGCAGCCGGGCTACGAGGCGGAGGTCACCGTCCGGCACCGGATGGTGGTGCGGGAGTGGACGGTGACGATCCACGGGCGGATGGACGGGCTGTTCATGGAGGGCGATCGCACGGTCGTCGAGGAGATCAAGTCCACGCTGCTGGCGGAGCCGGAGCTGCGCGCGATGCAGATCCCGGAGTCCTGGCTGCGGCAGGTGCGGATCTACCTGTGGATGCTGAAGGCGGCGCGCGCCGGGGCGGCGGTCGGGCGGCTGCGGGTGGTGTCGCTGATCGACGGCGCGATCCGGCAGGAGGAGGTCTCCGGGGAGGGCGGGGCGGAGAGCGGGGCGGAGATCGGGGCGGAGATCGGGGCGCTGCTGGAGGACTGGATCTTCGAGCGGGAGCGCCGCAACGCCTGGATGGCCGCGCGCGTGCGCCACCCGATGCCCTTCGCCTTCCCGTCTCCGCGACCGGGGCAGGAGGAGGCGACGGCGGCGGCGGCGCGGGCGGTGGCGGAGGGGAAGGTGCTGCTGCTGGAGGCGCCGACGGGGATGGGGAAGACGGCGGCGGTGCTGCACGGGGCGCTGCGGGAGGCGCGGCTGCGCGGGCTGCAGGTGGTCTGGGTGACCGCGCGCACCACGCAGCGCTGGCTGGTCACGAAGACGCTGCGGGAGACGGAGCGGCAGGCGGCGGGGCTGCCGGGGCCGGGGGTGCGCGCGGTCACCCTGATGGCGAAGGAGCAGCTCTGCCTGCAGCCGGTGGTGGACTGCCGACCGGACTCCTGCCGGTACGCCTGTTATTATCACCTGAAGCGGCGGGCGGCCAACGCCATCGACCGGGTGCCGTCCCTGCCGGAGACCGCCGATCTGCTGGCGCTCGGCGAGGAGACGGAGCTGTGCCCCCACGCGCTGGCGGTGGATCGGTCGGCGGTAGTGGACGTGATCGTGGGGGA
>JBEIQZ010000151.1:0-11059 GCA_040376255.1 Alphaproteobacteria bacterium
CGCCGCGCTCGGCGCCAATTGCTCCATCAGCGCCGGGTCGAGCGCCGGGAGCTGGAAGTGCGGCAGCTTCGCCGGGATCTCCCCGATCACCTTCACCCCCATCGCCTTCAGCCCCAGCCGCTCCGACGCCAGCGCCACGATCACCACCGCCGTCAGCAATTCCGGGAACAGCGGCGCCCGCAGCCGCTCCTTCACCCACCGCATCGCCAGCACCAGCCCGATGGTCGCCAGCCCCGTCGCCAGCGTCGGCCCGTGGACCGTCCCGCCCTGCGTCATCGTCTGCCAGAACCGCCAGAGAAAACTGTCGTGCGGATCGCCCACCGCCGTCAGCCCCAGCAGGTTCTTGAGCTGATCCAGCACCAGCAGGCTCCCCGCGCCAGCCGTGAACCCCACGATCACCGAGTGCGAGATGTACCGCGTCAGATCGCCCAGCCGCAGGAGGGTGATGCCGAGCTGGATCGCCCCCACCATGAACGCCATCAGCACCACCGCCTGCACCCGCGCCTCCGGCTCCGCGATCATCGCCGTCGCCGAAAGCACCGCGATGGAGGTGGCGTTGGTCGGCCCGTTGATGAGCTGCCGCGAGGAGTCGAACAGCGCGCCCACTGTCGTCATCACGATGGCGGTGTACAGCCCGTACTCAGCCGGGACCCCCGCCACCAGCCCGTAGGCCATCGCCTGCGGCACCGCCACCGTCGCCACCGTCAGCCCCGCCACGAAGTCCGCCCGCGCGTCCGCCGCACGGTAGATCCTCAGGATGTCCAGCGCCGGGATGTAGCTGAGCAGGGAGCGGCGCGGGGCGATGGGCGGAGAGAGCGCAGACAGATCGGCAGACATGGCGTGCGGACAGCAAGGCCGGTGCCAGGAGGCGGGATGGGCGGAGGCGGGTTTCACGGGAAATCCGTCACGGATTTTCCGTGATCCGTCACGGATTTTCCGTCTTGAACGGGGAGCCCCGCTACCGCGCCCCGCGCATCGTCAGCACCGCCGGGAGCGTCAGCACCAGCAGCTTCAGATCCAGGAACAGGCTCCAGCGGTCGATGTACTCCAGATCGAGCTTCATCCACTGCTCGAAGGAGATGTCGGAGCGCCCGGACACCTGCCAGATGCAGGTGATCCCCGGCTTCATCGAGAGGCGGCGCATCTGCCAGCGCTCGTAGCGGCGCACCTCGGCGGGGATCGGCGGGCGTGGGCCGACGAGGCTCATCTCGCCGACCAGGACGTTCCAGAACTGGGGGAACTCGTCGACGGAGGTCTTGCGGATCCAGCGGCCGACGCGGGTGACGCGGGGGTCGTGCTTCATCTTGAAGACGGGGCCGCCCGCCTCGTTATGCGCCTGGAGGGTGTCCTTCAGCCGGTCGGCGTTGACGACCATCGAGCGGAACTTGTGCATGAAGAAGGGGCGCCCGTAGAGGCCGGCGCGCTCCTGGGAGTAGAAGATGGGGCCGCCGTCCTCCAGCTTGATGAGCAGCGCGACGACCAGGAACACCGGCGAGAGCAGCAGCAGCGCGGCGGCGGCGCCGAGGACGTCGAGGCCGCGCTTGATGGCGAGGGCCTCGGAGTCGAGGGGGGTGGAGGTGAAGGTGAGGATCGACCAGCCCTCGACCTCCTGCAGCTCAGCCTGCGCGATGCCGAGCTGCAGGAAATTGGCGTCCATGGTGAAGGTGACGCCGACCTGCTCGCAGGTCTCAGCGACGAAGCGGAGGGTGGCGGTCTCCCAGGTCTGACCGGTGACGAAGACCTGCCCGATGTTGCGCTCGGTGAGGATGCGGGAGAGGTCGTTGATCCGGCCCAGCACGGGGACGCCGCTCATCTGGGAGTGATCAGCCGAGGACTCCGGGCTGAGGACGCCGATCATCCGCAGGCCCCAGTCCTGGTGGCGGGTGAGCAATTCCAGGTACGGCCCCGCCTCCTCCGGGCTGCCGATGGCGAGGACGTCCATCGGCTCCGGGTTGAGCAGGCGCAGGCGCAGCAGCAGGCGGCGCGCCCCCCAGAGCGCCACGGTCACGAGGCCGCTGAAGCCGACCAGCAGCGTGCGCGAGGGCGGCTGATCGAAGCGCAGCAGGAAGTCCGCGACGATGATCAGGCCGAGCGCGGTCAGCGAGGCGCGGATGATGCGGAGCAGCAGCACGTCGCTCCGGATGCGGCGCAGATCCTGGTAGGTGGCGGTGCTCTGGAGCGTCCACATCCAGATCGGCAGCGCCAGCGGCAGCAGGTGGAGCTGGTTCCGCACCCCGACGTCCTGCAGCAGCTTCGGCCCCGGCACGATGTCGAAGCTCCAGAACAGGGGCAGGTACTCGCGGAAGGCCAGCGTCAACAGGAACGCCCCGACGATCACCACGGTGTCGGTGACCCGGAGCCGCCAACCGACAGACGCAGCCTGGAGTCGTTGCATGTCCTGCCCCGGAGACAGGTTATCTCTGTCCCGCGAGGCTGGCGATGAAAATCGGCGGGCGGGACAGGGCGGGCGGCACAGTGAGCGGCACAGTGAGCGGCGTCGAGATCGGGCGGGGCGGGGATCGGCCGCTGGTGTTCATCCTCGGCCCCTGCGTGCTGGAGCCGGACGACCGGGCGCTCCGGATCGGGGAGGGGATCGCGGCGGTCTGCGCGCGGCTCGGCGTCCCGTGGATCTTCAAGGCCAGCTTCGACAAGGCCAACCGCACCAGCCGCACCTCGTTCCGGGGGCCGGGTATCGACGACGGGCTCGCGCAGCTCGACCGCATCCGATCCGCGCTCGGGGTGCCGGTCACCACCGACATCCACCTGCCGGAGCAGGCTGCTGTGGCCGCTGCCGTCGTCGATCTGCTCCAGATCCCCGCCTTCCTGTGCCGGCAGACCGATCTGCTGGAGGCCGCCGCCGACACCGGGCTGCCGGTCAACGTAAAAAAAGGCCAGTTCGTCGCGCCCGCCGACATGGCCAACGTCGTCGCCAAGATGAAGGGCGGCGGCCCGCTGATGCTCACCGAGCGCGGCGCCACCTTCGGCTACAACAACCTCGTCGTCGACTTCCGCGCCCTCCCGATCATGAGCGCGCTCGGCGTGCCGGTCTGCTTCGACGCCACCCACTCCGTCCAGACCCCCGGCGGCCCCACCACCGGCGGCGACCGGCGCCACATCGCCCCGCTGGCCCGCGCGGCGGTGGCGGTCGGGATCGACGCGCTGTTCATGGAGGTGCATGACCGGCCGGAGGAGGCGCTCTCAGACGGGCCGAACATGCTGCGGCTGGCGGATCTGGAGGGGCTGATGCGCGGGCTTTTGTCAATCCGGGCTTTTGCAGAGGAGACTGTATGACTGTGGATGTTGCTGTCGCCGAGCGGGTCGCTGCCCGCGCCGCTGAACTCACTGAGGACGCCATCGGCTGGCTGTCGGGCTACCTTCGCCACCCTGCGATCTCCTGCGATCCGGCGCACCACGCAGACGTGCGGGCGCTCGCGGCGCGCATCCGGGACGATCTGGCGGCGATGGGGATGCGGAACGCCCGGCTGCTGGAATTGCCGGGGGCGCTGCCTGCGGTGGCCGCTGAGTGGCTGGAGGCGGGGCCGGATCGCCCGGTGATCCTGATCTACGGCCACCTCGACCTCCAGCCGGTGAAGGGCGAGGTCTGGCGCACGCCGCCGCACGAGCCCACCCGCGTCGGGGATCGGCTCTACGCGCGCGGGGCCGCCGACGACATGGGCGGCTGGGTCAGCCACATCGCCGCGCTGAAGGCGTGGCAGGAGGTGACCGGCGGCTTCCCGGCCAACATCAAGCTGATCATCGAGGGCGAGGAGGAGATCGGCTCCCCCAACCTGGAGCGGTACATGGACGCCTTCCCGGAGGCGTTCGCCTCGGACGTGATGATCCTCACCGACTGCGAGAACCCCTCCACGGAGATCCCCGGCCTCACTACGTCGCTGCGCGGATTGATGGAGTGTACGGTCACGGTGTCGGCGCTCGACGCCGACATCCACTCCGGGCTGTGGGGCGGGATGGTGCCGGACGTGTCGTGGGCGCTGATGCAGATCCTGACGCGGCTGGTCGATGAGAACGGGCGGCTGATCGCGCCGCGCGCTGATGTGCCGGAGGCGTGGTCAGCGGCGGCGTGGCAGGTGCCGATCACCACCGGCACGATCCGCTCCGGGGCGCACCTGATCAGCGGCGTCGATCCGCTCCCCACCTGCGGCCACCCGCCCGCCGAGCACATGTGGCGCCAGCCCGCGATCACCGTGCTGACCACGACGCTGCCGACGCTGGAGCGCAAGAAGAACGCGCTCCGGGCCGAGGCGGCGGCGATCCTGTCGATCCGGGTCGCGCCGGGACAGGAGGACGCCGCGATCCGCGAAGAGATCTCTGTCAAGCTGCTGGCTGACCCGCCGGGCGGGGTAAAGGTGCACCTGGAATTCTCGACCCAGCCATCAGGCGCGTGGCTCTACACGCCGAAGGGTCCGGCGTTCCCGGCGGCGGATCGCGCCTATGTCCGCGCCTGGGGCCGCCCGCTGCTGGAGGTCGGGGTCGGCGGGTCGATCCCGTTCGTCGCGCTGTTCGGGCGGCGCTACGGCGATCTGCCGCTGATCCTCAACGGCGTCATCGACCCGGAGACCACCGCCCACGGCCCCAACGAGAGCCTGCACCTCGGGATCTTCGCCAAGACCGTCCTCGCCAACGCCTGGCTCTACGCCGAATTGGCCGATGTGCCTGAGCTGATCCGCAGCAGGAGCGCCTGATGCCCGCGCCCGCCTTCGACCCCGACGCCCCCGCCCCCGCCGGGAGCCTGTTCGGCCTCCCCTTCACCCCGGAGCAGGCCGCCGTGGTGCTGCTGCCTGTGCCGTGGCAGGCGACGACCTCCTACCGGCGCGGCACGAAGGACGGCCCCGCCGCCGTCCTCGCCGCCTCCACCCAGGTCGATCTCCACGACCGCGAGTACGGGGAATTCTGGCGCCACGGGATCGCCCTGCTGCCGGAGGACAGCTTCTTCGCGGACGCCGACGCCCGCGCCGAGCCGCACGCCCTCGCCGTCATCGCCGACGCCACCGGCGGGTCTTTGTTGAGCGACGAGGATCGGGACGCCGCCCTCGACGCGGTCAACGCGCTCTCAGCTGAGGTCAACGGGCAGGTCTACACAGAGATCCGGCGGCTGCTGACGCTCGGGAAGATCCCCGCCGTCCTCGGCGGCGACCACTCCACGCCCTTCGGCGCGATCCGGGCGGTCGCAGAGGCGTTCCCCGGCGTGGGCGTGCTGCACATCGACGCCCACGCCGACCTCCGCGACGCCTACGAGGGCTTCGTCTACTCCCACGCCAGCATCTTCTTCAATGTGTTGAAAGAGATCCCCGGCGTCGCGCGGCTGGTGCAGGTCGGGCTGCGGGACGTCGGGGCGGCGGAGGCGGCGCTGCAGGCGCAGGACGCGCGGATCAGCGCCTTCTACGACGCTGACATCGCCGGCCGGCTCGCGGACGGGGAGGCATGGCGCGCGATCTGCCGCGAGATCGTGGCGGCGCTCCCGGCGGAGGTCTACGTCTCCTTCGACATCGACGGGCTCGACCCGGTGCTCTGCCCCGGCACCGGCACCCCGGTTCCGGGCGGGCTGTCGTTCCGGGACATCTGCGTGCTGCTACGGGAGCTGTCCGCCAGCCGCCGGATCGTCGGCTTCGATCTCAACGAGGTCGGGCCGGAGGAGTGGGACGGGATCGTCGGGGCGCGGGTGCTGTACAAGCTCTGCGGGGCGGCGCTCCGGTCGCAGGCGGTCCTGCCTGACGCGACATGAGCGGGGAGCGCGCCGCAGACGCCCGCGCCGCGCTCCAGGAGGCCGGGGCGCGGCTCCGGGGCCTGCCGCTCGCGGCGCTCACCGGGGCGGGATGCTCGACGGACTCCGGCATCCCCGACTACCGCAGCCCGGGGAGGCAGGCGCGGACACCGATCCAGGGTCCGGCCTTCGTCCGCGATCCCGCTGTCCGCGCGCGCTACTGGGCGCGCTCCCTCGCCGGGTGGCCGCGCTTCGCCGCCGCCGCGCCGAACGCCGCCCACCTCGCCCTCGCCGATCTGGAGCGGCGCGGGGCGCTCTCCGCGCTGCTCACCCAGAACGTCGATCGGCTCCACCGCCGGGCCGGGAGCCGGAGCGTGCTGGAATTGCACGGGGCGCTGGAGGATGTGCGCTGCCTCGGCTGCGGGGATCAGACCGATCGCGCCGGGCTCCAGCCCCGGCTGGAGGCGGAGAACCCGGCGATCTGCGACTGGATCGCCAGGCAGGAGGCGATCCGCGCGCTCCAGATCGCCGCGCAGCAGGCGCCCGACGGGGACGCTGACCTGCCCGACGCGCTGATCGCCGGGGTCGTCGCGCCGGACTGCCGCCGCTGCGGCGGCGTCCTGAAGCCGGACGTCGTGTTCTTCGGCGACAACCTCCCGCCGGAGCGCACGCAGGCCGCCAGCCTCGCCATCGACAGCGCCGGGGCGCTGATCGTCCTCGGCACCTCGCTGCAGGTGTGGAGCGGCTGGCGGCTCGTCCGTCGCGCAGCGGAGCGGCGGCTGCCGATCCTGATCCTCAACCGGGGGCCGACGCGCGGCGACGATCTGGCGACCTGGAAGGTGGAGGCGGGCGTGGCGGAGGGGATGGCGGCCATGATCAGCGCCCTGATCAGCCCTGATCAGCCCTGATCAGCCCTGATCAGCCCTGATCAGCGCCCCAGCACCCGCCGGATCACCCCCTCCAGCCGCCCCTGCTCAGATCGCATCGCTGCGATCTCCATATCTTTTTTGCCCAGCTCCGCCCGCGCGATCTCCAGCTCGCGCTGCAATTGCTCGCGCAGCGCATGCTCCCCGGAGAGCCGCGCCCCCAGCACCGTCGCCGCCTCCCGCCGGAAGCCCGCGACATCGGCGATGGCGGCGCTGAGCGACTCGACGCTGGCGGTCAGCGCGCGGCTGCGGTCGTGCTCGGCGGTGATCTCCAGGCGCTTCGCGGCGACCTCGGCCTCTGCTGTCTCGCGCCGTGCCCGCTCCCGCCGCGCCCGCTCCTCGGCGCGGGCGAACCGGGCGGCGTCCCGCACCGCTGAGCGGCCCCGCGAATGCCGGACGGGTACCCAGCCCAGCAGCGGCAGCCCGGTGCGGAGCGGGTGGTAGCGCGCCGCCAGCGCCCGCGCCCCGATCCGCTCCGGGGACTCTCCCCCGCGCTGCGCCGCCCGATCCAGCGCCCGATCCAGGGCTTCTTCCAGCGGCTCATCCACCCAGCCCGCGCCCGTCTCCCGGATCTCCGCCGCCAGCACCATCTCCGGCCCGCTGATCAGCGGCAGCCCCGCTGAGAGAAAATCCATCTGGCGGAAGGAGAGCGCCAATTCGCGCTCCGGGTTCGGCGCGTACCGGTCGAGCGCCGCGACCGCCCGCCCGCACAGCGCGAGCCACTGATCGAAGGGCAGCGGCGGCAGCGCCCGCACCCCCGGCAGGTGCGCCACCCGCTCCGGCGGCAGGCCCACCGTCAGGATCTCCGCCCCGTCCCCCCGCGCCTGCAGGTGCCGTGACGCGGCGGCGAGCGCCGCCGAGGCGTCCTGCCAGGGCCACGGCACCCCGCCCATCACAAAGAACCGCTCCGGCAGATCCACCGCCAGCCCCGCCAGCCCCGCGCCCGCTGCCAGCCCCGCCGCAGGCCGCAGCTCCTCCGGCGCCGTGCAGAGCGGCACCAATAACCCCGGCGCTTCCCGCAGATCCCACCCGCACAGCCCCAGCACCCCCGCATAGAACCAGCGCTGCCGGGGGTTCGAGAACAGCACCTCGTCGGCCGCGTGGATCGCCCGCAGCGTCCGCCCCGCCTCCTCCGCCTGCACCTCCGCGCCCTCCCACGCCGACTCCAGCAGCCGGGGCGCGTACAGATCGACGACCAGCGGCGCGATCCCCGCCAGCGCGGGCGCCTCCCCCGGCGCGACGCACAGGATCCAGTCCGGCGCGAGCAGCGCGGCCTTCTGTCGCAGATCGGCGGGCGAGCGGAAACCGCCCGGCGCGTCCTGCTCGCGGCAGAGCAGGTGGACCCGGTGGCCCCCGTGCTGCAGGATCGCGGCGTGCGCATGCGCGCGGAGGGCGCCGCCGCTACAGAACCGGCCCGGCGCGGGCGGGGGGCCGTGGGATACGACGAGGATCTGCATACAGGAAGGTATCCGATGCGCACGCCCGCTGAACGCCGCCACGACGCGCGGCTCTGGCTCTCGCGCCGGACGCTGCGGACGTTCGCGCCGCCGGACTGGCTCTCGGTCAACGTCACGCTGCGCTGCAACCTCGCCTGCGCGATGTGTACGACCTGCTATGACGCGCCGGAATTGTCAGCGGTTGAGATCCGCGACCTCATCGATCAGGCGGCGGACTGGGGCGTGCGCGTGTTCAACCCGCTGGGCGGCGAGCCGTTCATCCGGCAGGATCTGGAGGAGATCCTCGCCCACGCCTCCACCCGCGACATGTACACCACCCTCACCAGCAACGGCACGCTGATCCACGCCGGGCGCGCGGCGAAGATCGCCGCGATCCCGCCAGAGCGCCTGCACATCAACCTGAGCCTCGACGGGCCGCCGGAGATCCACGACGGCATCCGGGGCGCGGGCATGTACGCGCGGACGCTGGCGGGCTACCGGCGGCTGCGCGAGGCCGACGCGCTGGCAGGGAACCCGCTGCGCCGGATCTCTGTCAACAGCATCCTCCACAGGCAGAACCTCTCTGTCTATGAGCCGTTCCTTGACGCGCTGGAGGCCGAGGGCTTCTACGGGGTGCAGGTGCTCAACCTGTTCCGCAACGGGACGGAGAAGACGGCGTCGGATCTTTGGTTCACGCCGGAAGACCTCCCGGAATTGGAGCGGGTCTGCGCGCGGCTGGCGGCGCGGGGGCGGTTCGTGCTGAACCGGCCGGAGGATCTGCGGCTGATCCCGCGCTACTACCGCGAGGGGCTGAAGCCGCTGGAGGCGCCGTGCTGGGCGGGCTGGAAGGAATTGTACGTCAACGCGGACGGGGCGGTGCTGGTGTGCGACGGGAAGCTCGATTTTCTGAACGGGCGGTTCGGGGATGTCCGCAAGGCGACGCTCCGGGAATTGTGGGACAGCGCGGAATTGCGCGAGCGCCGTAAGGTGGTGCGGGCCTGCGCGACGCCCTGCGTCCAGAATTGCTACCTGCGGCGCGAGAGCGACTCGGCGGCGGAGATCGGGCGGGATCTGGCGTCAGAGGCGGCGCGCGGGCTGGCGGAGGAGATCCGGCGGCTCGGCGGGCGGCTCGGCGAGCGGCTCGGCGGGCGGCTCAGGCAGGCGCCCCCGGCGCGGGAGATCCGGACGCCGCTCTGCCTGGAATTGTCGGACATCCCCGCCGATCCGGCGCACCCCCGGTTTCTGCGGCTGTTCCGGGGGCGGCTGCCGGAGCCGGACATTTTTCTCCATCCGGAGGGCTACCCGCTGCTGCGCGATCAGGGGCGGCTGGACACCGGGCGCGGCTTCCTGGGGCGGGAGGTGCTGGCGCGGGCGCTGACAGAGATCGGGGCGGCGGGGCTGCGGCTGGCGGAGGTGCGGCTGGGGTGGCGGGGCGATCCGCTGCTGCACCCGGAGTTTCTGTTACTGTTGCCGATGCTGGCGGAGGCGCAGCGGGACGGGCGGATCGGACGGCTGCGGCTGGGATGCACGGGCGCGTTTCTGTCAGCGGAGATCGCGGCGCGGATCGCGGAATTCCAGGCTGCGGCGCAGTCAGGCGGCGCGGGGATGGAGGTGGAGATCCGCGAGGCGCGGTGGCTGGGGCGCGGGGCGGGCTGCGGCGGGCGGGCGGGCGCGGCGTGGACGGACGGGCTGGCGCTGTCCTGGGACGGGAAGCTGACGGAGATCGGGGACGTCCGGCTGGAGCGGGCGCGGGACGCGCTGCGCGAGGGGCTGGCGGGGCTGCTGGGCTGAAATCTCAGGGAGCAGCGAGCCTCAGCGGAGCGCGGCGCGGGCCTCCATCAGCGCGAAGCCGAGCAGGTTCTGGCCCTGCCACTGGCGCGGATCGGCGGCGCGGGGATCGGCGGCGGACAGCCCGATGCCCCAGATGCGATCGGAGGGGCTGGCCTCCACAAGAACCTTGTCTCCGGTTCCGAGCAGAAACGCGCGGAGCGCAGGGTGCTGACCGAACTTGGCGATGTTGCCCTCAGCGACGATGCGGCTGCGGTTGGCGTACCAGGCTTCGTCCGTGAAGCCGCGCACCTTCCGCCCGAGCGCCTTCGCCTTCCCCGGCGTCGGGGCGGCGAGGATCTGAGCGCGCACCTCCTCGTCCCCGAACAGCCGGGCCTTGCCCGCCATCATCCAGTGCTCGGCGGTCGGGAAGACCTCGCCGTCGCCCGACAGGAACGGCTGCTGCCACCACTGGGAGAGGCAGGAGGCGGTGATCGATCCGTCCTTCGCCGGGGTGGCACCGTAGAAGAAGAAGAATTCCAGCGGTTGGCCGGTTTCGGCGAGGGCGCGGAGCGAGGCGAGATCCATCTGTTTTCCAGTCTCTGCTTACCGGTCTATCGTGAACGGCGGCGGGTGAGGGCGGCGAGGCCGATCAACAGAAAAGCCATCGGCGCGGCGCCGGTGCGGCTGGAGCAGCCGCAGTCGCCGGAGGAGATGTCGGGCTTGCCGGAGTCGGGCAGGGCGGAGTCCGGCACGAAGTCGCCGGTCTCGCCGGTCTCGCCGGTCTCGCCGGTATCACCGGGGACATCGCCGCCCGCGCAGTCCCGGTCGATGCCGTCGCCGGGGACGTCCTCGGCGCCGGGGAAGATTGTGGCGTCGGTGTCGTCGCAGTCTTCGGCGGTGGCGGCGAGGTAGCCGTCCGGTGCGGCGCAGGACAGGATCGGGGCGTCCGGATCGGTGAAACCGTCGCCGTCGCTGTCAGCGTAGAAGGTCTGGGCGTCGGCGGCGCCCTGGTCGACGGTGCCGTCGCAGTCGTCGTCGATGAGGTTGCAGACCTCGGTGGCGTCCGGGTTAACGGTCGCCAGCGCGTCGTCGCACTCGGCGCAGGCGGCGAAGCCGTCGGTGTCGGCGTCGGTGTAGCCGGTGCTGCCGTCGCAATTGTAGTCGTTCGGGTCGGTGCAGTCGGGTTCGGCGGCGCCGGGGTTGTA
>JBEIQZ010000598.1:0-3533 GCA_040376255.1 Alphaproteobacteria bacterium
CCGCGATCCACTCCCTGATCTGCCCCGGCCGCTCCTCAAAGAACCGCTGCAGACACTCCACATGATCCGCGTATTCGGTGTCCGACCAGTACCGCCGGGGATCGCTCCGCACCGCGTCTCCGATCAGCGCGTCCAGCTCCCGCACCTGCGCCGCCCCGTCCGCCGCCTCCAGCATATCGGCATAGGCTCCGAGCTGATCCAGGAATTCTGAATAGCAGCTCTGATCCTGCTGGCAGCCTGCCGCGAGCATCCCCATGTTGTAGCGGCTCAGATCCATCCCGTACTGACCGCAATCGGGGTAGCTCCACGGGCGGTAGCCGTAGTCGAGATCCATGGACTGGGTGAGGAACGTCCACTGATCGGTGGCGGGCTCGTGGTAGAGCTGGAAGTTTGACAGGTCGTAGCTGTAGCTGTCCCAGTGGACGATGGCGGCTTCGAGGGCGAGGCCCTGGATGAAGCGGGGCCAGTGGAGCAGCGGCTCGACGGAGGGGCGCCAGTCTGCCCCAGCGGCGCGGGCGGCGTCCCCGAGGCGGCGGAGGGCCTCATCGCTGCCCTCATCGTCCTCCTCGACCTCCATACAGGAGATGTCCGTTACATCACAATATGCGTCTGCATTTTCATATAGATTCCCGTCTGGATCATCAAACCACTGTTGAAGAAAATCGTCGTTATGGGGCTCGACGATGAGGTAGAGGCCGTAGTCGCGCCCGTTGATGGTGAGGTGGGCGAAGGAGGTGCGCGAGGCGGGGTAGCCCTGCTCCTGGTAGAAGCGGTAGGAGAGGGCCGAGGACATCTGGGAAGGGTCGTAGCACTCGTTGTGGAGGTAGAACTTCTTCGCTCCGAGGAATTCCTGATCGGGGACGATCTGGTTTACGTCGATGATCAGCGAGGGCTTGTCGTCGATGGGCTGCCAGGAGGACGACCCCTTGATGTGAGTGGCGACCTGCCAGGTGTATCCGGCGTAGGTGAGCGCGGCGGGGACGAAGGAATTGCCGTCGCGCTGGAGATCGTCGTAGGCGGCGTCGTCGAGGGTGATGGCGAATTCGTAGATGCCGGGGGAGGCGTAGAGATCGCCGTCGGGCGGCTCCGGCTCGGGGGCGGTGTCGAGGGCGTCGGGGTTCGGCGGGATCTGCGCGAGGGCGGTGTCGCCGGGGGAGTCGACGGTGCTGCCGGGGGAGTCGGCGATCGTGGCGGGCGGCGCGCTGTCGTCCAGGCGGACAGTGACCGGAGCGCAGGCGAGGATCAGGGAGAGCAACGCGGGCATGCGCTGATTGTAGCGCATGGCGTTCCGGTATGAGGCTGTACGTTCTGAGATCAGCGGTTATCCTGGGAGCCGATGGGATGGATCGCACCAATTGTTGTCATCGCACTCATGCTGCTGGGCGTGGGGGCGATGTCGTCCGGGCTGGTGCTGTACCTCTCGGGGCGGACGATGCGGCGCATCCGGGAGCAGCGGAAGGCCAAGCTGGGGCGGCACCCGCTCCCGCCCGCAGGCACAGAGCAGGTTCCGCTCCCGCCGCCGCAGCAGATGCTCCCTGATCCTGCCGATATGACGATCTACCCGACCCGTCTGGAGGGGCTGGAGCTGCAGCTCGCCGAGCGCATCCGGTCGGTCGTCCAGCAGCGCTCGCTGCTGCTGGCGCGGCTGCAGGAGCTGCAGGGCAAGCCGGGGCGCGAGGATCTGAGCCGGAAGTACACCCAGGACGCCGGGATGCTGGAGCGGCGCATGGAGGGGATGCGCCGGGTGCTGGGGCAGGTCTGGAAGACGCGGGCGGTGCTTTTGCTGCGCGTGCATCTGGCGACGACCGCCCGGCAGAAGCCGCAATTGGAGGATCTGCCTGACCCCGAGTACCGCCCGGTGTCCGCTGACACCATCGATCACTACCACGCGGCGGCGGCTGCGGTGCGGCGCTACCTCGGCGCGGTGGATCAGCAGCGGGGCCGCCTCGCCGCCACCATCCCGCGCCCGCCCGTGGAAGGGCTGGTGGACGCAGCGATCCGCGAGACGGTCGAGCAGGAGTACAGCGCCGTCGAGCAGTCCTACCGGCAGCTCCGCGACCAGATGGATCGGCTCTCCGACAACCTGACATGGCTCGGCGATCACCTCGCGACCGTGCGCGTCGTCGAGGACGACGGGGGGAGCATGGCGCCGGAGGAGGGCGCGGCGCGGCTGCTGGAGGAGATCGGCGTGGCGGTCGAGGAGGTCGACCGGCTGGCCCGCTCCGTCGATCCCCACCTGGTCGATCTGGCCGTCGACAACCTCACCGAAGACATCTCCCGCCTGGAGAAGGCCGGAGAGGAGGCCGCTGCCGAGGCCGCCGCCGCGCTGGAGGTCGAGTCCCTGCTGCGGCAGACCGGAGCCTGAGCGGCAGGGAGCGCGCTTTTACTGGCCGTCGAAGCCGATAGCCTCGACCGGGCAGTTCTCCATCGCTTCCTTGCACTGAGCGACCTCGGTGGCCGTCTCCGGCTGCTTGTAGCAGATGTCGTGATCCTCATCGTCCGACATGCGGAAGTTGTTCGGGGCGGCATCGGAGCATACAGAGCAGAGGATGCACTCCTTGTCGACGAAGAAGCCGTACTTCTTCCCGTCTACAACGTTCGTCCCGCCCACATTGTCCTTCCAACGGTTCTTCCAATCAGCCACAGCAGACCTCACAAGGGTTGTACTTCTACCCGACCTGCCGCCGACTGCAAGCAGATTTTCTCGCTCTGCGTAGCCTGCGCCCCAGCAGGTTAGTCTGTGCCCCCATGATCACGATCCGCAAGTACGGCAACCGCCGCCTCTATGACGCCTCGGCCTCCCGCTATGTGAACCTGGAGGATCTGGCGAAGCTGATCCGGGAGGGCGAGCAGATCAAGGTGGCCGACGCCCGCACCGGCGAGGATCTGACGCAGGCCACGCTGCTGCAGATCATCAGCGAGGTTCACGGGGGCGGGGTGTCGCTGCCTTCGGGCTTCCTTCACCGGCTGATCCGGTACGGCGGGGACGCCCCGTGGTCGAAGGTGCTGATGCAGCAGTTCAGCCTGGGGCTGGAGATGCTCGACGCGCAGCTCGCCCAGTTGGAGCAGCGCTTCCCCTCTGCCCGCCCCACCGGCCCCGCTGGCAGCCCGGCAGGCGGCCCGGTCGGCGGCCCGGCCCCGGAGCCGCCGCCTGAGGAGCCGGAAGAGCCGGCTGCTCCCGCCGCCCCTGCGGACGAGCTGTCCGCGATGCGGGAGCGGCTGCAGGCGCTTGAGCGGCGGCTGAAGAAGTAGCGCCGTGGCTGATGTCCTGCCTGAGCTGCGGCTCACGAGCCTGTCGCAATTCCGCCGCCAGCAGTGGAGCCTGCTGCTGCCGCTCGGGGCCGTCGTGGGGACGGGGCTGCTGATGCTGCTCGGCGAGCGCGATCCGGGGGCGGGGCAGGTCGGCGGGGTCGCGGCGCTGATCGCGGTCGCCGCCTGGTTCGCCTGGCGCGACTGGCGGCGCATGACCGACACCGGGGAGCCGGGGATGCGCGAGGGGGCCGCGCTGCTGGAGGCGGGCCGGTTCGGCGAGG
>JBEIQZ010000423.1:0-5557 GCA_040376255.1 Alphaproteobacteria bacterium
CGACCTGGTGCGGCCCCTGCCAGGTCGAGATGCCCCACCTCCAGAAGATCCACACCGACCTCGGCGCGCAGGGGCTGGTGCTGCTCGGCATCTCCGCCGATGACGCCAAGAGCGCCGCGATGGTCCCGAACATCGTCAAGGCCAAGGGGCTGACCTACCCCATCCTCCTCGACACCAACTCCACGGTCGTCGCCTCCTACAACCCGGCCAAGACCCTGCCCTACACCGCGATCATCGACCGCACCGGCGCCCTGGTCCAGACCCACGCCGGCTACAACCCCGGCGACGAGGTCCGGCTGCGCGAGGAGCTTACCGCGCTGCTCGGACAGACGGCGCCATGACGATGTGGCTGACGATGTGGCTGCCGATCCTCCTGTCAGCGGGAAGCTCCGCGTACGCGGCGGACGTGTCGGTGCACGGCAGCGAGAACCTGCGCGTCCGCCTCTGGCAGATCGAGGGGCTGCCCTACGGGGGCGAGGAGTGGCGCTTCGAGACCTGCCCCGGCGAGGGCCTCCAGCCCGACTATTGCGCCGGGACGCCGGATCGGCTGCTGAGCTACCAGGAGGTCGTCGAGCGGCTGAACCTCGTCGTCAGCGTCAACGCCTGGCGCCTCTCGCTGCAGGGCGACGCGGTGGCGCTGTTCTCCAACCGCTACGTCCTCGACGGGGAGCTGTTCCATGAGCGCAGCCTCTACGGCGCGGGCGTGCTGTCCCCGTTCGACGACGCGCTCATCGTGCCGGAGAAGATCGCCGTCGACGGCACCGCCGGGCCGCTCCAGCTCAGCCTCGGCGACAGCTACGCCTCCTTCGGGCGCGGGCTGGTGCTGAACCTCGTGAAGAACTCCGACGTCGACCTCGACACCTCGCTGCGCGGGGTCAAGGGCGTGGTCAACGCCGGGCCGTGGGAGCTGACCGCCCTCTCCGCCGTCACCAACCCGCAGCAGGTCGCGCTGGAGAACCCCAACGAGGACATCCTGCCCGACGACGGCCACGCGATCAGCGCGCTGAAGGTGACGCGCTTCGGCCTCGGCCCGGTGACGCTGGGGGCGCAGGGGGTCGTGGTGCAGTACCACCCGGAGGAGGATCGCCAAGAATTGGCGCAGTCGTTCTCGGCGTACGGCGAGGCGCCGGGGGCGATCGCGGGGGGCGCGTCGGTGGAGGTGATGGGATCAGGCTACAACCTCTACCTGGAGGGGGACGGCTTCTCCTACGACGAGACCCTGCTCGGCGCGCCGGGCGGCTACGCGGCCTACGGCAGCCTCTCGCTCTACCAGGGATCGGTCGGGCTGCTGCTGGAGGCCAAGCGGACGAAGGACACCGAGCGGATCAACGCGCCGCTCGGCAGCTACGGCTACGAGATCGCCTCCGGGCCGACGCTGGAGTACGAGCGCGTCATCACCGAGGACTCCGCCGCCACGATCAACTCCAACGATCTCTGGGGCGCCCGCCTCCGGGCCGACATCTCCGGCGCGGACGGGACGACCGGCTACGCCAGCGTCGCGGGCTTCCGGGACGCCGACACCGCCGGGCTGCACTTCAACACCACCCCGGAGACCATCGTCCACCCCACCGGCGGCTTCCTGATCGTCAAGGGCGGCTTCGACGCGCGGCTGAACACGGGGCTGCGGTTCGATGTGCGCGACGCGGCGGCGGACGGCGCGTCGCTCGGCGCGGATCGGGCGATCCACGCCGACGGGGAGGTGACGGTGCCGCTGGCCGATCACTGGTCGCTGTCGCTGTCGCTCGCGGCGCTCCAGTTCCACTGGGGGAAGAACACCCCGCAGCAGAGAGACTTCGTCGAGACAGCCAACGCCCTCGCGCTGCACATGACCGAGCCCTTCGCCCTCATCCTGTACGCGGAGTCCTCCAGCAACCCGCTGATCACCACGCAGGGAAACATCAGCGAAGACCTGTACGGCGCTGTCGAATTCCAGTGGAAGCCGACATCGGCGGCCACGCTGAAGGCGTTCTATGGATCGTACCGCGCCGGGATCCACTGCGCCGGGGGACAGTGCCGCTACCTGCCCGGTTTTGACGGCGCCAAGCTGTCGTTTGACATGACGTTTTAACGCATACGTTTTGATTCCAGATAAGGAGCCTGCCCGATGTTCTCTGCTGCCACGCTCTCCACGCTCGCCTTCGGCGTCCTCCACCTCGTCTCTCCCTTTTTCTCTGTCGTCCTCCCCGGCGCGGAGGCCGCCGTCGTGCGCGGGATCACCTGGAGCACCTCGTCGGTCGCCCCGGTGACCGACGGCATCACCGCCGCCGCCACCAACCTTAGCGACAACAAGCAGGCGACCCCCTGGATCGAGGGGGAGAGCGGCAGCGGCCTCGGCTCCTTCGCCAAGGCGGACTTCGGCGCCGAGAAGACGATCAACGAGCTGCGGATCTGGGGCGGCTGCTGGTACAACCGCGCCTACTGGGGTCACTTCTCCCGGCCCAAGACGATCATCGCTGAGTTCTCCGACGGCACCACCCAGGAATTGACCCTGAAGGACGAGTTCGCCCCGCAGGTCTTCCCGCTGGCCGCGCCGAAGAAGACCACATCGGTCAAGCTGAAGGTCACCGCCGTCTACCAGGGCGACGCCTACAACGACACCGCCATCTCTGAGATCGTGTTCATCGACAACGCCGCCGAGACGGTGCAGCTGCCCTCAGCGGCGAAGGCGTCCACCACCCTCCCGCCCGACGGCGACGGCTACTACGACGCGAAGAACGCCGTCGATGGCATGGTGGACTCGCTGTGGTGCGAGGGCGGCAAGGGCGACGGCACCGGCGACTGGATCGAGATCACCTTCCCCTCGGCAGTCACTGTCAGCAAGCTGAAGATCCGGAACGGCGTCACCTACTCCTCCGAGGTCTTCAAAAAGGCCAACCGGGCCACCGCCGCCACGCTCACCTTCTCCGACGGCACCACCCAGACCGTCGCCCTGCGCGGCCTGCTGCCGATGGAGGAGAGCGTCAGCTTCACCTCCGTCACCACCAGCAGCGTGAAGATCACCTTCACCACCATCATCAAGGGCACCGAGTTCAACGACATGTGTGTCGCGGAGGTGAACGTCGTCCCGTAGGTTAAACTGGCGGCATGCTCCTCGCGCTCATCCTCCTCTCAGGCGCGATCTCAGGCGCGATCTCAGGCGCTGAGGCGGCCTGCCTGCTGCCGGAGGTCGCGGAGAGCGATCACTTCGCGCTCTGCTGGGGCAGCGACCGCCCGCTCGGGGCGGCGGAGGCGGCTGCCGTCCTCGGGGCGCTGGAGGCGGCGCGGGCGGCGGAGGTCGGGGCGTGGGGCTGGGCGGCGCCGGAGCTGCAGGACGGCGGGCGCTTCCCGGTCTACGTCGGGGACAGCGGCGACGGGGCGCCTGAGAGCCTGGGGGTGGCCGGCCTCTACCGGCGCGACGCGGACGGCGACCCGATGATCGTCATCCACCCCGATCTGCCCTCGGCGCCTGAGCTGCTCCGGGCGACAACGGCCCACGAATTCTTCCACGCCCTCCAGGACGCCACCGGCGCCTTCCCCGATGAGCCCTGGATCTGGGAGGCGGGCGCGGTCTGGGCGGAGCATCAGATCTACCCGGAGGCGCCGTGGGCGCCGGGCTGGGCGCCGGGGTTCGCGCTCCAGACCCACCTCCCGCTGGGCTTCTGGCAGGACTGGGACGGGACGCTGCCCGCGATGCATGCCTACGGCGCCTTCCTGTTGATGGAGCACCTCGGGGCGGAGGCGGTGCGGGCGCTGTGGGAGGCGGGCGCGGCGGACGGATCGCTCACCGCTGAGGCGGCGGCGCGGCGGGCGCTCACCGCGCGGGAGGACGCGGCGGGGTCAACAGCGGGGATGCCGGAGGCGCCGCTGGCGCGGTTCTATGCGCGGCTGGCGCGCTGGGATTTCCCGGAGGGCGCGGCGTACCGGGCGGCGGTGGAGGAGGGCGCGGCGCGGTGGGACAGGCCGATGGAGGCGGGCTATGTCCCGGTCGGTGGCCTGCCGGACGGCTGGTCGATCCCACCGGATCGGCTCCCCGCGCCGGGAGGGGCGGCGCTGCTCCGCTACAGCAACCCGCCTGAAGGTGAGCTGCGGATCCGGCTGGAGGGCGGGGCGGGCTGGCGGATCGGCGCGGGGGAGCTGGAGGCGGCGCTGGTGATCGGGGAGCCGGGAGAGGCGCGGTACCTGGCGATCCCGGCGGGCGGGCTGTCGGTGGCGCTCAGCGGGGAGGAGGTGGAGGTGTGGGTGGTGCTGGCGGACGGGACGGAGGCCGGGACAGGCGGGGCGGGCGGGACATCCGGCGCGGCGGGCTGGCGGGTGTGGATCGACCACCCGGAGATGGAGGACAGCGTACCGGAGCTCACAGCGGAGCCCGCCTGCGGCTGCCATACTGCGGGGGCGCCCCTGCGGCTGCTCTGGCTCCCCGGCCTGCTGTCCGGCGGGCTGCTGGCACGGCGGCGGCGCGCAGAATAGACCTGCCACCCGAGCCGGAGTCCCGATGAGCCTGTCCCTCTCCATCCTGTTGATCGCCTGCACCGCTCCCGGCAAGGAGAGCGTCATCGTCGATGACAGCGCCACCGGCAACACAGATGACTCCGGCAACACCGATGACACCGGCAAGACCGGCGACTCCGGCAAGACCGGTGACTCCGGCAAGACGGATGACTCCGGCAAGACGGACGACTCCAGCCAGACCGACGACTCCGGCGACACCGATCCGGTCGAGCCGCTCACCATCACCGGCACCTACTCGGACGAGTACGGCAGCGTCCACGAGATCAGCCCCGCGAGCTGGGTGATCGACGGCACGAGCCAGTTCCAGATCAGCGCGTACTCCAACACGGATCGCGTGATCATCGCCCAGAACAGCGCCGGCAACACCTACAACCCGAACCTCTGGTCGCGCTTTGACTGGACGTTCGACGCCGAGAACAGCCTCCACTACTGCCAGAGCGCCTACGACGCCGCCGACGAGGCCACCGCCCTCGCCACCCCGGCCGCCGACGCCGCCGATCTGATGACGGGCTGCAGCGGCTTCCCCTGGACGAAGCTCACGCCCCGGCTGGACATCGCGGGCGAGTGGATCGACGACATCGGGCGCATGCACCTGATCGCGGAAGACAGCTGGATGATCGACGATCAGCTCCACACCGTCATCCAGTCCAACAGCTCCGCCCGCTGGATCATCGCCCAGAACGGCCCCGACAACGCCGTCGACCCCGGCCTCTACTCCCGGTTCGACTGGGGCTACCAGACGGACGAGCTCTACTTCTGCCAGAGCACCTCCAGCGCCGCCACCGAGGGCGACGCCATCGGCGTCCAGCCCCCCAACATCAACAACCTCACCACCGGCTGCGCCGGGAGCCCGTGGCTGCGCCTGACCGCCCCGCTCTCCATCAGCGGCGCCTGGGACGACGGCTTAGGCACCGTCCACACCATCGACGCCGTGCTCTGGTCGATGAGCTACAACGGCGCGCCTCCTGAGGAGTTCGAGATCTCGTTCGTCGAGGAGAACGGGATGTTCCTCGTCGCCCAGAACAGCGGCGCCAACAGCTACTATGCCGGGATGTGGTCGCGCTTCGAC
>JBEIQZ010000440.1:0-5396 GCA_040376255.1 Alphaproteobacteria bacterium
CGATCCAGTCGGCGTCGATCCGCGCCCGCCTCCTCACCGATCAGGGGGATCTGGATCAGGCGGCGGAGGTCCTCGCCGCGCTGCCCGACGACCCCGACCCCGATCTCGTCGCCTCCCGGTGGTACCTCGCCCGCGCGCGGCAGGACGGCGCAGAGACGGAGGCGCGGGCGGCGCAGTGGGCCGCGATCAACCGCAGCCCGCTCCGCACGCTCGATCAGCTCGTCCCGCTGCCCGCCCGGTAGCCCGCGCAGCGCCCCGCTACACCGCCCCGCGCAGCGCCTTCAGCTTCCGCAGGATCGCGCGGTTGGCGCTCAGCGGCCCGCCGGAGATCCAGACCGGGCGGTCGGGGATGAGGCCCCGGGGGTGATCGTTGAGCTGGAACCACGGCAGCCCCGCCGGCTCCACCGCCCGCAACATGCGCGTCGCGTGGCGCGTCTCCTGCGGCTGGGCGTGGTCGGGGAGCGCCTGCAGCCGCACGTAGGGGCAGCGCGCCAGCGGGATCTGCCGCACCGCCTCGCGGGGCTGCCACCAGTCCTCATCGTCCATCTCATGCCCCGCCGCCGGAACCATCAGCGTCCCGCCCTGCGTCAGGATCTCCCGGTCGCACGGCCCCTCCCAGTCCAGCAGCCAGGAGACCGGCAATTCCGGGTCTGAGGCCAGCGCCCCCGCCGCCGCCACCAGCCCCATCGACAGCGACAGGATGCCCACCCGCCCCTGCACGCGCGGGTGACCGGCGAGGAACCGCGCCGCCACCTGCACCTCGTCCTGGTGCTCCGGCCCGCCGAAGTCCTCCTCCCCCCAGCTCTGCCCCCGCCCAGCCGGATCGAAGCTCAGCACCGCGTAGCCGAGCGCCGCGATCTCCTGCGGCGAGATCGGGGAGCGCCAGCCCTCCAGATCCTTCCAGCCCTGGTGGATCGCCGGGCTGATCACCAGCCCCCGGAGCGGCCCGGTCGGCTGGATCGGCCCCTGCTGGATCGGCATCGTGAGCCGCCCGCTGAGCTTGTAGCCCACCGTCGAGGTGAGCTCGATGTCCTGCCGCTCGACCGGCGGGAGGCGGCTGCTATGGCGGGCGAGGTACTGCAGGCGCCAGCGGGCGCCGCTCAGCAGGCGGGATGCGTCCATACGGGGGTTATAGCGCGTGGCGTGCAGGCGGGCGCGGGGGCAGCGCGTTGGTCTGCGGGGGGCAGCGCGTTTGTCCCTCCTCCGTACACCACCAGACGGGACGCAGCCACGGGGACGCGCCTCTTGCTCAGGCCCGGCAGCGGTGCGTAAAAATCTTCGCACCTGCCGCAAAAAATACTGGACGGTCAGTCTGCCGACGGCTATCCTGAAACCGACCAGCCGGTTTGATTCAATCCAGCCCGGCGCGTCAGGGGAAAGAGATGGCACGGCTCCAATTCGACAGGCTGCTGGACTTTGTGGAGCATGAGGGCAGCGAGGCGTTCCTGTGCGAGCTGCGCCGGGCGGGGATCGAGCCCGCGCCGGTGCGGCTCTACGAGGGGCTGTGCAGCCCGGAGGAGGCGCTGACGCTGGCGGTGGCGCTGCGGGGCTTCGGCTGGGAGGGGCAGGCGCGGGAGGTGCTGGAGGTGCTGGTCGGGGCGTCGATGGCGGCGCCGGGCGCGGCGCGGCGGGTCACCTTCGGCGCGGGGGCGATGGCGGAGGCCTGAGGGCGCGCCGTTCCCCGCTGTTCACCGCGCTGTTCACTTCGCCCGCAGGATCTCGCCCGGCAGCAGGGAGCTGGTGACGACGAGCAGCACGGGAAGGCGCCACTCGGGGCGCTGCGGGTCGGCGAGGAGCTGCGCGGGGAGGGGCTGGAGGCCGGGGCCGATCGTGCGGACGGTGGCCTCGACGAGTCCGGCGGCGCCGTCGAGCTGCATGGACTGGCCGCTCTGGAGGGCGGCGGCCTGGGCGGGCTGGAGCCAGGCGACGGCCTCCCGGGTGGAGGTGGCCTGGACGCGGAGGACGGGCGCCCCGGCGGGGATCCAGGAGCCGACGACGGGCAGGTCGAGGCCGGAGAGGCCGGGCGCGTCGGGGGCGGGGCCGCTGACGATGCCGCTGATCGGGGCGCGGAGGGTGGAGGCCTCCTGGAGCGCCTGGAGCGCCTGGATGCGGAGGCGGAGCGCCTCGGCCTGCGTCTCCAGGGCGGGATCGATCATCGCGCCTGCCCGCCCGCTGGCGGCGTTCATCGCGCGCTGAAGATCGCCGACCTCGGCCTGACGGGCGGCGACGGTGGCGCGGGCGGCCTCCCACCGGGCGTTTGTCGCCTCGACCTCGGCGGCGGGCAGGGAGGTGCCGGGGGTGTTGACGCGGTCCCGCATCAGGCTGATCTCGGACAGGGCGGCCTCGGCCTCGCGGAGCGCGACGGTGGCGGAGAGCCAGCGGGCGCGGGCGCTGTCCCGATCCTTGGCCATGCGGCGCTCGCGCTCGGCGTCGTCGATCCCGCCGCTCGCGCGCAGCACCTCCAGCCCGGCGGTCATGGCCGCGATCTCCTGCTGGACGCCGGGGATCTCGATCCGGCCCAGCGTGGCGCCCGCCTCGACGGCCTGGCCGGGCGTCACGGTCAGCTCAGCCAGCCGCCCGCCCTCCGGGGCGAGCAGGGTGGCTGCGGGGCTCAGGGCGATGGCCTGGACGGGGTAGCTGGACGCCTCGTTGGCGTAGAGGAAGGCGGTGAAGGCCGCGCAGGCGAGCCAGAACAGGAAGCCGACAAAGCGGCGCCGCCACGCCTTCAGCCGCCGGTGCAAGGGAATCGAAGCCATCACCACTCCTCAGCCTGCTGCTCGATTGTCAGGGAGACCGAGGAGGCCCCCAGCCCCTTCAGTGCGCCCTGGATGGGTTCCCGATCATCGGGATCGTACAGCCGGATCTCAAAACTGTACTCCATCTCGTCATCCTGGATCGGCTTCTGCTTCAGCAGGTTGATGTAGGTGCACCACTCCTGGAGGAAGCCCTCCAGCCGCGTCTGCGCCAGCGTGCTGCGGAAGCGGAGGACGCCGTTCTCTGCATGCTTGGAGCCGAAGTTGGTGAAGTGCAGCACCGCCGCCACCATCCCCACGATCAGCGTCCCCGCGATGGCGATGCCCGGCTGCTCCACCCCGACCGCGATCCCGACCGCGATCGACAGGAAGATGAACGTCGTGTCCCGCGCGTCGCGGACGACGGTGCGGAACCGGATGATCGCCAGCGCCCCCACCAGCCCGAAGGCCCGCGCCACGCTGTCGCCGACCAGCAGCATCACCAGCGTCACGGTCATGCAGAGCAGCACGAGCGAGTGGACCATGTTGCGGGACCATGTCACGCCCCGGTGGGTGATGCCGTAGAGCCAGGCCACCACCTGCCCCAGCACGAAGGCCAACAGGAGCTCGGCGACCACCGTCGATGGCGGGATTACGTGGGTCGCAGAGGCGTCATACCAGAAATTCAACGATCCTCCTCAGAGCGCACAGACTGTGCTGTGTGCCGGGACGGGGGGCGATCAAAAGGGAACTGGCCAGCCGCCATACCGGAGAGCATGACGTTGACCGAGTGTTTATACTTGGACATGGACTTGCGCGTCAGGTCGAATGTCCGGATCATCTCCGCGATCCAGCCCGGATAGGAGCCTGCATACTTCAATTCCAGGATCACGACGCCCTTTGAGATCGGCACGTCGTACCACTGCGGCGGCTCGCTCATGTCGAGCGTCGGCGGCGCGCAACGGATCTCGCGGTCGAAGGTGATCCGCACCATCTGGGAGCGATCCCGGCCCAGCCATGCGTCGCGCCGGTAGGTCACCCAGACGCGCGGGTAGGCGGAGCGCCGGTCGAGCTGCGCGAGGAACTCCTCCAGCCCCGGCGTGCTCTTGACGTTGCGGGCCGGCTCCCCCTGCATGATCCGGATCGCCTCCCCGCGCGGGACCTGCACCCGGCTCTTCCACATCGTCTCGCCCTGCCGCTGCTTCACCTCCAGGAACACCGCCGCGTCCGGCGCGAACGAGTAGGTGCGCGCCCGCAGCTTGAAGCGCCGGTACAGCCCGGACTTGGTGTCCCGGAAGATGCTCCAGTCCTCGTCGTCGAGGTACAGCGAGTGGACGGGGTAGCTCGCGCCGCCGCCCTCGCCGAAGGCGTCCGGCTCCATGAAGTGCCCGATCCAGCGGGTGAGCGCGGCGGCCTTGTCCTCCTCGATCCGGTACTTCAATTCGTATCGGGTGGTCGGCTTCGTGGGTTGGTTCACCGGGCTGTCACCTGTCGTCACCTGGTTGTCACAATGGAGGCACTGTAGACCAGAGTATCCGACGGGCGCAAGTGCTGAAGCATACGATTTTGCGAAAGGATGGTCAAGAGCGCTTCCCGCAGCCACATTGACCGGCCGTCCGCTCGGTATCAGCAGCCGGAGTTGTTCCCGGTGACAGCGGTCGGGCCCGCGTAGCCGAAGCCTGTGAGCCGCGTGAACAGCGCGTGGATGCTGCTCCCGCACAGCGCCGGGTTGTCTCGGAGAATGAATCTTCCACCGACCGAGGTGAGGCTGGAGAAACCGTCCACGTCCGTCAGCGAGGCGTTGGAGTCGATGTCGAGGTCTCCGCCGACCGAGGTGAGGCTGGCGAGTCCGTCCAGGTTCATCAGCGTATAGTTTTCGGAGATGGTGAAGTCTCCGCCGACCGAGGAGAGGCAGGCGAGGCTGTCGACCTCCGCCTGCGTCGCCGCCGACAGATCCACGTTCCCCTCCACCGAACGCGCCGCGTAGCCGTCACAGAAGTCCTCAAAATCTCCCGTCAGATCCACCACATAGTCGCCTGTAGAGGTGTCCGGGTCTGTGTCGCCCACATAGGTGTCCGGGTCTGTGCCGTCTCCTGGCGCCCGGTCCTTCGGGTCCGGGGTGCAGGCGAGCAGGAGCAGCGCTGGCAGGGCGGAGAGCCCCGGGAGGCGGTTCGTCCGCGCGGTCTTTGGGGGGTGGATGCCCGGCATGTGTGCTCCCGTCCTTGATTCAGGACAAAGAATAACCGCCAGCGCGGCCCTGTTCAGCCAGGATACCGTCGCCGCTCCGCAGCCGGAGTCGTTTCCGCAGCGGTTCAGCAGCCGGGGGCGTTGCCGGTGACAGCGGTAGCACCCGCGTAGCCGAAGCCCGCCAGCCGCAGCAGCAGCGCGTCGATGCTGCTCACGCACAGCGCAGGGTTGTCGACGATGGTGAGGCCACCGCTGATGGAGGAGAGGGCGGAGAGGCCGTCCACATTCTGCAGCGAGGCATTTTCGCCGATGTCGAGGTCTCCGAGGATGAAAGAAAGGCTTGCGAGGCCATCCACGTCCGTCAGCGCAGCGTTGTCCGCGATGGTGATGTCGTCGGCGCTCGTCGAGAGGCTGGCGAGGCCGTCCACGTTCGTCAGAACAGCATTGGAACGGATGGTGAGGCCTCCGATCAAGGAG
>JBEIQZ010000411.1:0-5733 GCA_040376255.1 Alphaproteobacteria bacterium
AACGAGAACGGGCTGGAATTCCTGAACGCGATCTTCAAGGACTGAGCCTTCAGGGGCTGATCAGGGGGCGGCCTTCTGCCCCCGGAACAGATCCTCCGCTGAGAACCCGTCCGGCAGCAGCGTCCGCACAGTGGTCTGCCGCTCGACGCCGCTCAGGTTGGCGAGCCACACTGTCGCGTCCGGGCCGAAGGCGTAGAGCACCTGGCGGCAGGCGCCGCAGGGGGCGGCGGCGGGGGCGGTGTCGGTCAGCACCAGCACGGCGGAGATCGCGGACTCGCCCTCGGAGACGGCCTTGAACACCGCGACGCGCTCGGCGCAGCAGCAGAGCGGGTAGCTCGCGTTCTCGACGTTGCAGCCGGTGTAGACGCGGCCTGATCCGCCGACCACTGCGGCGCCGACCCGGAAGCGGGAGAAGGGCGCGCAGGCGTTCTCGCGGGCGGCGAGGGCGAGGCGGAAGAGGGCGTCGGGGGAGGTGTCGGCGGGGGTCATGCGGCCATCACCGTACAGAGGGCGGCTTCGAGGCGGGCGAGGGCGCCCCGCGTCACCTCGGTGACCTCCTCGTGGGTGAGGGGGGTTGTAGAGATCCCGGCGGCGAGGTTGGAGATGACGGAGAGCGACAGCACCTCCATCTTGGCGGCGTAGGCGGCGATGGCCTCCTGCACCATGCTCATCCCGACGACATCGGCGCCCATCCGGCCGAGCATGCGGATCTCTGCGGGGCTCTCGTAGGTGGGGCCGGGCATCATCGCGTAGACCGCCTCCGGGAGATCGGGCAGCAGGGCGCGGAGGCGCGGGGCGTAGAGGCGGCTGATGTCGATGAAGCGCTCCGCCGGGTGGTCGGGGCTGTGGCCGGCGAGGGGGTTGACGCCGGAGAAGTTGATGTGGTCGCTGATCCGCGCCAGCGTGCCGGGGCGGAGATCGGGCCGGATGCCGCCGACGGCGCTGGTCAGCACGAGGGTCTTCACGCCCCAGCGCGCGAGGGCGCGGACGGCCTGGACGGCGGTCGCGACGCTGTGGCCCTCATAGAGGTGGTTCCGCCCGCAGAGCGCGAGGATCGGGTGCCCGCCCAATTCGCCCCGCACCAGCGTCCCGGCATGCCCGTGGACCCCGGTGGGCGGCAGGGCGGCATCAGCGCGGGAGCAGGAGCGGGGCGCGGTCAGCCGATCGGTGAGCGGGCTCAGCCCGCTCCCCAGCACGACGGCGAAGGGGGGAGGATCGCCGAAGATCGCCTGGAGCCGCGCAGCGCTCCGTTGGACGGGGCTGTTCTCTGTGTCTTCCAAGCTCACATCTGGCACGTTCACCTCTTGTACAGGTGGAGCAGTATAGCAGATAGGTTACTTCGGGATCGTGACCCCGCTCCCTGCGCTACGACACTTCATCCAGCTCTGCGACCCGAACCGGTCGCTGCGCCTGGAATTGGAAGAAGATCTTGCGATCTATGTCGATCTCGACGATGTGCGTGGGCCGATCCGGCGCCCGCCGGGCGAGCAATTGCTGTACCTCATCCAGTCCTCAGACCCCTACGCCTCGACGGCGCAATTGCTGGTGGGCGCCTCGGGCAGCGGCAAGAGCACTGAGCTGAGCCGCCTGAAGCGCCGGATCGAGGAGTCCGGCGGCGAGCGCACGCTGGTCCACCTGATCAACCTGGAGGGCTGGCTGGATCTGAGCAGCCCGTTCTCTGAGCTGGATCTGGTGCGCGTGCTGGCGGAGTCGCTGGAATTGGAGGTGCTCGGCGAGGACTCAGCGGAGCCGCCCCAGATCCAGCGGTGGCTGCTCCAGCAGCTCACGGCCTCCCCGGCGTTCCGCAACCTCGGCATCGGGTCGCTCGACGAGCCGCTGGCGATGCAATTGCGCCAGAGCCGCCTGCTGCGCGAGCAGGTGGATGCGATCCTGCGGCCGAGGGCGGAGAGCGTGCTGCACCAGCTCTCGCTGGCGCTGGAGCGGACGATCCGGCGGCTCCGGCAGATCGGGGTGGCGCGGCTGGTGGTGCTGGTGGACGGGCTGGATCAGGTGAGCCCGGTGCATGAGGCGGAGCGCGCGGGGCTGGAGCGCGGGCTGGAGCGGCTGCTGCTGGATCAGGCGCACCTGCTCCACCTGCCCTGCCACATGGTGTACACCGTCCCGGCGTGGGTGATGGATCGCGAGGAGTCGCTGGCGCGGGCGTGGAGCGGGGGGCTGGTGCTGCTCCCGACGCCGGACGTGGGCGGGCCGGGGCGGGCAGAGCCGGAGGCGGTGCGGCGGATGGAGGAGCTGGTGGCCCGGCGGGTGGACGTGGATCGGCTGTTCGGGCCGGATCGGGAGCGGACGCTGCTGGCGATGATCCTGGGGTCGGGCGGATCGCCGCGCGATCTGCTGCGGCTGTGCCGGGGGGCGATCGAGCGCCTCGGGATGCGGAAGCGCCCGGAGGAGAGCCCGTTCATCCTGCCCTGGGAGGCGCGGGCGGCGATGGACGGGATGCGGGCGGAGTACGGCGTCCTCGTGCGGCGCTTCGGCTACGACCGGCTGCTGCGGATCGATCTGGCGCGCACCGACCGGCAGCTCTGCCGCGTCATCGACAGCGGGCTGCTGCTCTGGCAGGAGCGCCCCGACCGCCGCCTCCGCCTGCACCCGCTGGGCTGGCCCTCCTCTGTGCAGGATGTGTCCGGGGCAGGCGCGCGGCGCGCGGGGTGAGGCGCGGCGGGTGACGCTCCGGACACGTTCTGGACACAGGACAGCAAGCGGTTACGCTGCAGGGGATGAGCGAGACGGGCCCGGCATCGCAGCGGCAGATCCTCGATCGCGCCCTGCGACGACTCCTTCAGGCTGGCGCCTGGGAGAACCCCGTCCCCTCCATCACCGCGATGATCGCCGAGCAGACGCCGCTCCGGCTCCAGCAGGAGGGGCCGCTGTGGCGGGTGGAGGGGCAGGTGGCGGCGGAGGATCGCCCGGAGGTCGAGCGGCTGTGCGACGGCCTCGCCTTCTTCTCCAGGATGCGCGAGGATCTTGAGGAGCGCAGCCACCTCGATCCGGGCCTCGCCCCGCAGGAGGGCCAGCGGCGGCTCCAGGAGGTCATCGATTCGGTCTCTGAGGTCATCGTCTCCCTCGATCTCCGGCACAACATCATCAGCTGGAACCGCGCCGCGCAGGAGCTGTTCAGCTACACCGCCCAGGAGGTCGTCGGCCGCCCGTTCTTCGACGTGCTGCCGCAGCTCTTCTCGCGCGTGGATCTGAACCAGCTCGCCGTCCACAGCCAGCACCGCATGCAGGAGCGGGAGATCCAGTGGCGGAAGGGCGCGTGGGTCGGGGTGAAGATCCTGCCCGTCCGCAACGAGATGGCGCAGGAGCGCGGGCTGGTGCTGGTGCTGCGCGACAGCACCCGCGCCCGCGAGCAGCGCGCGCTGCTGGAGCAGTCCGCGTGGACCGATCCGCTGACTGGCCTGAGCAACCGCTCCTACCTGCTGGCCCAGCTCCAGAGCCGGCTGCTCCACCTGATGCGCGTCCCGAAGCGCATCTTCGCCGTCGCCTTCATCGACGTGGATCGCTTCAAGCGCGTCAATGACACCCTCGGCCACCGGGTCGGCGATCAGATGCTGAAGGCGGTGGGGCGGCGGCTCCAGGAGATCAGCAACAAGGAGGATCAGATCGCCCGCTTCGGCGGTGACGAGTTCGTCATGATGATCGAGGGCTGCCTCACCCCCGCCGACTCCAACGAGACCGCCGAGCGCATCCGGCGCTCCTTCCAGGAGCCGCTCTACCTGGAGGACGGCACCGAGCTCCACACCTCGGTCACCGTCGGCATCGCCCTCGCCACCCCGGCTGACGAGGCGGAGGAGCTGCTGCGCGCCGCCGACATCGCCGTGCTCAACGCCCGGAGCCGTGGCACCGACCAGGTGCAGGTCTTCACCGAGCGCATGCGGAGCCAGATGCAGGAGGAGGCCGACATGTCCGACGCGCTGCGCCGGGACGTCGACCGCCACATCAACAGCGCGATCCGCTCCGACCGCAACCCCTTCTGGGTCGCCTACCAGCCCATCGTCCGCCTCAACGACGACCGCGTCGACGGCTTCGAGGCGCTGATGCGCTGGTCGTGGAACCAGAAGCCCATCTCGCCCGCCACCTTCATCCGGCTCACCGAGGAGTCGGGCCTGATCGTGCCGCTCGGCAGGTGGGTGCTGGAGCAGTCCTGCCGGCAGATCCGCCAGTGGCTCGATCTCCTCGGCCAGAACGGCCCGCGCTTCGTCAACGTCAACGTCTCAGCCCGCCAGCTCACCACCCACTACGTCCAGGACGTGGAGCGCGTCCTGAAGGAGTGCCGCCTGGAGCCCGAGCACCTCTGCCTGGAGATCACCGAGAGCTGCTTCGTCGATGACGACGACGTGATCCAGCACGTGATCAAGGCCATCGAGAAGCTCGGCGTGCGGCTGGTGATGGACGACTTCGGCACCGGCTACTCCTCGTTCGGCTACCTGTTCCGCCTGCCGTTCAGCTCGCTGAAGCTCGACCGCTCCTTCACCCAGCGCATCACCCGCAGCGACCGCGACGAGCGCATCGTCCGCTCCATCGTCCACCTCGCCCGCGAGATCGGCATGTCGGTCACCGCCGAGGGCGTCGAGGAGGCCGAGGAGTACCGGCGCCTGAAGGAGATGGACTGTCCGCGCGTACAGGGCTATTACTGTTCGAGGCCGCTCACCCCCGCCGACGCGACCGCGTGGCTCCAGGGCGGGGGCCGGGTGAACGTCCAGCGGTAGCCGGGGGTGCGCATGTGGTGTCTTCTCGCGTGGTTTCCCGCGTGGCTCTCCCTGGTGACCGGGGCGGTCGCTGTCGATCCGGCGCTGATCCAGCAGCTCCGCCAGCGCACCGGCCCGCCCGCGACGGTGGAGGCCGCCCTCCCCGCCGCAGCGCTCGCCGCAGCGCAGCCCGCCGGGCTCCCGCCGATCCTGATCGAGCAGTTGAAGCGCGGGACGGTGCTGATCCGCACCCGGCAGGGCGAGGGCTCGGGCTTCTTCATCGGGGACGAATTGGTGCTCACCAACGGGCATGTGCTGGCGGGGCTGGTGGTCGGCTCCACGGTGCAGATCGTCCTCGACAGCGGCACCCGCACCGACACCCACATCCAGGGGACGGTCGGCCTCATCAGCAGCGACCCCGATCTGGGGCTCGTCGTGGTGCCGGGCGTCCAGGGCCGGGCGCTGGAGCTGCTGGACGGGCTCGACGGCGTCTTTGAGACGACGCCGGTGATCGCCGTCGGCTTCCCGCTCGGCAGCGTCCGCACCCTCGGCGACGCCTCCGCCGATCCGCCCGTCTCGCTGCGCCCCGGCGCGATCACCGCCCTCCACACCGACGCGCGCGGCGAATTGTCCTTCATCGAGCACAACGCCAACATGCAGCAGGGCAGCAGCGGCGGCCCGCTCGTGGACGGGCGGGGCCGGGTCATCGGGATCAACGTCGCCATGCTCTCCGCCGACCAGACGACAAAGTTCGCGATCCCGTCCCCGCTCGCCGCCCGCTGGCTCACCGCCCAGGCGGGGACGGCGCTCGTCCGCGCCGCGCCTGCGTCACCGCTGCCCGCGCTCCCCGCTCCGGGCGCGCCCGCTTTGCCGCTGCCTGCGACGCCCGCTTCGCCGCTGCCCGCTTCGCCGCAGCCCGCGACGCCCGCCTCGCCGCAGCCCGCGACGCCCACCTCACCGCTGCCCGTGCGCCCCGCGCCGGTGTCGCCGCTGCCCGCGCGCCCCGCGCCGGTGTCGCCGCTCCCTG
>JBEIQZ010000669.1:0-2894 GCA_040376255.1 Alphaproteobacteria bacterium
CCACCAGCGGCAGCATCTCCGCCTTGCCGCGCCGGAAGCGGTTGCCGTCCAGCGTCCAGCCGTCGCCGTCGAGATCGGTGCGGGTGCGGAACAGGCCGGAGTCGTTTGCCATGTGCAGCATCGCCATAAACCGCAGCTTCCAGACATTCCCATCGTCGCCCTCCTCCCGCCACAACACGCCCGCCTTGCGGTAGAGCGTCAGGTTGATGTCGGCGTCCCGGCGGCTCCGGAACGTCGGGCATGTGCGGGTGTTCGGGTTGAGCAGGGCGAAGTCGGCGGGGGAGAGGGTGAAGTGCCGCTCTTTCTCCGCGAGCGCAGATACCTGCCGCATCCCGAAGCACAGATCCGCAGGGCTTGAATTCTGACCGATCCCGGCGATGGTGATGACGATGAACCGGACGCGGTGATCGACACCTGGAAAGAGAAACTCCTCGTTCTCAAACTCGTACAGGTGCGTGAGCGCGCTTGTCTTCCCGAGATCCTGAAAATATGCCTTCGTCGTGTCGTCGGTGGCGATCCCCGGCGGCACGATGAATCCGGCCCGCCCGCGCTTCCCGATCAGCGCCCGGTTGTGCTCCGCGAACAGCGCGTAGGTGTTGACATCGCCCTTCCCGCACAGCGGGTATCTGCCGGACTGCCGCGCAAAAAAGCTGTTGCCCTCCGCCTCCCGGCTGGCCTCGCACCAGGCCGACCACAGCGCGGGATCGGTCACAGGCAGCGCCGCGATCTTCTTCTTCCGCGCGGCGGCGTTGGTAGACTGCGCGATGTCGGGGCTGCGCTCCGCAAAAAACTCCTGCTCCTGCAGCTTCACCCGCTCCCACGGCGGGTTCCCCAGCACCACATCGAACCCGCCCCGCTTGAACACATCGGGGAACTCCACCTCCCAGTGAAAAAACCGGTACTGCGCGCTCAGCCGCTCGACCTCGTCGGCGGTGGCGGCGGGGATCAGCGCCGGGCTGCTCTGCACGGACTTCCACAGATCCAGCGTCGGCGCGCAGTCCTCCAGCGGCCCCGGCACCTTCCGCCACACGAACGCCGCGCACCACAGATCCGCCAGCCGCCGCACCCCGCCGCTCTCCGCCAGCCACGCCCGGTGCGCCGCCCGCTTCCTGTGCAGCGCCTCCATGCTCCCGTCGTCCCCCGCCTCGAAGACCGGGGCCGCGACCGCCGGGATCGCCCCTGGCCGCGAGAACAGCCCCACCTGCGCGCCGGTCTTGTTGCGCTTCTTCAGCCGCTTGACGACCTCCTTGTCGTCGCCCCCGATGGCCTCCCACGCCTCATCCGGGACGCCCGCCGCCATCCCCGCCGCCGTCGCCCCCAGCAGCGCGTTCCCGTGCCGGATGTGCGCGTCGAGGAACGACAGCGGGCGCCCCGGCTCCAGCGCCTCCAGCCACAGCGCCACCCGGCACAATTCCACCGCCATCGGGTTCAGATCCACGCCGTAGATGCACCGGCTCACCACCGACCGCAGCGCCCCCTGGTACGCCGCCGCCGAGGGCGTCCCGTCCGACCGCAGCCGCGCGAGGTGCGCCGCCAGCCGCCGCGCCGCCCCTAATAAAAAATGCCCGGAGCCGCAGGCCGGATCGACGACCGCCAGCGACAGCAGCGCCTCCTCGCCCGCCCGTCCGGGGTTCGCCGCCAGCCGCTCCCGCACCACCGGCTCAAGCGCGCTGTCCAGCAGCACCTGCACCAGCCCGTCCGGCGTGTAGTAGCTGCCGCTGGTCTTGCGGGCGTTGCCCTTCGACTCCTCGCCGCCCACAAACACGAACGTCCGCCCCGGCACCGACACCGCAGGCACAAGCTCCAGCAGGCTCTCGTAGACGCTCCCCAATTCCTCCGGCCCCATGTCGCGCCAGTTGACGCGCACCAGCCCCTCCCGCTCCTTCAGCCAGCCCAGCCGGAACACCGCCCACAGCAGCGCCCGGTTCGGCAGCCGCGCCCCGTCGAGCGCCGCGCAGGCGTCCGCCTCGAACAGCCCGCCCAGCGCAGGCAGCCCCAGCCCCGCCTCCCCGCCCGCGAGCGCCCGGAACACCACCCGCAGCCCCTCCCACCGGTCGCTGTGCCGGTCGTGCGCCGCGCGCCGCACGCTGATCTCCCGCAGGCGCCGCAGGCTGTAGCCCTCCGCGTACCGCTGGCGGATCGCCTCCGGCACCCCCGCCGGGTGCAGCAGCCCGCGCTCCTCCGCCGTCAGCAGGAAGATCATCCGGTACACCAGCCGCAGCAATTGCTGGAAGTACGCCCCCGCGCTGAGCCGCCCCGCCTGAAGCTCTGCCCGCAACGCCCCGTTGTCCGGGTGCGTGTGGAACCCCCCGCCCAGCGACAGCAGCGCCTCCTTCACCCCCTCCCGCAGCCGATCCCGCGCCCGCGTCCCCTCCTCGCGCCCCTGCCCGCGCCACACCTCCAGCGCGCAGGCCGCCCCCTCCGCCGCCGCGAACCGGCTCTCATGGATCAGCAGCCACAGCGCCGCGAAGTCCGCGTACCGCTCCTCAGCGAAGATCCGCCCCAGATCCGCCTCCAGCCACGCCGGGCGCGTGAGGCTCGCGTTGTCCCGCACCAGCCGCAGCCGCAGCCCGTCCGACACCAGCCCCCACTGCGCCGCCTCCTCCGCGTTGAGGAACTCCTGCACCAGCCCGAACGCGCTCCGCCGCCGCCCGCCCTCCCCGAACGCCGCAGAAGCCTCGTCCAGCCCCCCCGCCAGGCCGGAGGCCGTCACCACCACCGGCACCCGCCCGTCGAGCGCCACGAACCCCACCGGGAACACCTGCCCGCCCGCCATCACCGGCAGCGTCTCCCGCAGCGTCCCGAACCCGAATCAGTGCAGCAGGATACCGATGACAAAGCTCTCGGTCTACAGACGCTGCTTAGCCCGGTCCCGCTCCTCCTGCGCCCGCCCC
>JBEIQZ010000529.1:0-4419 GCA_040376255.1 Alphaproteobacteria bacterium
CCGACTGCGTGCGCGGCGAGGCCCGGTTGATCTCGTCGGCCAGCACCACGTTGCCGAAGATCGGCCCCGGATGGAACCGGAACACCCGCCGTCCCGCCTCCTCCTCCAGCACCATCGCCCCCGTCACGTCCGTCGGCAGCAGATCCGCCGTGAACTGGATGCGCCGGAACGTCAGCCCCAACAATCGCCCCAGGTTCTTCACCAGCTCCGTCTTCCCCAGCCCCGGCGCCCCCTCCAGCAGCACATGCCCCCGCCCCAGCACCGCCACCACCACCATCTTCGTCAGGGTCGGCTGCCCCAGCAGGCAGCGATCCAGCTGCGCCAGCAGCGCGTTCGCGATCTCAGACGGGTTCATTGTTCCCTCGAAAAGTAATTGGTGATGGCCTGCTGCTGCGTCGGGGAGAGCTGCCGATCCGATGTCGCCTCCCCCGGCGAGGTGCCGCCCGCGCCCGCCGCGCCCCCGTCCCGCTGTACGTCCGTGGCCGGATCATACCAGATCGCCTCCTCAGACTGGATCAGCGCCCGCTGCACCTCCAGCCGCTCCGCCGACGCAGAGATGTCCAGCAGACTCCGATCCATCAGGATCAGCGGCGCCGAGCCTCCCCCCTGCGACGGGCCGCCCGCGCCGGGTTGACCCTGGCCCTGGCCCTGTCCCTGACCCTGCCCCTGGCCTTGCCCCTGTCCCTGTCCTTGCCCTTGACCCTGGCCCTGCCCCTGACCTTGGCCCTGACCCTGTCCTTGCCCTTGTCCCTGTCCCTGTCCCTGTCCCTGCCCTTGACCCTGCCCCTGCCCTTGTCCCTGCCCCTGTCCCTGACCTTGCCCCGGTCCCGGCTGCCCCTGTCCCGGCTGCCCCTGACCTTGACCCTGCCCCGGCTGTCCTGCCCCGCCCTTCTGGTAGACCGCTCCCCCCTCCACGCGCTCGACCGTCCCGGCCATCTGATCCAGCTTCTCGCGCAGATCCTCCATCCCCTGCTGGCTGATCGGGGTGGGGCTGCCGGTCTGGGGCGCGTCCTGACCGGCGCCGCTCTGCTGCCCCGCCTGACCCTGGCTGCCCTGCCCGGCGCTGCGGAGCTTCGGGGAGCCGGAGGAGAGGTCGAGGCGCTGCTCCAATTGCGCCTGGAGCTGCGCCAATTGCGCCGCGTCCTGCCGCTCTGCTGCCGCCTCCATCGCCTCCAGCGTCTGCCGCGCCTGCTGGAGCGCCGCTGCCGCCGCCGCCGCCTCCCGATCCAGCCGCGCGTCCAGCCGATCCATCGCCTCAAGCTGGCTCTCCAGGGACAGCTCCTCCTGCTGGAGCTGCTCTAATTGGGCCTGCAGCTCCTCGATCTCCGGGGTCTCCGCCGAGACCTCCTCCAGCGCGCTCAGCCGCTCCTCCAGCCCGGAGGTGTCGATCCCGCGCACTGGCGCCGCCCGCTGCACCGGCACCCACACCGCCGCCGCGAGGAACAGCGTCCCGGCCAGCGCCCCCCGGAGCGGCCGCCGCAGATCCACCTCCGGCAGCGGCACCGCCGCAGGCAGCACGCACGCCGCCGCCGCCGCCCACTCTGACCGCTCCAGCGCCGCCACCACTTTTCCCGTACCCCCGGTCTGTATGTCGAGCCAGAGCGCCGCCTGCTCTCCGCTCACAGGCCGCTGCCGCACCCGCCACGCCGCCAGCCCCGCCGCCGCCGCCAGCCCGAGCGCCACCGCCGCCAGCACCGCCCCCTCCCCCAGCCCCGCCACCCGCGCCGGGAGCAGCACCAGCCCGAGCGCCACACACACCGCCGCGAGCTGCCGCAGCCCCTCGCCCGCCAGCACCGCCCGCGCGATCCGCCGCCGCACCTGCAGAACCGGACTGTACACTGCGCCCTCCGCTGTCCCCCGATCCTATCCCGCCGGACAGTGCCAGCCTGTGCAAAAGCCGTGCAATCCCGCTGGAACGGGCGGGATCGCCTCCGGGTAATGCACAACAGGTATCCCGCGTTGAGGGATAGCCCTTGTGCAGATGCACAACAGGTATCCCGTGCCGGGGGACAGCCCTTGTGCAGATGCACAACAGGTATCCCGTGCCGGGGGACAGCCCTTGTGCAGATGCACAACAGGTATCCCGCGCCGGGGGATAGCCCTTGTGCATCTGCACAACAGGTATCCCGCGCCCAGGGGATACCTCCCGCACAATGCACAACAGGTATCCCGCGCCCAGGGGATACCTCCCGCACAATGCACAACAGGTATCCCGCGCCCAGGGGATACCCTCCGGCGCTCCGCCGGGAGCTATCCCGCGCCCAGGGGATACCTCCCGGGTAATGCCCGGCGGCTATCCCGCATCCAGGGGATACCTCCCGGGTAATGCCCGGCGGCTATCCCGCATCCAGGGGATACCTTCCGGGTAATGCCCGGCGGCTATCCCGCGCCCAGGGGATACCTTCCGGGTAATGCCCGGCAGCTATCCCGCGCCCAGGGGATACCCTCCGGGCAATGCCCGACAGGTATCCTGTACCCACCCGATACCCGCCCCGCTCCTCACCGCGAACATATAGACTGCTCCTGCACCTTCCGAACCTCTTGCCCGACCCTGTTCCCTGATACGCCCCGGCTGGCCCGGTGGACGTAGAGGACGTAAAACCAAAAGAGCCCCCGTCGCTACAGATACGACCGTCCTCTGCGTTCACCCCCGGCACGGGCCAGCCACAGCGCGCCCCTGCGCGCGGGGGGAGGCACGGGCCCCGCCCCGTGCCGATGCGGGGGGAGGTTCTCCCCCCGCAAAATAGAGAGTAGACTGGGGGCATGCGCCGCTGGGTGTTCAGGTTGCTGCTGTTGTTGATGGGGACGCTGCTCTCGCTGGTCGGGCTGGAGGGCTACGCGCGGGCGCGGCAGCCGGAGATGCCCGCGTGGATCGCGGCAATGCTCGATCCCTCCACCCGCTCCTGCGCGACGACCTCCCCGTCGCGGGGCTATGTGATCGAGGGGCGGTGCGGGCGGGACGCGCGCGGTTTTATCCTCCCGGCGCCGGGGATCGCGGGGGACACAAAGCCGACCGCGCCGCTGACGGTGCTGCTGATCGGAGACTCGGTGGCGGAGAAGGCGTGGGGTCACGCGCTCGCGCCCGCGCTCGCGGCGACGCTGGATCGCCCGATCCGGCTCTACAACGGCGCGGTCTCCGGCTACGGCACCTGCCAGGAGTCGCTGGCGCTTCGGGAATTGCGCGCAACGCTCGTCGCGGCGGGGGACGCGCCGGGGCTGATCCTCGCTCAGAGCTGCGCCAACGACCGGCACGGGAGCCCGGTGCTGCTGCCGACCGCGCCGGTCGCCGGGTTTGCGATGATCCGGGCGGGGAAGATCCGGATGCCCCGGCTGCTGCTCTACTCAGCCGCCGCCCAGCAGGCGTTCCTGTATCCGGCGCTCCAGATCCGCAACGCGCCGCTGAACGAGGACGATCTGCTGTCCTGCCTCGCTGACATGCGGGAGGCCGCCGGGGACACGCCGCTGATCGCGCTGCACTTCCCTGTCCTCGCCGAGCCGGGGGACAGCCGCTTCGCCGCCGACCTGCTGGACGAGGCAGCGATCCAGTCGCTCTATGACCGGGCGGGCGTCCCCGGCGTCCCGCTGCGCCCGCTGCTGCCCGCGAAGCTCTCCGCGCTCCGCACAAGCCCCGACGATCAGCTCCACCCCGGCAGCTTCTGGAGCCACAACATCGCCGGGGCCGCCGCGCCCGCCATCGCCGCGATGTTGCCCTGATCTGTACATGGCGATGCGCGGTATACTCCCCGGATGGATGTCGCCGCTGAGGTCGCAGACGGGTTCTGGTACTACGAGCAGGGCGACGCCCTCGCCGCCGCCGCGCGGGCGGTGGAGATCCTGCGCGAGAACCCGCAGTCCCTCCCCGCCCACCGGCTCTACGCCCTGGCAAAGATCCGCGCCGGGGAACGCGATCTGGCGCTGCGCCAGTACAAATCCTGGCTGGCCGACCGGCCCGCCGACTGGAGCCGGCGCGTCCTGCTCGCCATCACCCTCTACGCGGAGCGGCGCGGCCCGGATCGGAGCTGGTGCCCGGAGGCGGAGCGGCTGCTCGGCGCCCCGCTGCCTGCAGATCCGGCGCTGCAGTTCTGGATCCACCGCAGCCGCCTCGAAGCCCACCTCGGCGGCTGCCCCGGCGACGCAGGCGCAGATCAGGCCGCCCTCGGCGCGCTCGCCCCGGACTCGCCCGACGCCCGCGCCCTCCACGCGGTCCTGCGCCTCAGCACCGACCCGGTCGACGCCGCGCTCGCCGCCGAGCTTGCGTGGACGCTCGCGGAGCAGCCCTGGCGCATCGGATCGGCGGCGCTGCTCTGGCGCTCCGGGGCCGCCGGGGACGGCCTCGACGCCGCCCGCCGGTACGCGCTGGACGACGCCCTGCTGGTCGCGGACAGCGCCGCGATCCGCCCCGCCCGCATCGGCGGCGCG
>JBEIQZ010000466.1:0-4991 GCA_040376255.1 Alphaproteobacteria bacterium
GCGATCCGGCCCTCGACTCCGCCCTCTGCCTCGCGGAGCAGCCGGACGATCTCCCGATCTGCTGCAGCCGGCGCGTCGGGGAGGCGGACCTCGGCGAGCAGCCCTGCCGCGAGCAATTCCCGCTGCCAGCGCACCACCGGCTCACCGGGCTGGAGGCGGTCGAGGATCTCCGGATCGAGCAGGGTCACGCCGGGCATCAGCGCCTCGGCCCGGTCAGCGGGCGGGTCTGGGCCTCGCGGGCCTGGGCTTCGCGGGCCTGGACCTCGCGGGCCTGGGCTTCGCGGGCCTGGATCTCGATCCGGGTCTGCAATTCCTGCGGGGTGATCAGGATCTTCGGGTTCAGGACGTAGCGCATCGCCTCTTCATAGGTGATCCGCCCGGCCTCGTAGGCCTCCTTCAGCGCGGTGTCCATCGTGATCATGCCTTCGCGGCGCGCGGTCTCCAGGATGTTGGGGATCTGGTGGAGCTTGTCGTCGCGGATCAGGGCGCGGATGGCGGGGCTGCCGAGCATGACCTCGAACACGGCTGTCCGCCCGGCGCCGGAGCGGTGCGGCAGGAGGCGCTGGGAGACGACGCCGAGCAGCGCCGCCGAGAGCTGAGCGCGGATCTGCTCCTGTTGGTGGGAGGGGAAGGTGTCGACGATGCGGGTGACGGTCTGGGCGGTGTCGTTGGCGTGGAGGGTGGCCATGACGAGGTGGCCGGTCTCGGCGGCGGTGAGGGCGGCGGCGATGGTCTCCTGATCGCGCATCTCCCCGACGAGGATCACGTCGGGGTCCTGCCGCAGGATGTACTTCAGCGCTGAGGCGAAGCTCAGGGTGTCGGAGGTCACCTCGCGCTGATCGACGGTGGCGACCTTCGAGGGGTGGACGTACTCGATGGGGTCTTCGACGGTGATGATCCGGCAGGCCCGCATGCGGTTGATGCGGTCGAGGAGGCAGGCGAGGGTCGTCGACTTGCCCGCCCCGGTCGGCCCGACCACGAGGAGCAGGCCCTGCGGGCGCTCGGAGAGGCGCAGGATCGCCTCGGGGATGCCGAGCCGCTCGGCAGCGGGGATCTCGGTGGAGATGGCGCGCAGCGCGGCGGCCATGTTGCCCTTCTGGTAGTAGGCGTTGACCCGGAAGCGGCGGGCGGTGTCCGGGCGGGGGGCGCCGGGATCGGTGGTCTCTGCGGACTGGCCGTCTGTCGGCGGTTCGGCGGGCCGTATGGACAGCGCGAAGTCGACCTCGCGCTCCAATTCGTAGATCGTCCGCTGCCGCGCGCTCATCACCGAGTAGAGCAGCGTCCGCATGTCGCCCTCTGAGAGCGGCTGCCGCCCCGCCAGGGAGTCCTCCAGCAATTGCAGCATGCCGTTGATCCGCACCAGCGGCGGCCGCCCGGCGGTGAGGTGCAGATCCGAGGCCCCGCGCCCCACCGCCGCCACCAGCAGCGCCTTCAGATCCAGCCCCAGATCCTTCTGGATCGCGCCCTTGAACGTCGCCGCCCCGGTCGCCATCCCGCGCGCCATCAGCGCGAAGGCCTCCGGGTTCGACGCCGCCGCCAGCCCGACCTCATAGCGGATCTGCTCCGCGCGCAGCAGCCCGAGCAGCGACCGGTTGAAGCTCTGGATCAGCGGATCGTGCGAGCCGTTCATCAGATCCTGCAGCTCCTCCACCCGCTGCTCCCGCAGCAGCCGCGCCACCGGCGGCGTGCAGGCCAGCACCTCCGCCGCGAGCGCCCGCCCCTTGCCGTCCGCCTTCGGCAGCAGCCGCTGCGACAGGATGCCCACCAGCGACAGCGACAGATCCATCGCCGCCTGCGCGCGCTGATCCTGCGGAAAGTACGAAAGCATCCGCTGGAGCGTCTGCGTCGCGTCGATGGCGTGGATCGACGCCAGCACCAGGTGGCCGGTCAGCGCCGCCGACAGCGCCACCCGGATCGTCTCGGCGTCGCGCAATTCCCCGATCAGGATCACGTCCGGGCTCTGGCGGACGACGTGCCGCAGCGCCGTGTGGAAGGACTCCGTGTCCGCCCCCACCTCGCGCTGCGTCACCCGGCTCCGGATGTCCGCGTGGACGAACTCGATGGGATCCTCGATCGTGACGATGTGCGCCGCCCGCGTCCGGTTGACGTGGTGGACGAGCGCCGCCAGCGTCGTCGACTTCCCCGACCCCGTCGCCCCCGTCACCAGCACCAGCCCGCGCGGCTGCTCCACGAACCCCCGCACCCCCTCCGGCAGCCCCAGCGACCCGAATTCGATCGCCCCGCCCGGCACCGGCCGCCCGACGATCCCCAGCAATCCCTGCTGCCGCATCGCCGAGATCCGCAGCCGCCGCCCCTCCGACACCGGCAGCCCCGCGTCCAGATCGCCCGTCGCCGCGAACCGCTCCCGCGCCAGCGGCGGCAGCGCGCTGAGCAATTCCAGGATCGCCTCCCGCGTCGTCGGCGGCTCCGAGGTCGTCCGCACCTGCCCGTGGATGCGGGCCGCCGGGGCGCGGCCCTCGTGGATGAACATGTCTGAGGCGCCCGCGCGATCCATGGCGGCGAGGAGCTGCAGGAGGGAGGTGGCCATCGCGGTTCTCCTGGTGGGAATGTGTCCGCTGTCTGATACCAGACCTGTTCCCGTAACACCTGATCGCGTGATAGATGCTGCGACAGCATGTGAGGTGCCGATGCGCTCCTGTTTACCGCTTACCCGCCCGGCTCCTCTGGCTGTACACATAATCATCGGGACGGTCATGCTCGCCGGGTGCGCGCCTTCGAACCTGCCGGAGAGCCTGACAGACAGCGTGCCGGACAGCCTGCCGGACAGCGGGCAGGCGGCAGCGGCGGACAGCCGGGCGCTCCATCCGCTGCTCGCTGCGCCGTTGCGCGCAGGGCTGCCGGTGCGGGCGCTGGTGCGGGTGGACGACGCGGAGATCAGCGCTGAGGTGTCGCGGCGCCGCACCGCTGCAGACGCCGCCGGGGATCGTCCGGCGCTGATCGCGGCGCGGGCGCAGGCGTGGCGGCTGCAGGCGGACACCTTCACCCGCTCGCTCCCGACAGGCGCGGAGGTGGAGCGGATCTATGAAAACATCCCGGTGGTCATCGTGCGGCTCGACCGGGAGGAGGCTGCCCGGTCGCTGCTCCTGCGGCGGGACGTCCTCTCGCTGGAGCCGGAGACCGCCTACACCGCCGTCACCGACAACCTCACGCTCATCGGCCAGCCGGCGGCGGTCGCGGGCGGCTACCTCGGCACCGGCACCTCCGTCGCGGTGCTCGACACCGGCGCAGACTGGACGGTGGCCGACCTCGGGAGCTGCACCGCAGTCGGGACGCCCTCAACTTGCCGCGTCGCCTACGCCGCCGACTTCGCGACGAGCGACAACGCCCGCGATGACGGCAACTTCCACGGCACGAACGTCTCCTCCATCGTGGCGCTGGTCGCGCCCGGCGCGGACATCCTCGCGCTGGACGTGTTCAACGGCGGGAGCGCCTCCTCGACCGATATCCTCTCCGCGATCGACTGGGTGATCGCCAACCAGGCCACCTATCATATTGCTTCGCTTAATATGAGCCTTGGATCTGGTGCTTATACGTCAGACTGTTCGACAGTTTTCTCTGCCGGCATCTCGAACGCGCGCGCCGCCGGGGTCGTCGTCGTCGCTGCGTCCGGCAACAACAGCTACACCAACGCCATCGCCGCCCCCGCCTGCGACCCCGGCGCGCTCTCGGTCGGCGCCGTCTACGACACAAACCGGGGCGGCGCGTTCTACTCTTCCTGCGTGGACAGCACCTCCTCGGCGGACAAGGTCGCCTGCTTCTCCAACTCAGCCTCCATGCTCGACATCCTCGCGCCCGGCACCGCCATCACCGCCGGCGGGCTGACGATGACCGGCACCTCCCAGGCCTCGCCCCACGTCGCGGGCGCCGCCGCTGTGCTGCGCGCGACCGACGCCGCCGCGACGGTGGATGAGCTGGAGGATCGCCTCACGAGCAACGGCGTGACCGTCACCGACACCCGCAACGGGCTGTCGTTCCCCCGCCTCGCGCTCGACGCGGCGGTGTCGGACTGCGTCTCTGCGGTGTCCGTCAGCACCCTCTCCCCGGGCGTCGCGGGCGACACCGGATCGATCTCGGTCACTGCAGACGCCTCCTGCGCGTGGACGGTGACGTCGGACGCCGCGTGGCTCACGCTCAGCTCGGCGGGCGCGACCGGCAGCGGCAGCTTCACCTGGACCGCCGCCGCCAACACCGGGACGGCACGCACCGCCAACCTCTCCGTCTCCGGCCGCACCATCCCCGCCGCCCAGGCGGCCAACAGCGGCCCGGCCGGCTCCGTCACCATCGCCTCCGGCGCCGGCGGGACCTCCACCACCGCCGTCACGCTCACGCTCGCAGCCTCGGACAGCGACGGCGTCGGCACCATGTGCATCAGCAACACCGCCTCCTGCACCGCCTGGGAGGCCTACGCGACCTCGCGCGCGTGGACCCTCAGCAACTCAGGGACGCCCCGGACGGTGTACGCCACCTTCCGCGACACGTACGGCAACACCGGGGCGGCCACCACCGACACCATCCTCTACGACGCCACCGCCCCCACCAACGGCACCGTCCTCGCCACCCCCGCCGCCGGGCAGGTCACCCTCTCCTGGAGCGGCTTCGCTGACGCCACCAGCGGCGTCGCCAGCTACAAGATCGTCCGGGGGACCACCACCGCTCCGGCAAATTGCAGCACCGGCACCCTCGCCTACACCGGCGCCGCCACCTCCACCGCCATCACCGGCCTCACTGACGGCACCACCTACGGCTTCCGCGTCTGCGCCGTCGACGCCGCTGGACACGTCAGCACCGGCGCCACCGTCACCTCCCGCCCCGCCCCCGAGTTCAACGCGCCTTCCGGCACCGTCACCGCCGCCGCCGGCGCCGCCTGGAGCAACACCCGCTCCGTCGCCGTCGCCCTCTCCGCCACCGATGACACCGCCGTCGCTACAATGTGCCTCAGCGCGACCACCACCTGCACCACCTTCGTCGCC
>JBEIQZ010000810.1:0-1789 GCA_040376255.1 Alphaproteobacteria bacterium
CGCGTCGCGGCTGGGCGCGGTGAGGCTGGCGGAGCGCCCGTCCTGGTTCACCGCGCTGCCCCGGATGACGGCCCAGACGCGATCCCCGTCGCGTTGAGCGTCCGCCAGCCGCTTCAATACAACCACCCCGCAGCCCTCCCCCCTCACGAACCCGTCCGCTCCCGCGTCGAACGTCTTGCACCGCCCGTCCGGCGCCAGCGAGCGCGTCTGCGCGACGAAGTCGAAGGTCGCCTCAGACAGCAGCAGGTTCACCCCGCCCGCGAGCGCCAGCGCGCACTCCCCCGCCTTCAACGCCTGCGCCGCCAGGTGCACCGCCACCAGCGACGACGAACACGCAGTGTCCACCGCCATCGCCGGGCCGTTCAGCCCCAGCACATAGGCGAGCCGCCCCGCCGCGAAGCTCGGCCCGTTCCCCGCCGCCCCGTAGGCGTCCACCGCGCCGGCCGCCACCAGCAGATCCCGGTAGTCTGAGGTGCTGATCCCGACGTAGACGCCGGTCTGAGTCCCCGCGAGGCTGTCCGCAGCGATCGCCGCATGCTCCAGCGCCCCCCACGCCACCTCCAGCAACAGCCGCTGCTGCGGGTCCATCCGCGCCGCCTCGTGCGCGGAGATGCCGAAGAACGCCGGATCGAACAGCTCCACCCCGTCGATCATCCCGGCGAACCGCTCCCCGCCCGCCTGACGCCCGCCCGCCCCCCGATCCCAGCGCCGGATCGGGTCGCGCCCCGACAGCAGCATCTCCCAGAAGCCGTCGACGCCGTCGCTGCCAGGGAAGCGGCAGCCCATGCCGATGATCGCGACACTGTCTTGCTGCCTGCTGTCCTGCTGCCTGCTGTCCTGCCCGCTGTCCTGCCCGCTGTCCCGCTGCCCGGCTTGATCGCTGCGCCCCTGATCGCCCGCCCCCGCCGGAAAAAGCTCCCCGGACAGCCGCGCCGTCAGCAGCGCCGCGCTCGGGCAGGTCCAGATCAGCGTCGCGGGCAGCGCCAGCCCCGTCCCGGCCTCCAGCCGGTTCCGCAATTCGATCCCCATCAGCGAGTCCAGCCCCAGCTCCGTGAGCGGGCGCTCCGGGGCGATCTGATCGGCGGAGATGCGCGTCACAGCCGCGATCTGCTCCTGCACCCAGCCCTGCAGCCGCGCCTGCCGCTGCCGCTCCGGCAGCGCCTCCAGCCCCGCCCGCAGCCCCGCCTGTTGCCCCGCCTGTTGCCCCGCTGTCCCGCCGGAGCCGGACGCCGGGAGGCCGCGATCCAGCCGCGCCAGGAACGGCCACCCCGACAGCGCCGGGTGCGCGTCGATCCACCGCCGCACATCCATCGGCAGCGGCGCCGCCTGCACCGCCTCCGACGCGATCAGCCGCCCCAGCCACGCCATTCCCTCCGCCGGGGCCAGCGCCCGCAGCCCCTCCGCCGCCAGCCGCGCCCCGCGCTCCGGAGCCGCCGCCGCCAGCCCCACCTCCGCGAACGGACCCCAGTGGATGCAGAGCGCCGGGAGCCCCCGCGCCCGCCGCATCCGCGCCAGCCCCGCCTGGAAGGCGTTCCCCGCCGCGTACGCCCCCTGCCCGCCCGACCCCAGCAGCGCCGCCCCGGAGCCGAACATCACAAAAAAGTCCAGCGCGCAGCCAGGATCACCGCCCGCCGTCAGCATGTGCAGGTTCCAGCTCCCCGCCCGCTTCAGCGCCAGCGCCGCCCGCATGTCCTCCGCCGTCAGCCGATCCAGCGTCGCGTCCCGCAGCACCGCCGCCGCCTGGATCACCCCCGCCAGCGGCAGCTCAGCCGGTATCCGCTCCAGCACC
>JBEIQZ010000173.1:0-10404 GCA_040376255.1 Alphaproteobacteria bacterium
AACCGACCGGACAGCCCCTGTGGATGCGCTGCTGCACTGGCAAACCGACCGGACAGCCCCTGTGGATGCGCTGCTGCACTGGCAAACCGACCGGACAGCCCCTGTGGATGCGCTGCTGCACTGGCAAAACGCCTGCCACCCACCTGCGCGGCGGCTCCCGGCGGAGCAGGGGTGTCGGATTTCCGTCAGTGCTGTCGGAGATCTGACACCTGCTGTCGGAGATCCGACACCCCTGATCCCATATTTCCGGCGTTCTGTCGTCGCCGCGCCCTGGCACCGGCCTTGATGTACCCCTGTCGCCCGCAAGGCGCTGACCATCAACCCCTGGAGTCCATCATGGCTACCCTCTGGCACACCTCCCGCCCCACCCTCATCGCGGCCACCCGCTACCTCCTCCTGCGCGCCGACGAGGCCCGCCTCATCCCCGCCCTCCTCTCCCGGCTCCAGGACATGGAGGCGACGCTCGCCCGCCTCACGACCGCCCACAACACCGCAGAGACTGAGGCGCATGCCTTCTCCGCTCAGGTGCTGCTGGCGCGGGCGGCAGAGGCAGCGATGGACGAGGAGGTGAGCGCGTTCTGCCAGCGGCTGCGGAGCGAGGCCCGGTGCGGCGACGGCGGCGCACAGACGGCGCTGCAGCAGCTGTTCCCGACCGGATCGATTGCGCTGACAAAGGGCAGCGGGCGCCCCCACCTCATCCGCTACAACGCCTTCGCTGACCGCCTCAGCGCTGTGTCCCTGCCCGCGCTGATGGCCGGGAACGTCGTCCAGATCCTCACCGCGCTCCAGACCTTCGACGCAGCGCTGACCGCCAAGGAGGAGGCGAACCTGCGCTGGAAGACGGTGCTCCAGGCGGCGCAGGCGGCGGATCGGGAGCTCCGCAGCACGCTGAGCGTCCTCGACCGCATCGCCCGCCACGACCTGCCGCCTGCGGTGCTGTCGAAGTGGATGGAGCCGGTGCGCGCCATGGCCCGGCGGAGCCGCGCCGCTCCCGCCTCTGCGGATACAACGCCGGATGCGGAGGGCGGCGCCGCGTAGCGATCTCTTGCGAATAGCACGACAGACGGGAACCCGGCGGTGAGCAGGAGCGCGAGCAGGGAAGCGGAGGGTTTTCTGGACAACAGTTCCACCGATGTCAAATTCTATCCCCGCGTGTTAGTCCGGCCCCGGCGCGACCTGTACGACAGGACGCCCGCGCCCGGAGACCTTCATGGAATGGAACACTTCCGGTGCCTCCCGCGCCGACGACCGCACACAGACCGCCCCGGTCATCCTGCGCCTGCTGCCCCGCCTCCACCACCCGCCCGCCCGCCTGCTGGTGCCGGGCTGCGGCGCCGGGCATGAGGTGCGGACGCTCCACGCGCGCGGCTACAGCGTGCTGGCGATGGACACCGCTGACCACCGGGCCGATCCCGGCGGCCTGCCGTTCCATCGCGGGGACTTCCTCGCCCACAGGCGGGACGCGCCGGACATCGGCACCTTCGACCTGATCTGTGAGCAGGGGCTGCTGTGCCGCATCGCCCCTGACGCCCGCGCCGTCTATATGGCCGCCGCCGCCGCGCTGCTCCGCCCCGGCGGCCAGCTCTTCGGCGCCGCGCTCGACGGCGACCGGTTCTCCCCGGACAACCCGACGGCCAACCCGGCATCGCCGCCCTTCGCGCTGACCGCCGCTGAGCTGCTCTCGCTGGTCGCGCCCGCCTTCGAGGTCATCCACCTCGCCCCCTCCGCCTTCGCCGTACCGGGCACCGGCTGGGGGCAGCTTGAATTCATCCTCGTCCGCCGGTAGGATGGCGACCGGTCGGCGCGCAGGCGCGCCGGGCGCCCGGGAGGGGAATGGCGACGCTCGAATTTCTTGGTATCGAAAAATCCTATGGGAGTGTCCGGGTGCTCCACCGCGTCGACCTGAGCGTCGCGGACGGTGAGTTCATCGTCCTCGTCGGGCCGAGCGGCTGCGGTAAGAGCACGCTGCTCCGCGCCATCGCGGGGCTGGAGGAGATCACATCGGGGGAATTGCGGATCGACGGGCGGCGGGTCAACGACCTGCCGCCCAAGGATCGCGACGTGGCGATGGTGTTCCAGTCCTACGCGCTCTACCCGCACATGACCGTGCGCGAGAACATGTCCTTCGCGCTGCGCCTGCAGAACCACCCGGAGACAGCGGCGCGGGTCGATCAGGCGGCGGAGATGCTGGGCCTCCAGAAGCTGCTCGACCGCTTCCCGCGCGAGCTCTCCGGCGGGCAGCGGCAGCGGGTGGCGATGGGCCGCGCGATCGTGCGGCGCCCGAAGATCTTTCTCTTTGATGAGCCGCTCTCCAACCTCGACGCCGCGCTCCGCCAGCAATTGCGCGTCGAGATCAAGCGCCTGCAGGCCGCCCTCGGCACCACCACCGTCTACGTCACCCACGACCAGATCGAGGCGATGACGCTGGCCGACCGCATCGTCATCCTCCAGGGCGGCGTCCTCCAGCAGATCGGCACCCCCGACCAGCTCTACTTCGATCCGCAGAGCCGCTTCGTCGCCGGGTTCATCGGCAGCCCCTCCATGAGCTTCCTGGAGAAGCTGGAGCCCGGCGTGACGGTCGGCGTGCGCCCCAACGACGCGCGGATCGTCGCCCCCGGCAGCCCCGCGATCCAGGGAGCGCCGATCCCGGGGGTTCCGCTCCCGGGGGTTCCGCTCCTGGGCGCAACCGTCGAGGTCACCGAGCGGCTCGGTTTCGAGTCGATGCTGCACCTCCGGCTGGACGCCGCCCACGGGGGCGAGCCGCTGATGGCCCGCGTGGAGGGCGAGCCGCCGCGCGGGCGCGTGTCGGTCGCGCTGGATCGCTGCTACCGCTTCGACCCGGCCACCGGCGCCCGCATCCGCGACGCAGGGCGCGCATGATCGCGCTGCTCGGCTGGATCGGGGTCGCGGCGGCCGATGAGCTGACCCTCTGGCATGCGTGGCGCGGCGAGGAGCGGGCAGCGCTCGAAGCCCTCTGCGATCAGTACGAGGCCGCCCACCCCGGCGCCGCTGTCGCCCCGCTCGCCATCCCCTACGAGTCGCTCTCCGCCAAGCTGGAGGCCGCCATCCCGCGCGGCAACGGCCCCGATCTCTTCATCTTCGCCCACGAGCGCGTCGCGGACTGGTCGGCGCGCGAGCTGATCCTGCCCCTCGAACCGCAGGAGACAGGCGCGGACAGCGGCTTCATGCCCTCCGCCCTCGCCGCGCTCCGGTGGGAGGGGCGATCCTGGGGGCTGCCGCTGGGCGTCAAGAGCCTCGCGCTGTTCTACAACCGCGCCCTGCTGCCGGAGGGGCCGCCGCAGACGATAGAAGAATTACTGGCGGACGGGCAGGCGGATCAGACAGCGCCGGACGGGAAGAAGATCTACCGGCTCGCCTATGAGGTCGCCTCGGCCTACCACGCCGCCCCCTGGATGCACGCGACCGGCGGCGGCATCTTCGACAGCGCCGATCCGTCGCAGCCGGAGACGGACGGCCCGGTGCGCCTCGGGCGCCCCGCCAACGTCGCGGCCTTCGCGCTGATCCGCCGGATGGCCCTGGAGCTGGTGCCGCCCGAACCCTCCGGCGCGCTCGTCAACCAGCTCTTCAACGAGGGCCGCGCCGCGATGCTCATCAGCGGCCCCTGGTTCCTCGGCGAGATCGCCTCAGGGCTGTCCTTCGGCGTCGCGCCGCTCCCCACCGTCGCCGGTCGCCCCGCCGCGCCCTGGCTCACCGTGGAGGCCGTGTTCCTCGCCGCGCCCCCCGCCGGAGCCGCCGCCGATCCCGCCGCCGCCGATCTCGCCCGCTTCCTCGCCGGGGCCGCCGGGTCGCAGCTCCGCCAGAATCAGGGCCGCCAGATCGTCGCCCGCACCGACGTCCCCGCCGCCGATCCCGTCCTCGCCGCCTTCCGTGAGCAGGCCGCCGCCGCCATCCCGATGCCGCTGAACCCCGCGATGGCGCAGACCTGGGAGCCACTGGCCCGCAGCCTCCGCCGCCTCACGCGCGGCGCCGGGACGCCGGAACTGGCCGCCGCCGAGGCCCAGACCGCCTATGAGATCCTCTCCCGCCCCCTCCCGCCCGCCGCCGATCCGGCCCCCTGGCTGATCGCCGCCGGGATCGCCGGGATCGCCGGGCTGGCCTGGCTCGCCCGCGAGATCGCCCGCGCCCCGATCCGCGCCTGGGCCTTCGCGTATGCCTGGGTGGCCCCCGCCTTCGGGGCGATGACGCTGCTGACGCTCGCGCCCTTCCTCGTCGGCGCGGCGGTCAGCCTGTTCGAATTGCAGGGACAGGACTGGACTTTTGTTGGATTTTCCAACTTTTTAGACATCCTTCTGGCCCGCGACTTCCCCGTCACCTCGCCGCTCTCCTTCTGGTCGACGCTGCTCGTCACCGTGCTGTGGACGGTGTGCAACGTCGTGCTGCACGTCGGCATCGGCGTGGCGCTCGCGCTGCTGCTCAGGGAGCCGTGGGTGCGGCTGCGCGGGGTGTTCCGGGCGGCGCTGATCCTGCCGTGGGCCATCCCCAGCTACATCACCGCCCTGATCTGGAAGAACCTGTTCCACGCCCAGTTCGGCGCGATCAACGCCCTGCTCGGCGCGCTTGGCATCGCCCCCGTCTCCTGGTTCGCCTCCTTCTCCACCGCCTTCGCCGCCAACCTCTGCACCAACACCTGGCTCGGCTTCCCCTTCATGATGGTCGTCACCCTCGGCGCCCTCCAGTCCATCCCCCGCGATCTGGAGGAGGCCGCCGAGGTCGACGGCGCCGACGGCTGGCAGCGCCTCCGCCACGTCACCCTCCCGATGCTCGCCCCGGCCCTCCTCCCGGCGGTCATCCTCGGCAGCGTCTGGACGTTCAACATGTTCAACATCATCTACCTCGTCTCCGGCGGCGAGCCCGACGGCTCCACCGAGATCCTCATCTCCCAGGCCTACCGCTGGGCCTTCACGCGCGGCCACCGCTACGGCTACGCCTCAGCCTACGCGGTGATCATCTTCGGGGTGCTGTTGATCTATGGCCGGGCGGCGAACAGGCTGGCCGGGAAGAAGGTGATCTGATGCGACAACCCTCCGCCGCCCGCGTGGTCATCACCCACCTCGCCCTCACCGTCCTGACCATCGCCACGCTGTTCCCGGTGCTGTGGGTGATCAAGATGGCGCTCGCGCCGGGGCAGGGGATGACGATGAGCCTGAACCCGCTCCCGACAGAGTTCAGCCTCGACAACTTCGCGGCGGTGATCGGGACGACAAGCCCGGACGGGAGCTGGCTGTTCGGGCGGCAATTGTTGAGCTCGCTGATCATCTCCGGGGCGACGGCGGTGCTGGGGGTGGGGCTGGCCTGCACGGCGGGCTACGCGCTGTCGCGGTGGAATTTTCCGGGGCGCGACCGGATGATGGCGACGTTTTTGTTGAGCCAGATGTTCCCCGGGGTGGTGATGGCGATCCCGCTGTACATCCTGCTGGACGCGCTGGGGCTGCTGGACTCGATGACCGGGCTGATCCTTGTGTACTCGACGACCACCGTGCCGTTCGCCACCTGGAACCTGAAGGGCTACTTCGACACGTTGCCGAGGGATCTGGAGGAGGCGGCGCTGCTGGACGGGGCGACGCGCTGGCAGATCTTCTGGCAGATCATCCTGCCGCTGGCGCGGCCCGCCATCGTGGTCACGGCGCTGTTCGCCTTCATGACCGCCTGGAACGAGTTCATCCTCGCCGCGACGCTGCTGGGGGACGAGCGGGCCTACACGCTGCCGGTGGTGCTGAACGGCTACGTCGGGGAGTTCGGGGCGGAGTGGGGGCGCTTCTCGGCGGGCGCGATCCTGGTGAGCCTGCCGGTCACGCTGCTGTTCTTCGCGCTCCAGCGGTTCCTTGTCGAGGGGCTGACGGCGGGCAGCGTGAAGGGCTGAGCGGCCCCGGCAGCCCTCAGTAGACCCCGATCACCGGCAATTCCGCGCTGAAGGAGATCGTCGGGTCGGAGAGCGGCGTGCGGCGCCAGCGCGCCACCGGGAGCGGCGCGTAAGGATCGGCGTCGGGATCGATCTCCAGCGGGGCGGGGCGGGGCGATCCGGTGAAGCCGCCGAGGTCGATGAGCTGATCGTAGGCCAGCGAGACGTAGGGGATCTGGAACATCCCGCCGACCCGCAGCCCCGGCCCGTGCTCGGTGCGCCAGGTCCAGCCGCTCTCCAGCGCGCCCATGAAGCCGGGGACGAACCGTCCGTTGTAGTTGTCCCACGCCACACAGTAGCCCGCCCGCCCGAACAGCGAGAACGCCCCGTAGTCGAGGCGGCTCCAGCGCGCCTCCACGTGCGGGCCGATGACCGGGCCGTTGTAGTCCTCGGTCAGCAGCCAGTCCAGCCCCAGCCCCGCCGAGAGCCCGAAGGGCCGCCGACCGGGGGAGAGGTGGAGCCTGAGCTCCAGCGTCACCTGCCAGGCGCCGAAGCCGGAGGACGGCTGCGGCTCGATGGCGACCAGCGCCGCCGCCGGGGCGGCGAGCGCATACAGGGCGAGCAGCGACAGGGCGGGCGTCATCAGAGCGAGCGGAGGTACATTTCCAGATCGTCCATCTCGGCGGAGGAGAGGCCGGAGGTGTTCCCCATCTCGCCGCTGCGGACCATCTCCAGCAGGTCACCCAGCGTCGCCGCCGATCAGTCGTGCAGGTAGGGGGCGGAGGCCGCGACGCCGACGAGCGTCGGGGTGTTGACCCCGGCGAGGCCGAACATGTCGTGCGCCTCGTTGTCGGTGTAGAGCGTCCCGCCGTGGCAGGAGGCGCAGCCGACGTCCGCGCGGTTGAACAGCGCCTCGCCGCGCTTCACCGCCGCGTCGTCGCTGCGCACGCCGCCGATCTTCAGCGGCAGATCGAGGTGGCGGGTGGAGTTGACGAAGGCGCCGATGGAGGCCGCCTGGGAGGTGGTCAGGAACTCGCCGCCCATGCGGCCCTGGCTGGTGAGGGTGGCCTCCTCGGAGACCCCGGAGACCTCGTCGGTCCAGGTGACCGGGGCGCTCCTATCGACGTCGCCCGCCAGCGAGATGGTCTGGCGGACGCCCTTGGTGAACGCCCAGGTCAGCCCGTCGTTGCGGACGTCGTAGTGGCAGGTGGAGCAGGAGACGCCCGCGCCGTCCGCCGCCATCTGGGGCGAGGTGGCGGAGTAGAACAGCCGCCGACCGGCCAGCACGTCCTCCGGCAGCACCGAGGCGCCGATGTCCGCGCCGCGCGGAGCGGCCATCGCGGGGCCGAGGGTCTCCCCGGCGGCGAACTGCTCGCCGATGCGCTGGCGGGCGCCGTCGGCCCAGACCGGCCCGATGGTGCGGTCGAGGAAGCTGTGGACGTAGGCCTCGCCGTCGACGAAGGCGACGCCGCGCGGCCCGGCGTCGGTGGAGATCAGCACCGAGGGGCTGCTGGCGAACCCGGCGTCCTCGAAGCCGATGGTGACCGAGCCGCTGTCGAAGGTGTCGGTCATCGTGATGTCGGTGTCCGCGCTGGAGTAGATCGGGGTGCTGGAGAGGGCGATGACGGTGTTGGAGGCCTCCATCGTCGCGAGGATCATCTGGCCGTCCGGCGAGATGGCCACCGAGCTGATGTAGGAGCGGACGATGCGATCCGCGCCGAAGCCCGCGACGAAGATCGCGGTGTCGGTGCCGGGCTCCGGCGCTCCGGTGCGATCCAGCTCGACCAGCACCACCGCCGGGTTGAACCGGCTGATGCTCAGGCCGGGGGTGGAGGCGTAGCCGCCGCCGCTCACGCCGTCGTCCGGCTCCTCGACCGGGGTGATGTTGTCGATGAACAGCGCAGGTACGGCGAGCTGTCCGCCGTCCGGAGACACCCACAGGTCGCCGGTCAGGCGGCGGGTCAGCTCCTCGTTGGCGCTCTCGCCCGCGCCCGGGTGTGAGGAGAGCGAGACATCGCTCACATCGCCGCTCTCCAGATCGATCCGGGACAGCCGCCCCTGGAAGGCCGAGGCCACATAGAGCGACTGCCCGCTGGGGTGCAGGGCGATCCAGGTCGGCTCATTGGCGACCTCGAAGCGGCGCTCCACGCCGAGATCCGCGTTCAGCTCCACCACCTCGCCCGAGGTCGGCAGCGCCACGTAGACCCGGCTCCCGTCCTCCCGCGCCACCACCCCTGACGGCTCCGGCCCCACCTTGATCTTCCGCTCCAGCGTCAGGCCGCCCGCCGTCTCGCTCAGCACCGCGAGGCTGCCCTCGCCCCGCAGCGTCACCAGCAGCTTGCCCCCGAAGCGGGTGATGCGGGTGGGCTCCGCGCCCACGTCCACGGTCTGGATCGCGCCGCCCGCGACATTCTGGATGACGACCACGCCGTTCTCAGCGTCGGTCGCGTAGAGCTGCTTCTGATCGCCGGAGGCGACCATCGTCTGGCTCCCGGTCGGGAAGGTCGGGTCCCGGAGGGAGGGGGAGTCTGTGCAACCCGCCAGCGTCAGGGTGAGCACCGAGGCCGGCAGGAGCGCCGACAGGAGAGCAGAGGGGAGGGAGCGGAGGGGATGGAGCGGCATGAGATCACCTTTCCTGCACAGGTATCATACACACAAGGCTTGGACGGTGTAAAGTATGACATGCTTGTCATGATCTATCCGCTGTTTGCGGCGCCCCGGGACACGGAAGTCGCAGTCCCGGCAGCCCCCCTGCCCCCTGCCGCCCTGAGCGGATCGGACAGCACCCCGGACAGAGACATCGCCTCCGCCTACCTCGCAGCGTTGGCCGCCTGGGAGTCGGGGGACTGGCGGGAGACAAAGCGGCTCGCCGCGTACGCGCTGGAGATCGATCCGCTCCACCGGCCTTCGATGCTGCTCTATGGCTACGCGCTGCTTCGGCAGGGCTACAAGCAGGAGGGGGCGATTTACCTGTCCTCGCTCGCGAGCTTCCCGGCGGAGGACGAGTACAACCAGCGGATCCAGCGGCAGGCCCGCCAGCTCTCCGGCCGCTACCTCGCCCGGATGACGCGGGACACGCCCTCGATCAGCGTCGGCCTCCCGCTGATGGTCGAGCGCCGCTGGGACGGCGCGGCGGTGCGCGGCGGGGTGCTCATCCAGGCGCAGGCTGAGGTGAAGGACGTAATGTTCCGGGTCGAGGCGGCCGTCCAGCCGGTCGGCACAGAGCTGAGCATCGACGGCGGCCGGTACAGCCTGCTGGCGGGGCGCCAGATCGCGCTCGGCGACGGCCTCTGGCACCTCGACGCCGCCGCCGGGCCCGCGCTCTGGTTCGCCAGCGGCCCCTACTGGCCGGATCAGACGCAGATCTGGGCCGGGGCCCGGATGGCGGTCGGCGCGGACTGCCGCTTCTCCCAGTCGCTCGGGGTGCGGCTTGAGACCGGATGGACCTGGTGGCCGGGCGCGCAGGCGGAGCTGATCTGGTTCGATCAGCCGATGGACGTGCGGATCGCGCTGACCGGGTGGTTCCCCGATCCGGCGCGCAGCGTGAAGACGGTGAGGGCAGGCCGGTAGCGGCGGGCCGGTAGCGGCGGGCCGGTAGCGGCGGGCCGGTAGCGGTTATGGGGTGAGCGTCACCGTGCGGTTCGCCGCCACGTCCTCCCATGTCCCGACGCGCCCGCCGGGGAAGGTGGCGGTGATGCGGTCGATCTGGCAGACGTCGCCGAGGCCGAAGTGCAGCGGGACGTCGTTCTGGATGCTGTAGTGGCCGTAGCCGCCGCCGACCTCCTGCACCTGGGTCAGGCCGCCCGCCTCGACCTCGACGCGGGTGCCGACCGGGAGGCCCTCTATGCGGACATAGTTGCCCTTCGGGCTGTCGTTCCGGTAGACGTGGATCTCGCGCGCCGTCCAGGGGGTGCCGCTGCGGGCGGTGGAGGAGCCGGTCACCACGTCGAGATCGCCGTCCAGATCGAAGTCGGCGATGGCGAGCCCGGCGGGCCAGGGCTGATCCATCCCCGCCGCCTCGCCGATCTCCTCGAACCGGCCCGCCTCGACCTGCCGCCACAGCCACATCCGGGTGTCCTCGTAGTCGGAGCTGACCAGCAGGATGTCCTTCCACCCGTCGTTGTCAAAGTCAAAAAAGGCGGCGTACAGATCGCCCTCGTTCCAGTCCCCCTGCCGGGGATGTTCGCGGGCGAGGCCGTTCTCCTCGTTGTCGACGCGGGTGAAGGTGATGTCTGCGCCGCCGTCATTGTTGATGTTGTTGAGCAGGAGCTGCGTGTGATCGGCGGACTGCCCCGCCCACAGGTGGCGGATCTCGGCGGTGTAGAGATCGTTGTCCCCGTCGTTGTCGATGTCGGCGCAGACGGTGGTGAAGGAGTTGCCGTTGAGGCGGAAGGGCTGATCGTCGACGCCCACCGCCCAGTAGTTGTCCGGGAAGCTGCCGCCGCAGGAGATCGTCGGCGCCGGGCTGCAGGCGTGGGTCTCGCAGTAGCAGGCGTACATCAGGTTGTCGGTGTAGTCGTCGTTGCCGTCGTCGTCGAAGCCGG
>JBEIQZ010000520.1:0-4452 GCA_040376255.1 Alphaproteobacteria bacterium
CCGCCCTCTGCCCCGCCCCCGACATGTTCGAGCTCGGCGCGCAGGTGCAGGTCCTCTCGCGCGGCACCCTCTACGCCCAGCGCGCCTCCCGCCTCCACGAGCTCTACCGCGCCTACACCTCCCTCGACGCCCTCCCCGCCGCCGACCGCGACCGCCTGGAGCGCCAGATCTTCCAGCGCCCCGTCGCGCAGGTCCTGGAGGAGACCGCCGCCTTCTGGAAGGCCCGCGACCCCGCCCAGTGGAAGCGCGCCGCCCTCGACCCCCACCACCAGATGGCCCTCTGCTTCCGCTGGTACCTCGGCCTCTCCAGCCGGTGGGCGCGCACCGGAGAGGCCAGCCGGAAGCGCGACTACCAGATCTGGTGCGGCCCCGCGATGGGCCTGTTCAACGACTGGGTGCGCGGGACCTGGCTGGAGCCGCTGGAGAGCCGGGGCGTCGTCGCCATCCAGGAGGCGCTGATGCGCGGGGCCGCCGTCGCAGCGCGGGTGCAGATGGCGCGGGTGGCGGGCGTCGCGGTGACGGCGGAGATGGAGCGGGTGGCGCCGTGGCGGCGGGAGTAGCTTCAGCTGCTCTCTTTTTCCCGGCAACGTTCTGCGAGCTTCTGAACGAGGGAGTCCAGTCCGGGTTGCGCTCCCTTCACGCAGTCGCGGACGCTGGCGGGGACGGCGAACGCTGCGCGGTTCAGATAGATGTCCCGGCTGTTGTGATCCTTGGTGAGAGGGGCAGGGACGGACGGATCACAGCCGTTGATTGACCGCAGCAACCCTTCCATGTTGGGGTAAAGGTAGTGGACGGACAGCCGCTCCGGCGCGTCGCTCCGCTGCAGCAGCCGCGCTGTCACCTCCTCCTCCGGTGCGGTTTTAGATAGACTGTTTGACCGGTTATATCACCGATCATTGCCAGGATGAAGTCGTGCGGAGGGAAGGTTTTACCGCTCCCGATCTGCATCTTGTCTTCATAGAGGACCGTCGCGAGCGGCATCACACCTGCTCCGGCGCGAGGACGCGCGGGAGATAGCCGCTGGCGCGGAGCTGGGCGAGATCGCCGAATTCCTCCAGCCAGCGCGGCAGCGCCTCCCGATCCAGCCGCAGGATGGCCGCCCGCCCCCCCTCCAGCGCGCACACCCGGATCGCGTCCGCCGGATCATCGATCAGCTCCAGCACCCGATCCGCATGCGTGCTGATGAGCACCGGCGCCCCCCCTTCCAGGTTGGAGAGCAGCGAGATCACCCGCCCCAGCAGCGACGGGTGCAGGTGTAATTCCGGCTCATCGATCACCAGCAGCGACCGGCCGCTGTTGAGCCGCGCCATCGCCACGAACGCCAGCCATGCGAGCTGCCCGTCTGAGAGGCTGGCCGCGAACAGCGGCTCTGTCATGTCCCTGAATTGCACCGCCAGATAGATGTTCCCACCGCCCGCGTCAGCCTTCACGATCACGCTGTCGAGGCGCTCCCCCAGCCCCAGCCGCGCCAGCTCCATCGTGTGCGCCCGGTGCGCGTCCTTGCGGTTCAGCAATTCTGACCATGCGTTTGCCAGGTTGGCCGCCAGCAGTTGAAGCCGCTCGGCCGGAAAATGCGTGTTGGCCGCCCGCATCGTCTCCGGTCGCTGGCTGGTTCGGGCTGCCCAGGAGGCGACGCTGTCAAAGCCGATGTGGGTCTCGATCCCGCGAAGGACGCTCAGGAGGCGGGCGATGACTGAGGCGATCTCTTTTTTGTTTGAATATGAGATATAGAGCTGGTCGGATTTTGTGATTTCGCCATTTGCAAGACTTGATGGTAAATTGGATTGATTCTCCGCAAGCGTCTTCATATTCACAGACGCTGTCGGCCCCGATTTAAGATGTTCCTCCAGAATAACCGCCCCGGCCCCCTGCTGCCCCAGCACAAACCGGTACTCCAGCCGTGGCAGCGCCCCGTCATCGTCCTCGACCGTGATCCCGAGCTCCATGGATGTCGCCCCGCGCCGCAGCATCCCAGGCATCCCCCGATGAATTGCGTAGAACTGCGACATGAAATTCGGCTCTGCCGCCTTCCGGAGCAGCTCCAGGCACTCGATGACCGTGCTCTTCCCGGAGCCGTTCTCTCCGATCAGCACGGTCATCGGCCTCCCGATCTGAACGTCCGCCGACTCAATCGCACGGACGTTCCTGATCTTCACCTGTACGATCCGATCCATCTACCCCCCGGCTAAAAGCGCATCCCCCGGATCGCCCCGGTGATCCCCTCGCGCTGCGCCTTGAAGTCCGAGGCCTCCCCGACCGCTTCGACCACCACCAGCCGCCCCCCGTCGACGAACACCGCGATCAGGTAGCGCAGATCCTCGTCCCCGTAGGGCGCCGTCAGCTCCAGCAGCGAGCCCTGCCCGCTGGCGCTCTCTATCTTCTCCTCCGCCACCATCAGGTAGCCCGCCGCGAGCATGCGCGTCCGCAGCGCCTCAGTCCAGAAGCCGAGGTCGGCCTTGGGCTTGTGGCGGAACGTCCGCACCCGGAGCTTTACGTCGTCGGGGTTGATCGCCGCGTACTGTGACCTCCGGTGGAAGGCGGCGAAGCCGTCGGGCGTCGGGACGGTCACCCCCGCCGACCTGCCGAGGCCGGAGCCGTAGCGGAAGTCGTTGAGGATGGAGGCGAGGTTCAGCGAGTTGATCCAGGCGAAGGGCGAACTCCCGTCGGTGGAGGGGGCGGCCCGGTCGCGGAAGCGGAAGGAGAACGTCGCCTGCGCCCACTCGGCCTGCTGGCTCAGGAGCCGGATGCGGCCCTCGATGCCCTCGATCTCGTTGATGCTCTCGGCGATGGCGCGGCCGATGACCACGGTGCTGTCGGCGCCCGCGGTCTGGAGGACGGCGAGGTAGCGGCTCAGCGTCTCGCGGCGGGAGCGGAGCCGGGTCTTGAGCTGGAGGAGCTCGTCGCTCAGATCCTGGCTGCGGTAGGACTTGTCCACCAGCGTCCCCAGCTTCTTCCCCGCTTCCAGCAGCCCCGGCAGATCGGCCACCGGGACCCGCACGGTCACCGAGTCGTCGCTCAGCGCGGAGAACCAGCCGCCCCGCTGCTCAGCGTAGGCGATGACGGCGCGCATCGCCGCGTCGCGGTCGTCGACCTGGAGGGTCTGGGAGGCCACCAGCCAGGTCGCCTCGACGCGCTCAGGGAGCGGCTCGGCGGCGGTTTTTGCCGGAGCGGGCGCCGGCTTTGCCGGGGCGGGCGCCGGAGCGGTTTTTGTCGGGGCGGTGGGTTTCGCCGCCTGCGCCACCGGCGTCCACGCGATCGTGGAGAGGAGCCCGGCGAGGAGGAGAGACGCCCTCATGACGCACCTCCCGTCAGCGCTGCCTCGATGTCTTTGAGGTAGCGACCCTCCTGCTCCGCCTTCGGGAAATACATCTCGACAAGCTCCAGGAACTTCCCGTCTGTCTGCACGCCGATGTGCCAGACGTAGGCAGGGCGGCTCACCGACTCCAGCCGGAGGAACTCCCAGCCGCCCACCTGCCGCCGCTCAGCCTTGGCAAAATCGCGCTCCAGCCGCTGCTTCACCGCGTCGATCCAGAACGCTGCGTCGCCGCGCGGCTCGTTCGGGAGGCGGGTGCTCCACATGCGCGTCCCGTCCGCGCTCTCGGCGCCCCAGGGCCGCTTCTCCAGAAGCACCAGCCCCTCCGGCACGTCCAGCGTGACCGGCGCGCCGACGCCGCTGATCGCGCGGTTGAACGGCGTCAGCGAGAAGATCCAGGCGAAGGCCGACGAGGCGTTGGCCTCCGGCCCGCCCGCCAGCGGCTCGTGCGGCACCAGCTCCAGCGTGATCCGCGAGTAGGAGGAGAGCGCGGCCAGCGTGCGGAGCTGCGCCTCCAACTGATCCAGCTCCTCCGTCACCTGCTCGATCTCCTGCACCAGCGCCAGCTTCTCCTCCTCGCTCTTCGCCTGCCCGAGCAGCTCGATCAGCCGGTCGCGCATCGCCTTCAGCGAGGCCGCCCGCATGTCGACGGCGGTGTAGGCGTCGGTGATGTCCTGCGCGGCGAGGTTTTTGGAGAGCACCTCGCCCCGCGCCAGCAGCGCGTCGAACATGGCGCGGAACTTCTCCACCGGCACCCGCAGCGTCAGCACCGTCCCCGACTGCTGCTCCACATAGCCGCCCTCCGCCTTGACGAAGGCGGTGATGGCGTCCATCTGCTCCTCCACCCGATCCACCCGCAGCCGCGCCGAGCCGCTGTAGAAGATCCGCCGCGCCACAGCAGGCTCAGGCGTCTGGACCTGCGCCTGCCCGTCCTGCGGCAGGGTCGGCGTCGCGGGCGTCGAGGTCTGCTTCGTCGCGGGCGCCGCCGGCCTGGGCGCGCTTGGCGGGGGAGGGGGCGCAGGCGCGCCCGCGCTCCGGCTCATCGCCGCCTCCTCCATCGGCGCAGACTCCGCGTAGCCGTAGCCGCCGTAGTCCGCCGCGTACCCCGGCTCAGACATCCTCTTCGCGCACCCCGCCGC
>JBEIQZ010000925.1:0-1253 GCA_040376255.1 Alphaproteobacteria bacterium
ACCCTCCTGGGCAAAGGGGGGCTGTGCGCCCCCCTCTGCCGACTCCCCGCAGCCGGCGGGGGAAATTCCGCCAGCGCGGCTGAGCCGCGCAGGCTCCATGATTCCCCCCCGGCGCCCCCCCGGTGAGTGATCACCGGGTCTGCTGTCACGCTGAATGAGCATTTCCGCTCCCTCCGTCCCTTCGCCCCCTTGGGGGAGAAGGTGGCCCGCAGGGCCGGATGAGGGGCGTATCCGCAAGGTTTTACGAGCGACAGGGGGCGTCACCCCAGGCAGAGCCGACCCCCCGCCCTCGGCGCCAGCACCGCCCGCAGCGGCCGGTGATCGGAGCCGCTGCCGGTGCCGATATGGATCTGCTCCACGGTGAGGTCGCGGGAGAGGTAGATGTGGTCGAGGCGCATGGGCGGCAGGGGGAACACCCCGTTGGGCCAGGTGGTGCCGGGGCCGCGACCGGCCAGCTCCCAGGCGTCATCGGCGGCGCGGCGGGCGCGGGCGGCGAAGGCGGTGTGGGCGCCCGCGTTGAAGTCGCCGGTGACGATGAAGGGCTGATCGGTGTCCTCCATCCAGCCGCCGATTTCGTCGAGCGCCTCCAGGTGGGGCCACAGATATTCAAGGCTGCGCGGGGGCAGGGTGTGGACGTTGAGGATCTCCACCGCGCCCGCGCCGATCTGCACCGTGGCGCGGCTCTGCGGGAGGCCGGTCAGCTCGAACAGCGAGGCGGTGAGCAGCGGCACCCGCGACCAGATCGCCGTCCCGAAGGAGTCGCTCCGCACGATGTCCACCCGGTGCGGGTACCGCTCCATCAGCCCGTCCAGCCCGAACTCCGCCTCCCACCGGGGCGAATACTCCTGGAACGCCAGGATGTCCGCGTCGGCTGCCAGGATCTCCGCCGCCAGCACCGGCGGATCAGGATGCACCATCAGCAGGTTCGCCGACAACAGCGTTATCCCCGCCCCGCAGGAGGGCGGCACCGTCCGCGCCGCATACGTGCTGGCGATGTCCAGCGTCGGCGCCAGCACCCCCGCCGCTACCAGCCCCGCCCATATGCGCCTGCGCTTCATTCTTGCCACCCCTCCCGCTGCTCCTATCCGCCTGTGCCTCCTGCCGACCGCAGGAAGGCATCTGCCGCGTCGCAGATATGCCCCTGACGTTGTCAGACACCCATCTGCCGCGTCGCAGATATGCCCCTGACGTTGTCAGACACCCATCTGCCGCGTCGCAGATATGCCCCTGACGTTGTCAGACACCCATCTGCC
>JBEIQZ010000519.1:0-4456 GCA_040376255.1 Alphaproteobacteria bacterium
CCCCGACCGTCACCCCGGACGAGGCGCCGGAGAACCCGGGCGGGGACTGAATTTCAGCGTTACCAGCGCGTGCTAAGCAGGAAGCCGTTGGGGAGCGGGCGGAACTCCCAGTCCACGACCGTCACCACCACCCCGGAGGTCGCGGCGGCGGCGCCGAGCGTCAGCAGGCCGATGGTGAGGAAGCGCCCGGTGTTGAACTGGCCCTCCAGCGAGGTCGCCTGTTCGGCGGTGACCGAGCCGGGGACGTCGTTGGCGGCCTGGATGTCGCTGTAGGCCGGGTTGACCAATAAAAAGTTCGTCCCGGCGCTCCCCGCCAGCAGGACGCCGCCGCCGAGCATCAGCACCAGCCCTGCGGTGTTGCCGCCGGCGTTGCCGCCGGTGTTACCGGTGTTACCCGCCGGCTTCTCGCGCGGGGTCTTCGGCGGCTTCGGCTCCTTCGGCGGCTTGCCGCCCGGAGCAGCGGAGGGATAGCTCCCTCCGGAGCAGAGCACGAGCCAGTCGGGCGGCGGCGCGCCCAGCGTGTACCAGGCGCCGACGAGGCTGCTGTCCTCACAGCGCATCTGGACGAAGTGGGTGCCGGTGTAGACGCTGTCCATCGGCTCATAGCGGCGTCCGTCGATGAAGATCATCACGTCGCCCGGGTCTTCCGGCAGGTTCAGGACGACCTGCTCCTTTCCCCGCTGCTCCTCGGAGAGCGCGTAGAACACGTCCTGCGACTCGACGTCCGGCAGCACGTCCTTGTCCGGCTGGAAGTCGGAGGCGATGACCAGCGCGCGGCGCCACCAGTTCATCGCCGGATCGAGGCTCCCGGCCTTCCGGGCCTCTACGACCCCCCGGAAGAAGTAGATCCGGGCGAGATCGGTGTTGGAGATCAGGGCGGCGTTCTTCGGCGCGGCCTTCTCTGCCGCGTCCAGCGCGATGAGGGCGGTCGCCCAGTCGCGGGCCTGGATCGCGGTTTTTGCGGTGGCGAGCTGACCGGCGACGTCCACATCCTGCGCCCACGCCGCAGGAGCGATCTGTGACAGCGCAGCCGACATCAGGGCGGGCATCATGACAGGCATCATCGTCAGAAGCGGCATCATCGGCACTCAGACTTCTCCCATTCCGTTGTAGCTGATCGGAAGGTGTAGAGGCAAGTTTTCCCCGCCTCTACCCGGAACTCGGCGCGGATCGCGGCGCCGCCGGACTTCAATTGCACCTTCGTCCGCATCGGGCCGGGGTCGAGGTTGCGGAGGTTGAGGTTGAGCGTGCCGTCCCACTGGCTGCGGAAGCCGGTGACGCTGCTGATCTCGACCTCGTTGGCGGGCTCGGACATGACGAGGACGACGCTGCCCTTCCCGGCTGCCGAAGGTTCGAATTTCTGGGCCGACTCGCCGGGTGGCAGGCGCTCGCTGGGCGCGATGGCTGCGGTCGGGGTCGGGGCCGGGGTGGGCGGCGCGCCCGTATTCGCGCCCATCTTCGACACCGCCACCCACCCGCCGCCGATCACCAGCAGGCCGAAGAACAGCAGCGCGCCGAGCAGGAGCGCGATCCGGCCCATCCCGCCGGAGGACTCAGGGCGCGGCTCCGCCGTGCGGGCGTCCGGGGTCTTGATCGCAGGTTTCTTGTCTGCCGGCTTCTCAGGGGCAGGGGGGATGCGCGTGATCGGCGCCTCGGTGCGCCCCATGAGACCGGGCGGAACCTGGGGCGCGGTGACCTTGTCCGGCGCGCGCTGAGAGGCCGTGCGCGTCGGATCGACCGAGAATTCAGAGGTGATCGCAGCGCGCGGGTTCACGGCCGCCGGCTGCTCCTCCGAGGGCGGCTCGACGAGCTCAGGGGGCGCCTTGAACAGCTCCTCCTCCGCTGCCTTGATCGCGTTGGCCTGGCTGAAGGAGGAGGTGTCCTCGACGACCGTGGTGCCGGGCAGCTTGTCGTCCGGATCGGGCTCGGTGGCCGTGGCGGCCATGATCTCGCGCACCCGCTCCCGCGCGAAGCGCTTGAGGCCGGTGTCGCGCGACTGCTCCGCGAAGTGCTCCATCCGATCCTGGATCTCGCCCGCTGATGGGCGCGCGGTCGGCTCATAGGCCAGCATGCTCCGGAGCAGCCCCATCACCTCGGTCTGCAGCCCCGGCTCCATCCCGGTGAGGTTGATCACCGCGCGCCCGTCCGGCCCGCGCTCCTCCATGCGGGCATGGAGGGTGTTCTCAAACTTATCCGGTCGCAGATATATTTTACCGAATGATTTCAGTGCCAATAGTTCATACAATGTCACGCCCAGCGAGAACACATCCCCGGAGGGCGAGTCCGGCTCAGCGAGCATGCGCTCCGGCGCCATGTACGCCTGCGAGCCGAAGGCGAGCGCCTGAGTCTTGGCCTCCCGATCCTCGAAGGTCGCGCGGGCGGTACCGAAGTCCAGCACCTTCACCTCGCCCTCAGCGGTGATCATGCAGTTGGAAGGCTTGATGTCCCGGTGGATGACGTGGAGCGGCTGGCCCCCCTGGAGCGGGCTCTGGTTATAGGCGGCGTCGAGCGCGGCGGCGACGGAGGCGATGATCTCAAAGACGGCGTGGAAGGGAAAGGTGAGGTTGTGCTCGCGGAGCCAGGTGGAGGCGCTCTTGAGGTCGACGCCCTCCAGGTACTCCATGATGATCGCGCACTGGGAGTTGATCGAGGTGAGATCCTCGACCCGGACGATGTTCCGGTGGCGGATGCGCCCGAGCAGCCGCGCCTCATCGCGCGAACGCATCACGATCTCGTCGTTGTCGAGCCAGCGACCATGGAGGAGCTTGATCGCCACGACAGAGGAGAAGCTCTCTCCGGTGATCATCTCTGCCAGATAGACCTTCCCGAAACCGCCCTGCGCGATCTCCCGGAGGAAACGGAATCGGCGCCTTGGCTCCATGCTGACCTCGTGTAGACCCTGAGGGGGGCGGAGATACGGTTAACAAGGGTGAGGGGGTACGGCGATCCTCTTTTGCCGGTTGACAGCTACGGCTGAGCCGCTATCCTTCTCCATACCCGGTGAGCGTCTATGCTGCTGTTCTGGCTCTCCTTCCTTCTGGCTGGACTCCCCGCTGCGCCGCTCCCTGAGCCGCTGGCCAACGCGCAACAGGCCATCAAGGAGATGCGCGGCTCTGTCGAGGCGGTCGAGCAGGCCCGCGCGCTGGCGGAGGCGCAGGGACAGACCGAGCTCGCCACCTGCTACGCCCAGAAGCTCGTCCCCATGCAGACCCTCCTCACCATCGCCGAACAGACCGACGCCCGGCTCGTGCAGGCCGTCGCAGAGAACGACGCCACCCACACCGGCCTGGAGTCCCGCAAGATCGAGGTCGCGCTCGCGAAGGTTCGGGAGTTCTACTCCGAAGCCAGCGCATGCCTGCTCCCCTCCGGCTCCTCCCGCAGCACCACCCGTCTGAGCGGCACCGTCCCGGACGTCGACGTCTCTGAGAGCGGATCGATGGATGAGGCGGAGGACAGCCTCTTTGTGCCAGATGTCATCGCCGAGCCTCCCTGCAGCTCCTGCTTCTGATTAGAGGGCGCGCCCGGAGCGCACATGGCATCCCTCGAATCTGTCTTCCGCAACCGTCACGTCCTGCTCACCGGCGGCTCCACCGGCATCGGCCTCGCCACCGCGAAGCAGCTCGCGGCCCTCGGCGCCACCACCACGCTGTTCGCCCGCCGCCTCCCCGTCCTCGAAGAGGCCCGCGCCGCCGTCCTGAAGGCCACCCCCGGCGCGCGCGTCCACATCCTCGCCCTCGATGTCGCGAAGGAGGAGGACGTACAACGGGTCCTCGCCGCCCACCTCTCGACAAATCCCGCCGACATGCTCATCAACAACGCGGGCATCGTCATGCCAGGGCGCTTCACCGAGCTGGAGTCCCGCCACTTCCGCGAGATGATGGACGTCAACTACTTCGGCGCCGTCAACATGTGCCGCGCCGTCATCCCGCACATGATCTCCCGCACCGGTACCAACGGCGGCGGCTACATCGCCAACGTCGGCTCCCTGCTCTCAGTCATGGGCATCTTCGGCTACAGCGCCTACTGCGGCAGCAAGTTCGCCCTCTACGGCTTCTCAGAGGTGCTGCGCGCCGAGCTCTGGCCCCACAACATCGCCGTCTCCATCCTGCTCCCCCCTGACACCGACACCCCCCAGCACACCTTCGAGCTCCAGTACCTCCCCGCCGAGACAAAAGCCATCGCCGGCCAGGTAAAGATGCTCACCGCCGAGTCCGTCGCGGACACCCTCCTGCGCGGGATGGCGGCGAAGACGTTCGAGATCATCCCCGGGTTCGACTCCAAGACGACAGTGCTGGCGCAGCGGCTCGTGCCGGGGGTGGTGCGGTGGGTGTGCGATTCGGCGCAGAGGAAGGCGCAGAAGCAGGGGTAGAGGAAACGCAACCACGGAAGCACGGAAGCACGGAATACACGGAAAAGGCAAAAGGCAAAAGGATCACGGCGGCACGGCGGCACGGCG
>JBEIQZ010000317.1:0-7280 GCA_040376255.1 Alphaproteobacteria bacterium
GGCTCCGATGCGGGCCGCCTCCGCCTCCGCCGCGACCAGCGCGGCAGCGTCGGCGGCCTCCTCCCCGGCAGCGCGGGCGGCCTCCTCCCGCTCCTCTTCGGCGGCAGAGGCGGCCTCCGCCGCGTCCTCCTCCGCCGCACGGGCCTCAGCCGCTCGATCGGCCTCAGCCGCCGCACGCGCGGCCCCGCTGTCCTCCGCGCCGCCCTCTGCCTCGGCTGGCTCCGTGATCGGCGGCGGCTCCGTGATCGGCGGCGGCTCCACCCACGGCGGCGGCTCCACCACCGGCGGCACCTCGACCGGCGGCGGCTCCACCACCGGCGGCACCTCGACCGGCGGCGGCTCGATTACCGGCGGGATCGGCGGCGGCGCCGGCATCCCGTCGTGCGCGCTCAGCCGCGCGCGCAGATCCGCGAGGCGCAGGCGCGCAGCCGCGATCTCGGCGCGGCTCTGCTCGACATGCGCCTTCCAGTGGGCAGACTCCAGCGACGAGCTGCCGCAGGTGGGGCATCTGCCGTCGGCAGCCTCCGCCTCCTCCTGCAGCAGCCGATCCAGCACCGCCTGATCGCGGGCCTGATCGCCGAGGATCTGCGCGCGCGTCTGATGGCGTCCCTGGATCAGCGCCGCGCGCTCCCTTGTCTGCTGCTCAAATTGTGCGCGGAGCGCGCTGACCGCCGCCGCCCGCGCATCCTCCAGCCGCCGGATCTCCGCCGCGCGCGCCTGCCGCGCCTGCCCGATCTCCGCTATGCGCGCCTGCTCCGCCTGCCGGATCTCCGCCGCACGCGCATCCTCCAGCCGCCGGATCTCCGCTGTGCGCGCCTGCTCCGCCTGCTGGATCGCCGCTGTGCGCGCATCCTCCAGCCGCCGGATCTCCGCCGCCCGCGCATCCTCCAGCCGCCGGATCTCCGCCGCCCGGACCTCTGCAACCCGCCGGATCTCCGCCGCCCGCGCCTCCGCCACCCGCCGGATCTCCGCCGCCCGCGCCTGACGCCGGTTCTCCCGCGCCGTCTCGCGTTCGCGGAGCCGGGCTGCGCGCACCGACACCCGCGTCTGCGCTTTTTCCGTGATGGCCTGCACCCCGGCCCGCGCCGTCTGCGCCCGGAGCTGCGCCGCCTGCACCCGCTCGCGCGCCAGGCTCTGCCGCCGCTCCTCCTGACGGCGGCCCACATCGGCGATGTCCCGCGCCTCCGACGCCGCGATCCCCTCCTGCGCCGTTTTCAGATCGGCCTGCCGCCGCTCCTGATCCTTCAGGCGCCCGTCGTGGAGGTGCTGGAGGCGCTGCCGCCCGGTGCTCAGATCCCGCTCAAGCGCCACGCGCTGATCCAGCAGCGCCTCCCGCCGCGCCGTCAGCGGCCCCCGCCGCGCCGCGAGCGCCTCACCGGCCAGCTCCACCGCCTGATACTCCTGCAGCCACGCCGGACGGCCCGCCACGACCGCGCTGAGCCGCTGCGCCTCCCGCTCCATCGGCGCGATCCCCGTCTCAGGGTGGGCGAGCGCCGCCTCGATCGCCGCGATCTGTTCAGCGGTCTCGCCGATCACCTTCGCCGCGTTGTGCTGCCGGATCGTGTGCTGCTGCTGCCACTCCGCATGCTGCCTGTCCGCCCGCTGCTTCCCCTCCAGATCCCGCTGGTAGAGCTTCTCAGCCAGCACGACGCGGGACTGCGCCGCGAGGATCTCGTTGTTCTTCGCGCTGAGATCCTCCTTCACCAGCTTCAGCGCCGCGTCGATCAGCTCCAGCCGCAGGATGCGCTTCAGCACCAGCTTCCGATCCCCGTCCGAGGTGCCGGGATCGGCGAAGCGCTGGATGTCCCCCTGGCCGTAGAGGACGGTGTTGCGGAACGCCAGCCAGTCCAGCCCGAGGATGCCCTCGATCACCCGCTGCGTGTCCGCCGCGAGGCGCCCGGTCGTCGAGATCCCGTCCGTCCAGAGCTGGAGCTTCGAGCCCCGATCCCGTTCGCGCTGCACCCGGTAGCGGTGATCGTCGTCGCTGAACTCGACCGCCACCGTCGCCCGCTTCGCCCCCACCCGCACCACCTCGGTCTCGGAGCCCTCCCCGACGAACCGCCCGAACAGCGCCCAGGTCAGCGCCTTGAACAGCGTCGTCTTGCCCGACCCGTTGGAGTCCGCCGCGTCCGTGTCGAAATTCTCGCCGCGCACCAGCACCAGCCCCTGACCGTCCAGCCCGAGCACCGCGCGGCTGATCACCCCGAAGTCCTCCACCTCCAGCCGCTGGAACCGGATCATTCAAGCCCCCGCTCGCGCAGCCCGGCCCGCGCCAGGTACTGCTGCCCGATCAGCGCAAGCGCCTCCGGATCGAGCCCCTCCGGGGCGTTCTGGAGCGCGTACCGCCGCGCCACCTCGCTCAGATCCAGCGCCCCCTTCATCCCCGACAGATCCAGCCGCTGCCGCACCTCCGCCGTCGGGCGCGTCTCCACCTTCAGCATCCGCAGCCCCGCCCCCTGCTCCCGCGCCAGCGCCCGCACCTCCTCCATCCAGCGCTGCAGCACCGCCCGGTTGGCCTCAAGCACCGGGGCAGGCCCCTCCACGATCATCCGGTGGTAGGCCGCTGGAGACGCCGCGATCTCCTGGCCGAAGTCAAACCGCTCCTCCACCTTCCACCCGTCCTCCAGCGCGACCCGGTGCGTCCGGAAGCGCGGGTAGACCGTCGGCACCAGCACCGGGGCCAGATCCTCCGCGTCCAGATTCACCTCCCAGAAGCCGCGCTGCCGCACCTCCTCATCCCCGAAGCGCAGATCCAGCGGGGAGCCGAGGTAGCGGCCCCAGCCGTGCACCTGCGGGGTGTGGAAGTGTCCGGTGATCGAGAGCGAGAAGTTCTCAAGGCTGGAGGGGGCCACCCCCTTCGAGTACACCCACCCCCCGTCCGCGATCGCCCCGTCGATCCCCTGGTGCAGCAGCAGGATGTCCCGATCCCCCCCGGTCAGCCCGCCCTTGATCTCCTCGATCCGGTGGCGCGCCCGCTCCTCCGGCAGCCACGGCATCGCATGCAGCCGCAGCCCCGGCACCACCTCGTGCGTCCCGTGCCCCAGCACCTCGATCCCCGGCGTCTTCAATTCCTCGTAGAGCTGCAGCGTGTACAGCCGCCCGTCCCGATCCACCGCGTCGTGGTTGCCCGGCAGCAGCCACAGCCGCAGCCCCGCCCGCGCCATCCCCGTCAGGCACCGGCTCGTCCGCACCAGCGTCGCCCCGTCCGGGTGCTTCTGATCGAACAGATCGCCGAGGATGAAGACGTCCGCGATCCCGCGCTCCAGCGCATAATCCTGCGCCTGCACCATGATCCCCAGCACGTCCTCCAGCCGATCTGATCCGCCGCCGCCCGGCACCACCTGAGCCAGCGGCAGCCGCACGTTCGCATGCAGATCACTCATCATCAGCGCCTTCATACACCACCCCGTCGCGGTCTGCTTAACCGCCATCTGTGCAACCTGCCCGGACAGTTTCTGGCATATTCCACCGTCATATTACACCGTCAGCCGCCGGAACACCTCTTCCAGCGACGACTTCTCCCGGTGCAGCCCGTACATCCGCAGCCCCCGATCCACCGCGAGCTGGAACAGCTCCGCCCGCACATCCCGCAGCGCCAGCACCTCAAAGCAGTCGATCCCCGGCTCCTGCCCCTGGAGCAGCCGGACCTGCTGCACCCCCGCGATCGCCTCCAGCGCCGCATGGATCGCCTTCGCCTCCAGCCGCACCGTCCCGGCCCCGTACTGCACCTGCGCGAGCATGCCCTCCGCCTGCGCCTCCGGCTGACCCGCTGCGGCAGGGAGCACGCCGCGCTGCATCGACTCCGTGGGCGCGTCCGCCACGACCTGCCCCCGGTTGAGGATGATCACGCGGTCGCAGGTCGCCTGCACCTCCTGCATGATGTGCGTCGAGAGGATGACCGTGCGCGACGCGCCGATCTGCCGGATCAGATCCCGGATCGAGAGCAATTGGTTGGGATCGAGGCCGGAGGTCGGCTCGTCGAGGATCAGGATCGGCGGCTGGTGGAGGAGCGCCTGCGCCAGCCCCACCCGCTGCCGGTAGCCCTTCGACAGCGTGCCGATCACCTGCTTCAGCCGATCCCCGATGTCGCACTCCCCGACCACCCGCTCGATCGCCTGCGCCCGCTCCGCCGCCGCCATCCCGCGCACCCGCCCGATGAAGTCCAGGTAGTCGCGCACCCGCATCTCCTCATAGATCGGCGCCGCCTCCGGCAGGTAGCCGATCCGCCGCTGCACCTCCAGCGGCTCCGCCACCACGTCGTAGCCCGCCACCCGCACCCGCCCCGCGCTCGGCGAGATGTAGCCGGTCAGGATCTTCATCGTCGTGCTCTTCCCGGCGCCGTTCGGCCCGAGGAAGCCGATGATCTCGCCCGCCGCCACCTGAAAGCTCACGCCGGAGAGCGCCGCGAAGGCCCCGTACTGCTTCCGCAGCCCCTCCACCTCGATCATCACCGACATTGTTCTCCTCCCATCGCTCTCCTCCCATCGCGCTGCTCCCGATCAGGATAGCCCCTCCCGTGCAACGCGAACACGTCGCATTATATCTTGCACTGTATCCCGCCGGAGACCCATGCCGCGCCCCGCCCCGCTCCTCCCCGCCTGCCTGCTCGCGCTCCTGTCCGTCTCCGCCTGCAGAACCGGCGATCCGCAGACCCCCGCAGACTGCGCCGCCAGCACCGGCGCCGCCGCCGACGAGTGCTACCAGCGCGTCGCCCCCGCCGTGTTCCGCCAGAGCCCCGAGGCCGGGATCGCGCTCGTCGAGGAGAAGATCCAGGATCCCACCGTGCGCGATTTTGTCTATCTGAGCGTCACCCGCGAGGTCGATCCCAACACCACCCGCTACTGCGACCGCATAAAGGACAAGACCTTCGCCGATCGCTGCCGCGTCCTCGTAAGCCGCCCGCACCTCCACCGCGATCTCACCGGCCAGGACAGGCCGCCTGGGAGCCCGCCGCCTGGGACACCGCCCGCGAACCCGCCGCCCGGCGAAGCGCCCGGCGCTCCCCCGCCTGCGGGACAGCCCGGTGCGCTCCCCGGCGCGCCAAAATAAAGATTCCCCCCGCCGAGCCTTTCACCGCAATTGATGGAGGAGACGCTGACGTTGCCGAGTGGTGGCTGGTGGGGGGAATCAGAGACGATGTCAGGGAGATTGTACCCACACGCCCCTGCACCTGCAACCGGAATATTCGTCCCAGTATGTTTTTCCTTGCCCGCCTATATCAGCGCCGGGAGCATCCAGCCGCCCGCCGGGGCGCTGAAGGAGGTCGGCACCGGCGCGGTGACGATCTGCGCGTCCCCCGGCCGGGGCCAGGGCAGCCGCAGGCGCCAGGCGTGGAGCATCATGCGCCCGCCGGGCTCCGGCGCCGGCCCGCCGTAGACCGGATCGCCGATCAGGGGCAGGCCGATGGCGGAGAGGTGGGCGCGGATCTGGTGGGTGCGCCCGGTGATCGGCTCGGCCAGCACGCCGACGAGGTCGCCCTCGCGCCACAGTATTGTGCAGCGGGTGCGCGCCGCCCGCCTGTCGCCCGACGCGGGCTCCCCCTCGCGCCCGACGGTCACCCGCCCGCGCCGCCACGCGCCGATGGGCCGATCGATCCAGACCTGCGCGGGGATCGGGGTCGCCCCGGAGAGGTGGTGCGCGGAGAGCCGGGCGACCGCGAGGTACTGCTTGCAGACGCGCCCCTGCGCGAACGCCTCGCTGATGATCCGGTGGGCCGCCGCCGTCTTCGCCAGCACCAGGCAGCCGCCGGTCTCCTCGTCGAGCCGGTGGCAGAGCAGCAGCCCGGTGCAGCTCTCCACCGACAGCTCCCCGCCACGGGCAGGGCTTACCGGCAGCCCGGTCGGCTTGTCGATCACCCGGAGGTGCGGATCTTCAAACAGGACGGGGAACGCACCGGGAGGTGCCTCACTCTTCACAGGTGACCGCTGAGACATACCGGATCACGACCTCCGCCCCGACCGCCGGGATCTGCTCTGCCCCGAAGAGGACAGCGTTCTGCTGCGGATCATAGCTCCACTCCGGCCAGGAGACACCCTCGACCGCCACCTCCAGCGTCCCCGTCACCGGCACCTGCTGGAGCGGATAGCTGACCGGCTGCGACCCGGTCGGGATGTCGGCCAGCCGCGCGAAGGCGCTCCCCCAGTCCTCCTGGCACAGATCCTCCTGCTGCCCGTCCGTCTGCGCGACCAGCGGCGCGTAAGCCGAGGCGTCCCCGCACCCGTCCGGCAGCATCGCGGACACCCGCACCCGCCCCGCCAGCCCGAGCAGCGCCTCCGCGTCGCCCGCCAGCAGCGCCGCCGGGCCGCCCGACACGATCAGCACCTCCAGGTCGGCCCCCGGCCGCAGGAACCCCGACAGGCAGCCGCCCGCCCGGCTCTCCGCCGCCACCTCCGCCGCCAGCCCCGCGAGCGCCCCGTCCCACGCCCCCCCCGCCGCATCGAACGCCCGCCGGAACACCGCCTCCCCCTGGAGCGTCGTGTCGCCCCGCCCCGCGATCGCCGGGTGCCCCGGGCAGGCCCCCGCCCCGGAGAGCGCGGTGAGCGCGTAGTCGATGTTGCGCTGCCGCAGCGCCGCGACGTAGGCCGCCGCCCCCTCAGCGGCGCGCCCGTCCCCGTAGTCGTCCGTCAGCAGCAGAATGTCCGTCGGGTTCGACGGCCAGAACCGCCACGATTCCTCCACCCGCTCCCCCTCATAGCCCAGCCCGCTGACGCTCATCCCCGCGACCGGCTGGAGCGGATCGTCGCTCCCCACCCGCAGCGCCGTCCCCCGGTCGCCCGATCCCGCAGGCAGGAAGCGGATCTGCAGGCTCCCCTCACCGCCCGCCGCGATCTCCTGCGACCAGCCCGTCACCTGGAACTCCGCTGAGTCCACCACCACCGACACCAGCGACAGCGGCTCATGCCCGTCGTTGTACACCGCCACCTCCCCGTCCCCCCCGCAGCCCACCACCACCGCCGGGAACGTCCCCCCGCCCAGCCGGATCGACGGCGCCAGCCCCTCCCCGCTCAGCCGCAGCACCTCCTCCGCCGGACGCACCAGCAGATCCGCCCGCCACGCGCCCTCCCCCGGCGGCCGGAAGCGCACCGGCACCTCCACCTCCGCCCCCGCAGGCACCTCCAGCACCGGCGGGGCGTCGACCGCGAAGACCGCGTCCCCGAGCGGCTCGTCGTGGCCGGTCACCTGGACGTCAGTGTCGCCGAGGTTGATGACCCGGAAGCTCATCCGGCGCTCCCCCTCCTGCAGCACCGACACCGCCCCGAAGTCCACCGTCCCCGGCGACA
>JBEIQZ010000102.1:0-13871 GCA_040376255.1 Alphaproteobacteria bacterium
CCGGCCACCGCGCGATCCGGCAGCTCCAGCGGGACATCGCCCGCGCCGAGCGTGCCGAAGGGCGCGAGGCGACGGATGCGGCGCCCGCCGGGGAGTCCGGGGAGTCCAGCGGGGAGTCCGGGGGGGCGCGATGAGCCCGGGCCGGCTCATGGGGCGGTGGCTGCTGCCCGCGCTGCTGTTGATGGGGTTGATCGCGCTGCTGCCGCTGCGCGCCGACGCGCTCTCTGAGAAGCGGGTCGATGTCCAGGGGGCCATGCAGGGGGCCATGCAGGGGGCCGTCGCCGCCGATCACCCCCTCGCGAGCGCCGCCGGAGCGCAGATCCTGAGGAGCGGCGGGAACGCCGCCGACGCCGCTGTGGCCGCTGCGCTCGTCCTCGGGGTCGTCCACCCCTCCGGCTCCGGCCTCGGGGGCGGCGGGTTCGCCCTCGTCGCCCGCCCCGGCGAGCAGACCGTCCTCGACTTCCGCGAGACCGCCCCCGCCGCCGCGACCGCCGACATGTTCCTCAAGGAAGGGACATCCAGCACGAAGGGCGGCCTCGCCGTCGCCGTCCCCTCAGAGGCGTTCGGCCTCGTCGAGCTGCAGCGCCGCTACGGGCGGATGGAGTGGGCGAAGGTCGTCATGCCCGCCATCCAGATCGCTGAGGAGGGCGCCCCCGCCAGCCGCCACCTCCAGCGCGCCCTGCTCTCCACCCCCGCGATGTCCCTGCTGTTCAAGGACTGGGCCGCCGGAGACACCCGCCGCCCCAACCTTACAAACGCCCTGCGCTCCCTCGCCACCAGCCGGGGCGAGCTGTTCCGCAAGGGCTGGGTCGCTGACGACATCGTGGCCGCCGTCCGCGCCGCCGGGGGCGTCCTCAGCGCCGAGGATCTGCTCAATTACAAGGTAGAGACGCGCACCCCGCTCCGGGGCAGCTACGACGGCCTCACCGTCCTCACCATGCCGCGCCCCTCCTCCGGCGGCACCGCGCTGCTGGAGATGCTCGGCGCGACCGAGGGCGTCTCCGCTGTGCATTGCGAGATCGAGGCCGCCAAGCACGCCATGGCCCGCCGCGCCCTCACCGGCGGCGATGTCGATGCGGGCTCCGGCCCCGTCGTCGATCCCGCCCGGATCGCCCGCATCCGGGCCGACTGCGGCGCAAAAACCTTCCCCGCCGATCACTACGGCGCGATGATCGACCCGCCCCGCGACGGCGGCACCACCCACATCTCCGTCATCGACAGCAGCGGCCTCGCCGTCGCCCTCACCAGCACCATCAACACGTCCTTCGGCTCCCAGGTCGTCGCCCCCAAAAGCGGCATCCTCCTCAACAACGAGATGGACGACTTCACCACGAAGCCCGGCCAGCCTAACGCCTTCGGCCTCGTCCAGTCCGCCGCCAACGCCGTCGCCCCCGGCAAGCGCCCCCTCTCCAGCATGACCCCCACCATCCTCCTCGACGCCTCCGGTCGCCCGGTCATGGTCGCCGGGGCCAGCGGCGGGCCGTTCATCATCACCTCCACCTATCAGACGATACGGAATGTTCTGGACCGTCATATGTCGCCCCAGTATGCAGTCTCGATGCCCCGCTGGCACCACCAGTGGCAGCCGGACGCGGTGATGCTTGAAGGCGGCCACCCCTCACAGACCCTGCTCGTGCAGGCAGGGCATACGATCCAGCCGGTGCAGGGGTTCTCTGCGGCGCAGGCGGTCACGTTTTTTGAGGGGGTCTATATGGGGGGGGCTGATCCGCGTAAGGGCGGAGAGGCTGTCGTGGTGGACTGAATATTGTCGTACCGGTGGGATACGCCGGGGAGGTTGTGGGCTGTTGACGGGTGGGGACCCCGGGTGGCACGTCCGGGGCTGGCGCGGGATGAGAGGGAACACTGGGAATCAGAGGCCATCCCCGGCGCGGTGCCACCCCCGACGCCCCACCCTGCGCGCCCACAACCCCGGCTTGTCGCTGGTTCACAGTATGCGGAACAGCCAAAGTGGTTTCCTCATACTCAAGGTGAGTTGACAGGCATTTATATATTATGATAGTCATCCGCGAGACGGAGGGAAGCGTGGGGCAGGAGCAGGCGGGGCCGGGGCGGAACGATGTGGCGGACGCGCTGTACCGGATGGTGGGGGCGTGGGCGGTGCGGCGGGGTGGAGAGGAGCTGGAGGCGTTCCTGGGGCGGGAGGTCGGGTCGGAGACGGCGGGGGAGCTGCTGAGCGGGTTCCGGGCGGTGCGGGAGGAGGAGGTCCGGTGGAGGGAGGCGCGGGAGGAGGGGGCGACCCCGGCGGGCTGGCTGGGGCAGCGGCTGGTGGAATTGGAGCCGGAGATCGGTGAGCGCGGGCTGGAGGTGGCGGGGACGGTGATCGGCGGGGCGGGGACGGGGTTCTCCAGGGCGAAGATCGCGGGGGCGGTGCTGGGTGGGGTGGCGGCGGCGATGGAGCCGGGGCTGCTGGGCGCGCTGCCGGAGGCGGGGGCGGGGCGGCAGGATGTCGGGGAGGCGGGGCGGGCGTTTCTCAAGGAGGTCTTCACGTCGGCGGCGGGGCATGCCGTCGAGCGGGAGGCGGCGGCAGTGGCCGGGGCGGCGATTGTGCAGCAGGCGGCGAAGATCGGGCTGAAGCCGTCACCGGCGGCGGTGAGCGCGGCGGCAGACCTGGGGATCGGGACGGTCAAGGCCTTGTATAAGGTGGCGACCGGTGAGATGACGGTCGGGCAGGCGACGAATGTGGTGGTGGATCGGGGCGTCGCGGCGGTGGCGGCGGTGGCGCGGCGGGCGGTGGAGCAGGCGGCGCCAGGGGTGGGGGCGGCCATCGGGGCGGCCATCGGGTCGCTCATCTGGATGGGACCGGTGGGGGCGCAGGCGGGGCGGGTGCTGGGGGAGATGGCGGGGCCGGTGATCGGGACGCTGGTGGAGCAGGGGGTGAAGAAGGTGGGGTGGGTGGTGGTGGAGGGGGTGAAGGCGGCGGCGGGGTGGGTGGCGTCGGGGGTGAAGGCGGCGGGTACGGCGGTGGTATCGGGAGTAAAATCGGCATGGAAGTGGCTCTGGGGATGAGCTGCTATCCGGGGCATGTCGGGGAGTTCATTGAGGGGCTGGCGGAGCCGGAGCCGCTGCGGGTGCTGCCGGGGCTGGAGCCGGGCTACCTGCGGGGGCTGCTGCACGAGGTTCACAGTGCGGGGAAGGTGGCGGAGGTGCTGCAATTCACGCCGGGGGTGGGGCTGGCGAAGATAGACGCAGACCCGAAGCGCCTGCTGTGGCGGGCGGTGCCGGGGGACGGGAGCCTGGCGGGGTGGCTCAGGGAGCAGCACGACGAGATCCAGCCGGGGAGGCCGGGAAGTGCTGAAAAGTGGCGGCTGCTGTGGGTGTACGCGACGGACGCAGTGCTGCAGGAGGCGGGGGCGGTGATGGCGCTCGCGTCGCTCTGTCAGCGGATAACGGTGCTGGGGGCGCGCTGCCGGGTGCTGCTGACGACGGACGTGCCGCTGGACGGGCTGCTGCGCCCGTGGGCGCGGCGGCTGGAGCTGCCGGTGCCGAGGCTCGGCGCGGGGCTGGAGGCGTATGTGCGGGAGATGCTCCGGGGGCCGCTGGGGGAGCTCGCCGCAGAGAGATCGACGGTGGAGGAGGCGGCGCGCAAGCTGCAGGGGCTGGAGGCGCCGGGGATCGCGCGGGTGATGGGGCGGGCGATCCGGCGGGCGGGGGGCAGAGAGGGGCTGGACGCGCGGCGGAAGGAGCTGGGGGAGCAGATCGTCGAGGGGAAGCGCCACACGCTGCAGGAGGTCAGCGGGCTGGACGTGTGCGTCATCCAGAGCACCGCCAACGATGTCGGCGGCATGGAGGAGCTGAAGTATTACATCGAGATGGTCGGTTGCTCCTTCCATGATCGGGAGGAGGCGCGTAAGCAGCGGGTGGATGAGCCGCGCGGCGTCCTGCTGGTCGGGCTGCCCGGGTGCGGCAAGAGCCTGGCCGCAGAGCTGACGGCGGATCTCCTCGATCTCCCGTTGCTGCGCCTCGATGTCGGCGGGCTGATGGGGAGCATGCTGGGGCAGAGCGAGGAGCGGCTGAAGCAGGTGATCGCGGCGGCGGAGGCGGCGGCCCCCTGCGTGCTGTGGGTGGACGAGATCGAGAAGGCGCTCGGCGGGCTCGGCGGGGATCGGGACGGCGGCACCGGCAAGCGCATGCTCGGTCGGCTGTTGACCTGGATGCAGGAGCAGAAGGCCGGCGTCTACCTGTTCGCCACCGCCAACCGCCTCGACGCCCTGCCCCCGGAATTGCTGCGCCGGGGCCGCTTCGATGAGCTGTGGCGCGTCGACCTGCCCCTCCCCCATGAGCGGCAGGCCATCCTCAAGATCCACCTCGCCCGGCACGGCCTCTCAGGCTGGTCGGAGGAGCAGCTCCAGCGGGCCGCCTCCGATGAGGTCATGAAGGAGTACACCGGCGCAGACATCAGCTCGCTCGTCCGTGAGGCCCACCTGCGGGCGTTCGCTGCGAAGAAGACAGCCGTCACGCTGGAGGATCTGAAGGCGGTGGCGAAGGATCTGCTGCCGCTCTCCAGGCAGTTCGCCGATCAGATCGGAGACATGCGGAAGCAACTGGAGCGGTACGGCTTCCGCGATGTGAGCAGCAAAGCAGGTGCAGCAGAGAAGCCGAGGCTGGAACGGGTCAGGCCGAGGCGGCTGGCGCCGGAGCTGCGGCGGTTGATTGATGGGCCGCCGACGAGGTGGACGGGGGGGGGAGAAGGGAGAGGAGTGGGTGCTGGGGTTTGAGGGGAATGGGAGTGACAGGGTTGAGATGTATAAGTATGCTGATAGGAAGATTGTTAGTGAATCTATAAAATTTAAGATTCAAATATTACGGGATTATATTTTAATAAGTGGTATTGGATTGATTGTAAGATTTGATGGAAATAATTATATTGATAATAAATATAAAATTATTAATAAATATAATAAAGAAACCCATGAGGCGAAGGGCGTGCGCTTTGATATGGCGTACTGTCCGGCAGGGCGGTTTACGATGGGGAGTCCCAAGAACGAGGAGGGGCGAGACGCCGACGAGGATCAGCAGGAGGTAGAAATTGCGCGACCATTCTGGATCGGGGTGCATCCGGTGACGCAGAGACTGTATGAGGCGGTCACAGGGGAGAACCCATCTTGTTTCAAGGGCAAGCCTGATTCGGCGCTGCGTCCGGTAGAGCAGGTGTCGTGGCTCGATGCTGTCCGGTTCTGCAACCGGTTGAGCGAGGTTCTGAGGCTGTCGCCCGCCTATGAGGTGGGCGAAGGGGAGACACCCACCGTGAAGTGGAACCCGAAAGCATCGGGCTTCCGGCTTCTGGAGGAGGCAGAGTGGGAGTATGCGGCCCGCGCAGGCCAGCCGTTCCGCTTTGCTGGGTCGGAGCGGCTGGAGGAGGTCGGATGGTTTGACAGGAACAGCAACTCGGAGACGCATGCGAGCGGCAGCCTGAAGGCCAACGCCTGGGGCATCCACGACATGAGCGGGAACGTCTGGGAGTGGTGCTGGAACGATTGGAATGGTAGATACAAAAAGTCATATGATTGTATGTTCAGTGGTAATGGCCCCCGTGTGAACCGTGGTGGGAGCTGGTACCTCCCTTCGCAGCTCGCCCGCGTGGCGCTCCGGCGCAGGAGGACGGCCAGCAACCGCGACTCGAATCTCGGCTTCCGCCTTGCGAGATTGCTGTGATCTACTGACTACTGATCTACTGTTCTACTGACCGTCCTTACAAAACTTGCCACTTTGCAAAGCATAGCCCTGACGCGCACGACAGCCTGAGACCAGCCAGCCCTCAGGCGCTGAGGCCAGGCAGGCGGGGGCGTTCGGGGCGGTCTTCGTGGCTGTGCAATACCACCGAGGATCGGGCTGCATGACCGTGAGGGCTGGGAGACACAGGCCTTCAACGGAGGGATGGGCGGCGAAAAAATGGGTTGTGAGGGAAAGGAACCTGCATGAACCCGCGAGAATGCCCCGGAGGGATCAGCGCGATATTTTTTTCACGCTCCCCGTTGCCTCCCGCCCCCCGATCTGATAGCCCGTCCAGGGTGCCAATAAGTACCCCTGAGACAGTCTGATCCTCTGCTAACAATAATTTTTCATGGTTGCGCAGCAGGAAGGGCAGGTTAGTTGCCCGTCAGGCAACGGAGTGCAGGCAACCGTGTGAACCGTGGTGGGAGCTGGAACAACCCTTCGCAGAACGCCCGCGTGGCGAACCGCAACAGGAGGACGGCCAGCAACCGCAACACGAATCTCGGCTTCCGCCTTGCGAGCCCAGGAACCCGCCAGAGTCGTGCGATCACGGTCGCCCGAGCGTGCAATCTCCTGATCATGCCTCCCGCGCCTGTGCAGAATATCTGCCAAAAATCCTGTCCCCGTCACGCGCCTCCCTCCAGAGTCCTGTGACGGGGCTGTTTTTATCAGTCTTCTGATTGCGTGGCCAGGTTTTGTGATGATTGCCGGTCTTCTCCCGATGGGAGAGGGCGACGGTCGGGTTTTTTTGTAACAACCAGATAACTCTGGCCCATCCTGACGACTCGTACAATCTCCTGATCATGCCTCTCGCGCCATAGACACTCCGCTCACCCCGCCCGTACCCGCACCCGCTTTCCGCAAGAGACGACGCCATACCTGCGGATCGTGCCGGCCTCAGCCTCTGTGAGCTTGACGGCGTAGCGGTTCTCCCCGATCTGGCGCAGCGCTTCTGTCAACGCCGCGTCGATGTCGCGGTCGTCGTCGACCTTCTTGAACTCCAGGATGACGCCGACGCCGCCGGGAACCTTGGGGATCACCAGCGCATCTACCCGCCCGTCGCCGCTCTCGACGTTCGACCAGACCAGGTGGGTCTGCTCCAGAAGCACGAGCAATCCCAGGACAAAGGCGTGGAACACGCGCTCGGGGTCGGGATTTACCAGGTCGTGGAAGGACAGCGCCCGCGCCACGAGCGCGCCCAACTCCCGCTCAAACACTTCTGTATGGCCGTTCAACATCGCGCTCAGCAGGTTCCTGACAGCGCTCTCCTGCGGCTGGGCGAGGTCGACCCAGCGGCGGACGAGGGTGTAGAGCGCAGCCACCACGTCGCGGTTGGGGACGGTCAGCGCCGCATCCCAGCCGTCGGGCAGACGCGCGACGGAGCGGGCGGTGTAGTACCCGGCGTGGAGGAGCAGGGCGCGCAATTCCCCGATCTTCATGCCGGGGAGGGGGGTGGCGTCGGGGATATGGCGCTGGACGGTGCCGCCCTGCATGAGCGCCTGGAGGTCGCGCAGGAACCCGGCATCGCCGCGCCAGATCTGATCCGCGATCTGGTCGGTGGAGCCGGTGTTGACCCAGTACGGTTGGGGCGGGGCGGTGGGTCTGGACAGACAGGCGAGGATGGACCAGGGGTTGTAGACGGTGTCGCCGCCGATGTGGTAGCCGTTGTACCAGCCGCGAAGCACCTCCATCGTGTGCGGGCTCTGCGTCTGTTTCTGGAGCCACGCGACCTCCGGATCTGTGAAGCCGAAGGATTCGGTGTGGACAGGGTCGAGGACGGAGACGACGGTGAGGTGATTGAGGCTGGAGAACATGCCCTCGCGGGCGACGCGGAGGATTCCGGTCAGCGCGGCCTTGTGCAGCGCCGGGTTGTCTTTGAGTCCAGCGCCGAGGAAACTCCTGAAAAAGCCGACCATCTTGTCGTAAAACCCGCCTGTCCACGCCGAATGGATCGGCGTATCGTACTCATCGATCAGCACCACCGCCCGCTTCCCCGTCGCCTTATACAGCAGCGCGGTGAGGTCGCGGAGCAGGTTCTTCCACTGTGCCGGTGCGGTCTCCCCGTCGAGCCAGCGGCGCACCTTTGCCCGATCGCGCACGCTCAGGCGGCTGTCGGTCTCCAGCCAGTCGAACACCTCGCAGGCCCGCACCAACTCCCCGATCAGCATCTCCCAGGCGACTTCCCAGGCGTCGCCCTTGACCTCTTTGAAGCTGAGCCAGATGACGGGATATTGCTGGAAGTGGGCGCGGGCTGACGGGTTTTTCCAGATGGCGAGATCGGCATACAAGGCGTCCCGGTCTTCCTCGCTGGCCTCGACAAAATACCGGAGCGTCGATAAAAACAGCGTCTTCCCGAAGCGGCGCGGCCTGCAGAACAGCGTCACCTTCGCCGGTTCCAGCAACACCTGGGCGATACCTGCCGTCTTGTCGACGTACAGCGCATCATTCTGGCGCAGATCGCGGAAGTCAGAGTTGCCGAGCGGGAGTCGGTGCATCTCCCCGCTTTAACCGGTTCTCTGATCGCCTCGGCGTCCCGCCTGTCCCGCACCGGCAATTGCTTCAGCGTCGTCCTGCTTCATCCGTCCATCCGCATAGACACATAGACTGCCGGAGCCGTCCCGACCCGTCAAGCGGCTGCTGGAGGCGCGTAGCGGGGGGCGTTGGGGGTGGCACCGCGCCGGGGATGGCCTCTGGATTTCAGTGCCTTGCCAGATTCCGCGCCAGCCCCGGACGTGCCACCCGGGGTCCCCCCGCGTCAACAGCCTCCTGCGGACGCGGTACCTGTCATCACGACGATACCCATCGGATCGATCTGAGGTTAAGAGGCTGGCCCATGTCCATCCGCGTCCGTTTCGCCCCGAGTCCCACCGGCAACCTCCACATCGGGGGCGCCCGCACCGCCCTGTTCAACCGTCTCCTGGCGAAGCGGGAGGGCGGGACGTTCCTTCTGCGGATCGAGGACACGGACGAGGGGCGTTCGACGCCGGAGTACGAGGCGGTGATCCTGCGGGAGCTGCGGTGGCTGGGGCTGACGTGGCAGGAGGGGCCGGAGGTCGGCGGGGAGTACGGGCCGTACCGGCAGTCGGAGCGGGGGGAGGTGTATGCGGGGTACATCCGGCGGCTGGTGGACGGGGGGATGGCGTACCGGTGTACGTGCACGGTGGAGCGGCTGGAGGAGCTGGGGCGGCAGCGGGAGGAGGCGAAGCTGCGGCGGGGGTATGACGGGCGGTGCCGGGATGCGGGCCACGGGCCGGACTGCGGGCCGCACGTGATCCGGCTGCGGGTGCCGCAGGAGGGGGCGACGGTGGTGGACGATCTGTTCAAGGGGCCGGTGTCGTTTGACAACGCGGAGATCGACGATCTGATCCTTGTGCGGTCGGACGGGACGCCGACGTACAACTTTGTGGTGGTGGTGGACGACACGCATATGCGGGTGACGCATGTATTGCGGGGGGACGAGCATCTTAATAACGCGCCGAAGCAGATGTTGATCTACCGGGCCATCGGGGCGGAGCCGCCGAGGTTCGGGCATATGCCGCTGATCCACGCGCTGGACGGGTCGAAGATGTCGAAGCGGCACGGGGCGACCTCGGTAGCGGACTACCGGGAGGCGGGGATCATGCCGGAGGCGCTGTTGAATTATCTGGCGCGGCTGGGGTGGGCGCACGGGAACATGGAGATTTTTTCGGTGGAGGAGGCGGAGGCGGTGTTCTCGCTGGACGGGATCGGGCGGAGCCCGGCGAAGTGGGATCCGGAGAAGCTGGCGTGGGTGAATGGCCAGTGGATGCGGCGGCTGGCGCCGGAGGTGGTGGGGGAGCGGCTGCGGCCCTTCCTGGGGCGGATCGGGGTGGACGGGGCGGGGATCGCGGCGGAGCGGCTGGCGGCGGTGGCGGTGGCGCTGCGGGAGCGGACGCAGACGCTGGTGGAGCTGGCGGCGGCGGCGGCGTTCTTCTTTGTGGCGGACGATCAGGTGAAGCGGGACCCCGAGGCGGTGCGGGCGTTCCTGACGCCGGCGAACGGGGCGGTGCTCTCAGAGCTGGCCGGGGTGCTGGAGGGGCTGGCGGGGTGGGGCGAGGCGGAATTGGAGCAGGCGGTCAACGGGTTCTGCACGGCGCGGGGGCTGAAGCTGGGGAAGATCGCGCAGCCGGCGCGGGTGGCGCTGTGCGGGCAGAAGGTGGGGCCGGGGCTGTTCCAGATCCTGTCGATCCTGGGGCGGGAGGCGGGGCTGCGGCGGCTCCGGGCGGCGGGGGCGGTCGGGGCTGCGGCCGGGACCGGGGCTGCGGCGGGATGATCGGCAAAAAGATCGCCCCGGGAGGTTGACGGCTCAGGGGGTGACGGTTAATAGGGGAGTGTTGGTGAGGCGTGGTGTAATTGGCAACACGTCAGGTTCTGACCCTGAAGAGTCTAGGTTCGAAACCTAGCGCCTCAATATAAGGTTGATTTGTGGTCCTATCGTCTAGAGGCCCAGGACATTGCCCTCTCACGGCAGCAACACGGGTTCGAATCCCGTTAGGACTATTGAAACACCCGGTGTCACTTTGACATCGGGTGTTTCCGTTTCAGGCTCAGGTTTTGAGCCGGGGCTGGCGCCAGACCGCGCCGCAACACGCAGGTGAAACAGATGGAATATCGCGGATATAAGCTGGATGCGTTCCAGGCGGAATCGATCCAGGCGCTCGCAGAGGGCCGCTCGGTGCTGGTGAGCGCGCCGACGGGGACGGGGAAGACGCTGATAGCGGACTTTGTCGTGGAGAACGCGCTGAAGAAGGGGCGTTCGGTGATCTACACGGCGCCGGTGAAGGCGCTATCGAACCAGAAGTACCGGGACTGGTGCAGGCTGCACGGCGAGCAGAACGTGGGGCTGCTGACGGGGGATCTGGTGATCCGGCGGGACGCGCCCTGCCGGGTGATGACGACGGAGATCCTGAGGAACATGCTGCTGACGGGGGACGAGCTGCCCGATCTGGAGGCGGTGATCATCGACGAGATCCACTTCCTCGACGATCCGGAGCGCGGGACGGTGTGGGAGGAGGTGCTGATCTACCTGCCGCAGCGGGTGCAGATCCTGGGGTTGTCGGCGACGCTGGACAACCTGGAGGAGTTCCGGGACTGGCTCTCGTTCGTGCGGGAGTCTGAGGTGGCGCTGGTGCGGGCGACGCACCGGACGGTGCCGCTGTCCTGGCATGTGTTCGGGGAGCGGGAGGGGCTGCAGTCGCCGAAGGAGTTCCACAAGGTCTGGACGCAGAAGGGCGGGATGCCGAAGCCGGAGCGCGAGGAGGAGCGCGGGCGGGACGGGCGGGGCGGTCGGGACGGGGGCCGGGACGGGCGGGGCGGGCGGGACGGGGGCCGGGATCGGCGCCACCGGAAGCCTGCGGGGCCGGTGACCTCGCACGTTTCGCTGATCTCGAAGCTGGGGGACGATTTTCTGTTGCCCTGCCTGTACTTCGCGTTCTCGCGGAAGAACACAGAGCGCTACGCCCGCGAGCTGGGTCGCGCGCAGGACGCCTCTTTCCTCAACGGGCATGAGATCCGGCAGTCATCGAAGATCCTTGACGCTTTTGCGAAGGAGGACACCGGCAAGGTGCTCGACCCGGATCTGCGCGATCTGTACCTGACGGGCATCGCCTTTCATCATGCGGGGCTGCACGTGCAGCTGAAGGCGCTGGTGGAGGATCTGTATGAGCAGCGGCTGCTGAAGGTTCTGTACTGTACAAGCACCTTTGCGCTCGGCATCAACATGCCTGCCCGCACGGTGGTCTTTGACGCGCTGGCCAAGTTCGACGGCATCCGCACGCGCCCGCTCCGCAACCGCGAGTTCCAGCAGAAGGCCGGGCGCGCCGGGCGCCGGGGGATGGACACCGAGGGGCATGTGGTCATCCGGGCCGACGCGGCGCAGTGGCCGGAATTGCGGGAGATGATGGAGGTCTACCAGAAGGGGGCGCCGGAGCCGGTTCACTCCAGCTTCTCGCTCTCTTTTCACTCCATCGTCAACCTGCTGGAGCGCTACTCCTACGACAAGATCCGCACGCTCGTCGACCGTTCGTTCTTAAGCTGGACGCGGGCGCGCCGCGCCTCCGACATGGAGGAGCGCGCGCTGGAGCAGCAGCAGTCCGCTGAGAAGGGCGCGCAGAAGCTCGCCCACAAGGAGCTCGCCAAGGCCATCGGCATGCGGGCCAAGAGCTGGGAGGAGTTCGAGGCGCGGGTCGGCTTCCTGCAGAAGTTCGGCTATCTGGCAGAGGATCGCAGCTTCAACGCCGGAGCGACGGCGCTGAAGTACATCCAGATCGAGGACATCTTTGTCACCGAGCTGTTCCTGGGCGGCCACCTCGACGACCTGTCACCGGAGATCCTGTTCGGCGTCTGCTGTGCGCTCAACCGGGACTTCCCGCGCGACGTGTACATCCGCTACAAGATGCGCGGCCCTGAGGCGGCCATCGCCTCGGTCGCCACGCGCATCCGGATCAGCCCCATCGTGCGCGAGGCCGAGGCGATCACGAAGCAGGAGGTCACCTGGTGTCCGGAGATGATCCCGTTCGGGCGCATGTGGGCGGAGGGCAAGCCGTTCGCAGAGCTGATGACCTTCATCGAGGCCAGCACCGACCTGACCGGCGACCTCATCACCGCCTTCCGGCGGGCGAAGGATCTGATCAGCCAGCTCCGCGACATCTGGCGCGGCGACAAGGAGCGGGGCGACGCGCTGACGGCATTGATGCAGAAGGTGTCACGCGACGAGGTGATGGTGGTGGATTAGAGCAGGGGCATGCTGCTCTGCGCGCTCCTCCCGCTGCTCTCCTCGATCCCGTCCGCCGCCGCCAACGGGCAGACCACCCACTCGCACATCAGCCTGCATGCGCTGGAGCACCTGCCGCCAGGGGAGCTGCGGGATTTTCTGACGCGGGAGGATCTGCGGGAGGCGCTGCTGAACGGGACGATGTTCCCGGACGGCGGCTACCCGCAGAGCGACGGCTACGGGGAGATGGCGCACTGGGAGCCGTTCCAGGATCGCTACATGGCGTGGATCGCGGCGCAGGAGCAGGCGCCGTACAGCGACGCGATGGCGCTCCACGTCGCGTTTCTGATGGGCATGTCCTCGCACGGGATGGCCGATCAGGTCTATGACGCGCTCTACATGGAGCGGTCGCGGCAGCACGATCACGAGTCCGACTGGGCAAACCTGAGCATGGACGAGTCCACCGACGTCGTCTATGCCTCCCTCGTCGGCCCGCTCGTGCCGCCCGACGACTGGGTTCCCTACGACACCTTCCTGCAGCTGTTCGAAGAGGCCGGACATCCCGTCACCCTGGATCTCCTCCAGACCGGCCAGCAATTGCTCCGCATCGCCGTCGCCGGGGTCGGCGGGATGTCGCAGGTGCCGGAGACGGTGGCCCGCTACGAGGCGTGGTTCCCCTGGGCCTCCGCCCACCTCACCGATCCGGATGTCCCCGGCACCCCCGCCTGCGAGGGCGTCATCGTCGCGGGCTACTGGCAGCGCCGCTGGGAATTGCTCCAGACCGGCGCGCTCCAGCAGACCGGCCCGCTCGCCACCTTCCCCTCAGACGGCGGCTGGCAGGCGGAGCGGGATCACACCCTCGTCGAGTCCCGCCTCAGCGCCGTCTTCCCGCGCGGCATCGACACCGATCTCCTCGATCCCGCGCTCATCACCGTCACCGGCCCTGAGGGCGTCGTCCCCTTCGACGCCTGGGTGTTCTACGGCTACAGCTCCCACATCCTCCACATCCAGCCGCAGCAGGACTGGCTTGTCGATGCCGACTACACCGTCGAGATCGCGGCGGGCATGCCGTACATCGACGGAACGGCCTCCCCGGCGCTCTCCTGGAGCTTCACAACTCAGGAGCCGGAGCCGCAACAGGCAACAGAGCCGCAACCTGCCGAAGAGAAGGGGTGCAGCACGGCAGGCGGCGGTCTATGGCTGGCGTGGGTGGCGGGGCTGCTCCGGCGGCGGCGCGGCTGACAGGGGAGCCCTTACTCCCCGGATGGGCGAAGGGATGGCAATGCTGTGCCGGTACGCCCCTCATCCGGCCCTCCGGGCCACCTTCTCCCCCAGGGGGGCGAAGGGACGTAAACGGGGCGAAGGGTCGTCAATAGAGAATCTGGTATACCGATATTCTCTGTTCGTC
>JBEIQZ010000444.1:0-5355 GCA_040376255.1 Alphaproteobacteria bacterium
ATCGATGCGGAGGCGGAGCCCTCGACGAGCGACCGGTAGGCGATCTGCTGATCGAAGGTCGCCTGCTTAGGGAAAAATGACTGGAGATCGACATACTGATCGTCGAGCGCGTGGGCGAGCTCATGCACCATGAGCATCTTTGCCATCACGTCCGGCTCCCCGCCCCCGGAGCCCAGGTAGCGGTCGACCATGACCAGCGACTTGCTCTCCGGATCGTAGTACCCGGCGACCTGCTCCCCGACGAGGGCGTCGACAGAGGCGCGGAGATCGTAGGTGGCGGGGATCAGGCCGAGCAGGGCGAGGATCTGCGTCGTCTCCGGGGGAATATCGGAGTCGGCGGAGAGGGCGGCCTTCATCTGCTCGACGGTCTGGACGGAGTGCTGGACGGGCGCCTTCCACTCCCAGCCCCGGAGCGCGGCGACATCGCCCTCCAGGGAGCGGGCGAGCGCGTCGAGGCCCGGCTCGGCGGCGGCGGCGGCGGCGATCAGCAGGTGCAGCGACAGCATCGGGATCACCGTGCCGCCTTGATGTCTGCCACGAGGCGGCGGTAGAGCCGATCCAGGCGGATCTCGACGTCCCGGCACATCGCCGCCTGCCAGTCATCGAAGGGCGTACAGACGCCGTCGAACAGGGTGGGGGCCTCCGGCAGCCGCGCCAGCCCGGCGCGCAGGACCTCCATGTTCTGCTCCGCGCTCTGGCGCAATTCCGGGCCGCCGGTCTGGAGGAAGGCGCGCAGGGCGGCGGGGTCGGCGGTGCCGGCGATCATCGGCTCCAGGTAGGCGACGGTCTTCAGAAAACCCTCATCGGCGCGGCGGGGGAGCGTCCGGATCAGCTCCAGCAGCGGCGGCTGCACCGCCAGCAGATCGCCGGATCGCTTCGCGTCGGCGAGCGCCTGCGCCATCGCGGCGCTGCACCCCTTGTGGAGATCCTGCCAGGGGGCGAGGCCCGGCACCAGCGCGTCCGAGTAGCGCTCGATCCAGGCGCGATCCTGCGGGTGGCCGACGAGGACGCGCGCCAGCTCAGCCGCGCCGACCTCCCAGCTCCCGACGATGGCGGAGCCGACCTTCTTCAGCGAGGCGTCGACCTGCTCGGGCAGCTCCTCCCACTCCTTCTCCATCGCCGGGGTCCACCGCGCGCCGATCCCTGGCCGATGGCCGGTGCGCGCACCCTGTTGATCGTCCTGTCCGCGCCGGGAGAGCCGTTGCCGGATACGTGAGAGCAGCCCCATCCATCCTCCACCGGTGCATCCTGTACCGGATACACTGGATGCGGGGCGTATCTGTCGGAGAAGGTCATGACCACTGCAGGAAACATACCGGAAGCGTTCTTTCCGCACGAGCCACAGACCTGGAAGGAGATGGACATCGACCCCTCGGCGGCGGAGCCGATCCTGCTGAAGCTGCTGCTGATGGAGACGGCGATGCTGGGGCGGGATCTGGCGGCGAAGCTGTGCCTGCCGATCTCGCTGTGCCGGGAGCTGCTGGACACGCTGCGCGCGCAGCGGCTCGTCCAGCACAAGTCCTCGACCGGGGCGGGAGACTTCCTGTATGAGCTGACCGATCTGGGGCGCGCGCGGGCCGCCGAGGCGCGGGCGCTCTCCACCTACGTCGGCCCGGCCCCGGTGGGCGCTGAGGTCTGGGAGCAGAGCGTCTACGATCAGGCGCCGTGGGGCGCGCCGCCGGGGCCGGACGAATTGCGGCAGGCGCTGGCCGATCTGCTGATCAGCGAGCGCCTGCTGAACCGGCTCGGCCCGGCGGTCGCAGGGAGCCACGCGCTGTTCCTGTTCGGCAGCCCCGGCAACGGCAAGACCGCCATCGCCGAGCGCATCAGCCGCAGCTTCGGGGACGCCATCTGGATCCCCTACTCGGTGCTGATGGGCGGGCAGCTCGTCAAGCTCTACGATCCGGCCTGGCACCAGGCGGTGACGCGCGGCGCGCGCCCGGCAGGCTCGGATCGGCGCTGGGTGCTGATCCACCGGCCCAGCGTGGTGGTCGGGGCCGAATTGACGTTGGAGATGCTGGACATCCAGGTGGACGCCCGCACCAGCATCGCCGACGCCCCGCTGCAGCTCAAGGCCGGCGGCGGCGCGCTGGTCATCGACGACTTCGGGCGCCAGCGCATCGACGCCCAGATCCTCCTCAACCGCTGGATCCAGCCGCTGGAGAAGCGCCGCGACTTCCTGCGGCTCCCCGACGGACGCAAGTTCCCCGTCGCCTTCGGGGCGATGCTGATCTTCGCCTCAAACCTGGAGCTGCGCCGCAGCGGCGAGGAGACGTTCCTGCGCCGCATCCCGCACAAGCTCACCCTGCCCGACCCCACCCCGGAGGAGTTCATCAGCCTGGTGATGAGCCTCGCCGAGCGCGCCAACATCTCCACAATCCAGGCATCTGTCGAAGAGATGCTGAAGAAACACTTCCTCGACGCCAACCGCCCCCTCCGCGTCTCCTACCCGCGCGACCTGCTCATCCAGGTCGTCCACCGCTGCCGCTGGGAGGGACGCCCCCCGGCTGCCGGGCCGGAGGAGTGGGATCGCGCCGTCGCCTCCTTCTTCGGGATGCTCTGATGGTGCCGAAGGTCGCCGTCCTCATCGTCTCCGGCTTCCTCGGCAGCGGCAAGACCACCCTCGTCCGCAGGCTCCTCGAAGACGGGCAGCGGCGCGGGCTGCGGGTGGGTGTGATCTCCAACGAGTTCGGGGAGCTCGGGATCGACGCCGCGCTGCTCGGCGACGGGGAGCAGCGGTTCGTCGAGCTGGCGGGCGGCTGCATCTGCTGCGAGCTCTCCGATGAGCTGGTCGAGACGATGGAATTGATCCGCCAGCGCACCGACCCCCACCGCATCATCATCGAGACCAGCGGCGTCGCCCTCCCCTTCGAGACCCAGCTCAACCTCTACCGCCCGCCCGTCTCAGCCTGGGTCGGGGACGAGGCGGTCATTGTGGTCGTCGATGCATCCGCCCTGGATGACAGCCTGATCCACGGTACTCCCCACCCCGCGCAGCAGACCTTCGAGGATCAGATCTCCGCCGCCGACCTGCTCATCCTCCACAAGACCGACCTCGTCCCCCCCGCCCGCATCCCTGCCCTCCGCGCCCACCTCCATGCCCTCCACGCCGAGGCGCCTGTGCTCTGCGCCAGCCACGGCGACATCGACCCGGAATTGCTGTTCCCCGCCGATCCCCGCCCCCGCGACGATCATGGCGGCAGCCACGATCACGGCCACGATCACGATCACCACGGCCACGACCACCACGCCGAACACTTCACCTCCACCGAGCTCCGCCCCCCGGACGGGCTCGGCGCGGAGGAATTGCTCACATGGTTGCGCCCCTTTCATACGCTCCGCAGCAAAGGTTTCGTCCGCACAACAGAAGGGGTGAAGATCCTTCAGGGCGTCGGTCGTCGGCTGGAGCTCACCGATCCCGGCGATCTACGCATCGATCCGTCGATGATCGGGCGGGTCGTGACGATCCACCGATCCCGCGATCAGACAGAATAAGGCGCAAACGTGTTACCTTCGCCGGATGCTGCTGTTCCTGATCGCGGCTGCCTCGGCGCGCTGCCCCTCCCTCCCTGACACCCTCGACGCCTGGCGGGAGGCGCTGCTGTTCCAGCAGCCCGGCGAGGCGGTCGTCGCGATGGACGACGCCACTGACGCCCTCGGCTGCGCCCCCGGCTACCCGGAGCTCGTCGCCCGCTACCTGCTCTACCGGGGCGCCACGCTCCAATTGCTCGGGAAGCCGACAGAGGCCGCGCCCTTCTACGTCAGCAGCCGCGCCATCCAGCCCGAGCCTGAGCTGCAGCTCGGCCCCGACACCGTCGCCGCCTTCCGCGCCGCCGCCCTCGACGGCCTCTCCCAGATCTCCCTCGACCCGGCCACCCCCGCTTACATCGACGGGCGCATGTACGACTCCTGGCCCGCCGCCGTCCCCGCCGGCCCGCACGTCGTCCAGGTGCGCACCACCGACGACCGCGTGCTGTACGCCGCCGTCATCGCCCCCGCCGACGGCCAGCAGGCGCTCCTCCAGAGCGGCCTCCCCGCCACCATCGACCTCGACGCGCCCCGCCACCCCTTCCCCGGCTGGATCGTCGGCGGCGCAACCCTGATCCTCGGCGGCGGCGCGATGGCGTGGGCGGCGTACACGCAGGGCGAGGAGAGCAAGCTTTTGTACAACGGCTGCCTCAACGGGAGCCTCTGCGACGAGGAGGGCTTCTTCGCGGCGGGAAAACGGGCGGACGCGCTGAGCGTCGGGGCGTGGGGGCTGTGGGGGTTGGGGGCGGCGGGGATCAGCGCGCAGTTCTGGTGGCCGGAGAAGCCTTAAAAAAATTCCTTCAGCCGCCCCCGCTGCATCTTCCCCAGCGCGTTCCTCGGCAGCGCCTCCACCACCGCGATCCGCCGGGGCCGCTTCAGCCCTGACAGCCGCTCGCGCCCCGCCTCCTCGACGATCTGCCGCACCTCGGCCCCGCTCTTTGTGCCGTCCGGCACCACGGCGACGGCGACGATCTCATTGAGGTCGGGGTCAGGCAGGCCGCAGCAGCCGATCTCTGCGACGCCGGGGAGGCCGCGCAGGATGGTCTCCACCTCGGCGGGCGAGACGTTGACGCCGCCGACGATGATCAGCTCCTTCTTCCTGCCGACGATCTTCAGGTAGCCGTCCGACCACTCTCCGGCGTCCCCGGTGCGGAACCAGCCGTCGGCGAAGGCGGCGGGGTCGGGGCGGGGCTGGTAGCCTGAGAACACTGAGGGCCCGCGCACCTGGATCTCGCCCTCAAAGATCCGCACCTCGACGCCGGGGAGCGGCTGGCCGACGGTGCCGGGGCGGCGCTCACCGTGGAGGGGGTTGGAGGCGATCATCACCGTCTCGGTCATGCCGTAGCGTTCGAGGAGCCGGTGGCCGGTGGCGGCGTGGACGGCGTCGGAGAGGGCGGCGGGGAGGCCGTCCGAGCCGCTGACCATCAGGCGCAGGCGGCGGAAGGCGGCGGGGTCGGCCTGCATCCGGGGGAGCCAGCGGTTGTAGAAGGTGGGGACGCCGTAGAGGTCGGTGACGTCGGGCGGGGGGCTGTCGGGCTCGAAGCGGGCGCCGACGCGGGCGGAGGCCCCGGCGAGGAGCATGCCGTGGAGGCCGAGGACGAGGCCGTGGGTGTGGAACATGGGGAGCATGAGCCAGAGCCGCACCGCCGGGGTGATCTCCCAGGCGGCGGCGAGCGCGTCGAGGTTGCGCTCCCACATCGTGAAGGTCTGGGGGACGCCCTTGGCGCGCCCGGTGGTGCCGGAGGTGAACAGCAGGGCGGTGACGTCGCCGGGCGGGGCGGGCCAGTCGGCGCAGGGGGCGGCGCGGCCGGGGGCGGGGTGGACGGG